>CACYDT010000074.1 GCA_902773295.1 uncultured Veillonellaceae bacterium | reverse complement strand
GACACAAAGGCCGTTATGCTTCAAAATATCCTTTGACACAAAAACGTCTTTTTTAGGGGCTACATGACCTTAAGTTAATGACATTGGTTGACGATGGTACAAGCTATTGAATATTTGAATAAGGCAAATGCGAATCATTCGAGACGTTGGATTGATCACTGCCGTTCTGCCGGTATGGCAGCGTTTCTTTTGGCACAGAGGATTCCGGGAATGGATGCGGAGCTTGCTGGCAGCTATGGACTGTTGCACGATGTCGGGCGTGCCTTTGGTGATGAACATATGCAGATCAATCATATCTTTGCGGGTTATCGTTTCCTTATGGATGAAGGATATCCAGAGGCGGCTCGTATCTGCCTGACCCATTCTTTTCCCGTGCAGGATATCCGCACCGTGACAGGGATATGGGACTGCACACAGAAGGACTATGATTTTTTGGAGGATTATTTGCAGAAAATTGAATACACGCCTTATGATCGCCTAATCCAGTTTTGTGATAATATTGCTTTGGCGGAGGGTGTCGTGATTCTGGAGAAGCGTTTAGTGGATATCGTGCGCCGCTATGGGCTGGATGCGGAAAATCTTGTAGCACGGTGGGAGAGCTTGTTTGCCATAAAAAAAGAGATAGAGACTGCCATGGAATGCAGTGTAGAGGATGTGTTGGGGTTGAAAGAAATGAGAAAGGTTTTGGCCGATTTTTGGAGGAAGGGAGAGGCTGTATGAAACGGGAGGAGTTGCAGGACAAAATTCTGGCCTTAGTGAGAGAATATTGCGAACAATATCACGAGAAACAGGTTTTCAAATACGGAGATCGCATTCCCTATGCCTCCCGTGTTTACGACCATGAGGAAATGGTGAATCTCGTAGACAGTGCCTTGGAATTTTGGCTGACGGCAGGACGCTATGTGAAAGAATTTGAAAAAAATTTTTCCGAGTATTTGCATGTGAAATACTGTTCCACGGTGAATTCGGGTTCCTCAGCCAATCTTTTGGCTTTTATGACACTGACCTCTCCACTCTTGGGGGAGCGGCGCATTCGTCGAGGGGACGAAGTCATTACGGTGGCGGCCGGATTTCCTACGACTGTTTCTCCCATCATCAATTACGGGGCGATTCCGGTTTTTGTGGATGTCACGATTCCCCAATACAATATCGATGTATCGAAAATGGAAGACGCTCTTTCCGACAAGACAAAAGCTGTCATGCTTGCCCATACCTTGGGAAATCCCTTTGACATTAAAGCGGTGAAGGAGTTTTGCGACAGAAATGAATTATGGCTCTTGGAAGACAATTGCGATGCGTTGGGTTCGAAGTATGTATTGGATGGTACAGAGAAGTTTACCGGTACGGTCGGTGATATCGGCACATCGAGTTTTTACCCACCTCACCATATGACCATGGGGGAAGGCGGTGCAGTCTATACCAATCATCCTCTTCTCCATAAAATCCTTCGTTCTTTTCGCGACTGGGGACGGGACTGTGTTTGCTCTTCTGGTCAGGATGATTCTTGCGGACATCGGTTTGATGGGCAGTATGGAGAACTTCCTAGAGGGTATGACCACAAGTACGTATACTCTCATTTTGGCTACAATTTGAAGATTACAGATATGCAGGCAGCAGTCGGTTGTGCTCAATTAAAAAAATTGCCGTCTTTTGTGGAGCGACGAAAGAAAAACTTCCGTCGATTGTATGAGCGTTTGAAGGATTTGTCGGATACATTTGTCCTGCCGGAAGCATGTCCACAGTCCAGACCGAGTTGGTTCGGTTTTCTTCTTACCTGCCGAAAGAGTGTAGAGCGGGAAAGGGTAGTTTCTTATTTGGAAGCCAATGGAGTACAGACGAGGATGCTGTTTGCCGGGAATCTTGTCAAGCATCCATGTTTTGATGAAATGCGAGCCAGTGAAATGGGGTATCGTATCGTTGGGGATTTGACGAATACGAATCGTATTATGAGAGATACTTTCTGGGTGGGTGTATATCCCGGTATGACAGAAGATATGATTGATTATATGGCAGAAATCATTCATGAGGCAGTAAGATGAAGGGTAACATTGGATTGTTTGAACGGTTGGAAACAGGATTGGAAGGCTGCTATGAGATTCTTTCGGAAATCCGGAGAGATTCCCGTGGCGCATTTGTCAAAACTTTTCATGAAGAATCTTTTCATAATCTGGGGCTTCCGACGATTTTTCGGGAGGAATACCATTCTGTTTCATCTAAAAATGTTTTGCGCGGTTTGCATTTCCAAACCCCTCCGGCAGACTGTGCCAAGCTTGTTTATTGTGTGGAGGGGAAAGTATGGGATGTTGCTCTGGATCTTCGAAAAAATTCTCCTACATACGGGCAGCATCACTCGTTGGTATTGGATGGAAACATCGGAAATATGTTCTATCTTCCGGAAGGGATGGCTCACGGTTTCTACACTATGAGCGAGCATGTGGTTATGATGTACAAGGTGACCAAGGTTTACAATCAGGAGCACGATACGGGGATTCGTTGGGATTCAGCAGGTATTCCGTGGCCGTGCATGAGTCCGATTTTGTCGGACAGAGATCGGAAGTTTGTGTGTTTTAGGGACTTTGAGACGCCATTTCTTTGAGAAGTATTAATTTTTTGAAAAGGAGTACGTCATGAGGCCAAAAAAGGTTTTGCATATCACTGCACACATGGGCGGCGGTGTGGGGAAGGTACTGTCAGGAATTGCTTCTTATTCAGAGAATACGAAATCGGAGTATCGTCATGAGATTCTTCTCTTAGAGATGCCGGAAAAGACAAATTTTATGGATGTTTGTCGTTCTAATCATGTGGAAGTACACGAGATTGGATGTGAACGGGATATTTTTTCTGCTATACAGAGGGCTGATATTGTGCAGATTGAGTGGTGGCATCATCCATTGATGTGCGGTTGGCTGTCGAATTTCCCATCATTGCCTGTGCGACTGGTGGTATGGTGCCATGTCTCTGGGTGCTTTTATCCTTATATTCCGCCCTCTTTTCTTAAGATTCCGCAGATGTTTGTTTTTACATCTGAATATTCTTTAGAGAATCCCTATTGGGATGAAAAGATAAGAAAATGGGCACAGAAGTCTTGTGCTGTGGTAAACAGTTCGGGGGGATTTGAAGGTTTTGTGTCGAACAAGAAAAAAAATGAAAAGAAAAACTTTGTCATGGGATATCTGGGAACGCAATCCTATTCCAAGATGCATCCCGACTTTATGGATTTTTGCCAGAAGGTGAAGGATATCCCTGGAATCGAGTTTCGTATAATCGGAGATAAGACCAATGAGAGGGATTTGGCCGAGAAGGCACGGGCCTATGGTATGGAGAAGCAACTTCGCTTCGTGGATTATGTCAATGACGTAAAGAATGAATTTGCGGAGATGGATGTGTTTGGCTATCTCTTGAATCCCACACATTTTGGGACGACGGAAAATGCTTTATTGGAAGCTATGGCATCAGCATTGCCGGTGGTATGCTTGAACCAATGTGCGGAAAAATATCTGGTTCAGCATGGGAAAACGGGGCTTCTGGTCAACAGTATCGAAGAGTACGGGGAAGCCATTCGTTATCTTTTCCATCACCCGGAAGAGCGGTTCCGACTGGGGGAGGCTGCCCGCAGGTATGTCCTGGAAAATTTTTCAGTGGAGAAGACTGTAGGTAAGTTGCATGAGTTGTATGACAGCCTCATGGCAAAAGAAAAGAGAGTGCATGATTTTCGTCAGACATTTGGAGTGACTCCCCATGAGTACTTTTTTTCCTGTCTGCCACCGACGTTACGTCAAAATTTTTCCCCGGACAAATCCCTGCCGTTGATTTTACGGGAAAAGAATAAAAGCTCCTTGCTCCATTTTGTCCGCGTGTATCCAGAGGACAAGATTCTTCGGGACTGGCAGGAAGCATTGAAACATTCGGGGGTGTTGTTTTGAGGGAGGGACGGGGATGGAAGAAGCGCACAGAGCGTTGCTGACAGGTATTACCGGCTTTGTTGGAAGCCATTTGGCTGTTCGGTTGCTGAAAGAGGGATGGGATCTTCATGCGATTGTTCGTCCGTCCTCGCAACTGGAGGTGTTGCCGGAGGCTCTTCGACAAGTGGTTCGCTTTCATGTGCATGGAGCAGAAACAGATTTGATGAAAATTCTGGAGAAATCTCGGCCTCATGTAGTGTTTCACTTGGCGTCCTTATTCCTGTCCCAACACAAGTATGAGGATATCGACGCAATGATGGACAGCAACGTGACCTTTGGGGCGAAACTGCTGGATGCCATGGCTCGCCATGGCGTGAGGAATCTTGTCTATGCGGGAACCTCGTGGCAGCACTACCAAAACGCTCCTTACAGTCCAGTGAACCTATATGCGGCGTCTAAGCAGGCATTTGAGGCGATTCTCCAATACTACAGGGAAACGGCAGGGATGCATGCATTTGTCCTGAAACTGTTTGACACCTATGGGCCAGGGGACAGAAGAAAGAAGCTCTTCGCGCTCTTGGATAAGATTGCCGAGACAGGGGAAGCACTTTCCATGTCGCCGGGGGAGCAGGATGTGGATTTCGTCCATGTGGAGGATGCGGCAGGGGCTTTTGCGCTCGCAGCCCGGTATCTTTTAGAGGAGCGGTTTGACCTTTGCGGAGCCTATGCCGTCTCGTCAGGCCAAGCGATTTCCTTGCGGGAACTGGTGGCGCGGTATGAGAAAGTACGGGGAAAGAAATTGCGAATTCGTTGGGGGGAGAGGCCTTACCGCGAACGGGAAGTTATGGAGCCGTGGAGAGGGGGGCGATTGCTGCCCGGGTGGGAAAGAAAACATCGTAATCTTATGTGAGAGGGCAAGGGGGCGATTCATGGTTGTTGACAGGATGGAATCATATGTATTAGGATAGTATATATTGTCGATAGTATAGTGCAGGTAAGGATGTGATTCAATGCTGGAAGACTGGAAGGTGGAGCTGACGGCTCTCAAGGAGAAGCTGAACGAGATGGGGGATTCACTTTGACGTCGCTCACAAGGAGGACAAGATAGCGGAGTTGGAGTACAAGATGGGGGAGCCGACTTTCTGGGATGATGCGGAGGAAGCTCAGAAGATCAATCAGGAGCTGAATGACCTCAAAATCGGGGTGGACAAGTACAAGGCTCTCCTTGCAAAGTATGAGGATGCCCAAACTCTCTGGGAGATGGGCATGGAGGACAAGGATGAGTCCGTGGAGGAGGATGTCCGATCCGAGATCGATGCCATCAAGGAGGGGCTGGAGTCTCTGCAGTTGGAAATCCTGCTTTCCGGTCCTTATGATGCGAACAATGCCTATCTGGAGCTTCATGCCGGAGCAGGCGGCACGGAGGCGCAGGACTGGACGCAGATGCTCCTTCGCATGTATGGGCGCTGGGCGGAACGCCATGGCTTCACGGTGGAGACCCAGGATCTCCTGCCGGGGGACGAGGCAGGGGTGAAGTCCGCGACCCTTTTCATCAAAGGACACAATGCCTATGGTTTCCTGAAATCGGAAAAGGGGGTCCATCGCCTGGTCCGGATTTCTCCCTTCGATGCCAATGCCCGTCGCCATACGTCGTTCTCGGCTTGCGATATCATGCCGGAAATCGACGATGCGGTGGAGGTGGACATCAATATGGCGGATGTGCGGGTGGATACCTACCGAGCCAGCGGCGCAGGCGGACAGCATATCAACAAGACGTCCTCGGCGGTGCGCATGACCCACGAGCCGACGGGTATTGTGGTGCAGTGCCAGAACGAGCGTTCCCAGCTCCAGAACCGGGAGCAGTGCCTTCGGATGCTCCGCGCCAAGCTCTTCGAATTGGAGCAGGAGAAAAAGGAGGCAGAGATTGCGAAGCTGGAGGGCGACCAGCAGAAGATTGAGTGGGGCAGCCAGATCCGTTCCTACGTGTTCCAGCCGTATACGATGGTCAAGGACCACCGCACCAATGAGGAGACGGGGAATGTGCAGGCGGTGATGGACGGGGAGATCGATCCGTTCATCCGTGCCTATCTCTCAGCCAAGGCAAACCATGTGTTTTGATGTCGATAGCCTGTCCAAGGAACTTTACTTCTGCATGGTTCCTTGCGGCGGGCTGTTTTCATGGAGGTGATATTTTGCGAAAAGGCTTGACTATTTTAGCCGTTCTCTTCATAATATTAATCATGTTTGGCGAATTTATCCTGCCGGGACTGGTGTCTTCCACGTTGAAGACGCGCCTTTCGGATCGTCTGGCCACCCATGATGTGGTGGTGTCCCTGTCTTCCACGCCGAACCTTCTGGTGGCTTGCGGGCGGGTGGATGACCTTCAGGTGATCACCCATTCGGCAAAGCTGGGAGAAGTCTATGTGGCGGAGCTGATTGCCACGGCGGAGGGTGTGCAGATTGATATGCTCCAGCTCCTGAAAGAGGATGTGCTGGAGATTCAGTCGGCGAAAAGCCTGAAACTCAAGGGGATTGTCACGGAACTCAACCTCAAGGAACTCATCAGCCGTCGGGTGGAGAAGCTGGAGAACGTCCAGGTGAAGATCACGCCAAAGGAGATTCTGGTGACTGCGGGCATCAAGGTTTTCGGCCGCATGGCTGATGTGGAGATGACCGGGGTGGTGCTGGAGGAGGATGGTTCCCTGTATTTCCGCATGAGCCATCTTCGGGCCAGGAATGCCTTTCCGGGGAAGCTCAGCCTGGACAACTTTTTTGGGGATATCCAGATCGTGAAGCCGGACAAGCTTCCTTTGGGGGCGAAGTTCGAAAGCGTGGAAATGCAGGATGGCAAGGTGCTCATAACGGCAGGGAGATAGGTGGCTGAATAAATGAAGGGTTTCAAATACAATCGGTGGCTCATTGCCTTTATTGTCCTTGGCTTGATCGCGTCATTGGCAATCTGCTTCCAGCGCCATGAGGTAGAGGTGCAGAACCATCAGGTGGATATGGCCATTGATTACGAGGGGCTTCAGGAACTGGCAGACCGCGAAGGACTGCCGGTGCAGGAAGTTCTGGCCCAGGCGAAGGAAGCCGGTTTTACCTCTTTGGCCGTTTATGAGACGACATTCAAGAAATTCAATGAGAATGGCAAGGCATCGGCTGTGCCCGGCAGTGAGCTTCTGGCCAATTACCGGAGCGGAGCGCTGACGGATCCTGTCTGGCGCGATTTTGTGGCGGCAGGGAATGTCAAGGGCACGGAGGTCTATGTGACGGGAGAGGATTCCCGGGTCTTCCGGGAAGTCAAGGAGGATCTTCTGCGGCGGCTCGGCAAGGAGCGGGTGGTCTCCCATGACCTGGGGGGCAGGGAGGTTCTGGCTGTCAAGGCGCATTATGAGACCTTCCTGAAGATGAACCTCGGTTTGCCCACGGATGAGATGAAGGCCGTGAATGCGGCAGGCTTCTATGTCATCGCTCGTCCCAGCAATTACGAGGGATGCACGGAAGCGGATGTCAAAGCTGTGTTCGATCGGCTGGAAGGCATCCGGGTTTCCGAGGTGGTTTTTGCCGGGAAGCAGTCCCTGGGGGCGACAAAGTCCCTGCAGGCGACCATTGATGAGATGAAAGCGAGAGATATGACGCTCGGGCTCATCGAGGCACCGTCCCAGCTGCAATTCTATCAGCAGGAAGGGATGAATGAGATCGCCAAGGGCATCGGCTATGATCATGTGGCGAGACTCTACAGCATCCCGAAGGACGAGATGGCAAAGATCAAGATGGATACTGCGGTGGAGCGCTGGGCGAATACTGACCAGGAACGCAATATCCGCATTGACCTTCTGCGCATCATTGAGAGTCCATCCCCTGATATGAGCCTCTTGGAAACGAATATGAAGTATTTCCGGGCAACTGCGGAAATCTTGAAGGAACGCGGGTTCACGCTTGGACCTGCCTCTGCATTCCGGGAGTATTATCCCGATCGGTGCTTGCGGGCGCTTGTGATGGTGGGGGCTGTTGCCGCAGGGGTGCTGTATCTGTCTCTGGTTTTTCCGAAGCTCAATGCCAGGCCGAAGCAACAGTATCTTTTGTTTGCGGCGATCGCTGTGCTGGCGGCGGTTCCGGTGCTTATGGGCGCAGGGAGCAAGCTTCGGCTTTTGGCGGCTTTTGCCGGTGCGAATCTCTTTCCGGCTTTGGCGGTTATCTGGCAGCTGGATCGTGTGCGCTCCTTCCGGAATGAGGTGAGGCTTTCCTTGCCGAAGCTCATGGTGACGGCTGCGCTTGCGCTTTTCGTGGCAGGCGCGATGTCCTATGTAGGTGCGGCATATCTTTCGGGTGCTCTTTCGGATACGGAATACTTCCTGGAGTTCAACATTTACCGCGGCATCAAGCTGACCTTTGTCCTGCCGTTGGTTCTGGTGGCGCTCGCTTTCCTGCAGCGTTTTGATATCTTTGATGGGAAATTCGATGACACGACAGGGATGGCAGATCAGCTTCGCCGGATTCTCGATACGCCCGTGAAAGTGAAGACCCTCATTGGCATGGGTTGCGTGCTTCTGGCGGGCATTGTGTTCATCGCCCGGAGCGGGCATAACCTCGGAATGCCCGTATCCTCTGCGGAGCTCCGGTTCCGCGCCTTTTTGGAGCAGCTCTTTTATGCGCGCCCGCGCTCAAAGGAGCTTTTGATTGGCCATCCGGCCTTCATGCTGGCGGCCATGGCATGGCAGCGCAAGTGGCCGACGATGGTGTTCTTCCTGTTGGTCATTGTGGCGACCATCGGCCAGGGTTCCATGGTGGAGACCTTTGCCCACATGCGGACGCCGGTCTATATGTCTTTCATGCGCGGCATCGGAGGCATTGTGCTGGGAGCGGGAGTCGGTGCGATTGCCATGGCGCTGGTTCAGTTCTGGCAGACCCTTCTTTCTGCGGCAAAGAGCAGGATGGGGAACTGAAGGAGTTTGATTCATGCATAATCTTGTGGTTTCCGGATATTACGGCTCAAGGAATGGCGGCGACGAGGCAATGCTCGCCGCCATGCTGGAGGTTCTGTCCGAGCTTGACCCAAAATTGAATATCACGGTCATTTCGTCGGATCCGGAGGACACGAGAAGACGTCATGGGGTGGAGGCGGTTTCTTGGCTGGATATGCCGGGGATTCTCTGCGTCCTGCGGAAGGCGGATCTCCTGATCAGCGGTGGCGGCAGCCTTCTGCAGAACGTCACGAGCGGGCGGAGCCTCTATTATTATATGGGGATCATCTTTTGGGCTCATGTGCTGGGGACGCCGGTGATGCTCTATGCCCAGGGAATCGGCCCCATCTATGGCAGCTTTGCGCGTCGCATGATGAGCTGGCTGGGCAACCATGTGGATGTCATCACAGTGCGGGATCACGGTTCTCTGGAGGAGCTGGAGAGCCTGCATATCCATTCGCCTCATATCGAGTGCACGGCAGACCCTGTGCTTGCTATCAATCCCGTGGGGCGCGAGGCGGGGCATTCTATCCTGAAAAAGTACCATGCGGATGGAGCAAAGCCTACGGTGGGCATTTCCGTCCGGGAGTGGCGCGGGTGGATGCACTACAAGGAAGTCCTGGCGGGAGCCGTGGATGCGATTGTACGGGAACTGGATGCCAGAGTGGTGTTCCTTCCCATGCAGTATCCGGAGGATGTGAAGGCGGCGGAAGCGATTGCGGCCATGGCACAGGAGAGCTGTACGGTGCTGGAGGACGAGTATACGACGAGCGAGCTCCTTTCCCTTGTGGGCTGCATGGACCTCATGGTGAGCATACGCCTCCATGCCCTGATTTTCGCAGGGGTCATGGGAGTTCCCATGATTGGTGTGTCCTATGATCCGAAGATTGGGAGGTTTATGGATTCCATTGGCGATCGGGTGGTGGGAAATTTGCAGGATATCACGGTGGAAGAACTTATGGCGGAGATCCGGCATAAGTGGAACGGCAAGGAATCCTTCCGGAAGAAGAATGCTCCCTTGCTCTCCGAGCTCAGGCGGCTGGCTGTCCGCAATGGGGAACTGGCTATGGAGGCGATGGGGCGTAACCGTTGACAGATGAGTCGGAGGGGGATTGCAATGGTGGACATCCTTGGGCTGTACGGGGAAGCTCTCCTGTCCTTTCGGAAAAAAGAATATGATGCGGCTCTGGAAAAAATCCTGGCGGTGCGCGATGGTGTCTGCCGTTGGCCCAGGGCGGATCTCCTGCTGGCGTATGTTTATCGCGAGCGGAGGCAGTACCTGTCGGAAATCCGTGTCTTGCAGGACTGTCTGGGGAGCGTGGACGTATCCGATATCGAGGAACGTAAGGTCGCTGCGGATGCATGGAGCTTGCTTGGGGCAGCTTATCATATGCTGGGGAATGCCCGGAAGGCCGTGGAGGCGTTCCGGCAATCTTCTCGATGGGAACCGTCCCTGCCCAAAAAACGCAGGGAGAGCAGCAATGCCTTGTTTGCGGCTAATTCCGTTTCGGATTACAGCAGCGAGGAATATCAGTGTCTCTATCGGGAGTATCGCTTGTTGGTGGAGGATATGGTTTCCTATCCCTTGCGCTTTTATCATCATGAACGGCTTCGAGTGGGCTACTTGTCCAGTGATTTCCGGGAGCATCCATTGGCCTGCTTCCTTTGGGCGCTTTTGCGGGAACATGACAGGGCGGCCTTTTGTCTGTATTGTTATGCAGGCAACCGGGGAGATTGGATGACGGAAAAGATGCGGGCAGAGGTGGAAGTGTGGAGGGAAATTTCGAATAATTCAGATGAAGAAATTGCGGAATTGGTCAGGCAGGATGAGATAGACATCCTGTTTGACCTTTCCGGGCATACCAGCGACAATCATCTTGCCGTGATGGCCAGCCATCCGGCGACGGTGCAGATTTCCGGCTTGGGGGATGTGAATAGTACGGGTCTGGAATCGATTGAATATTTTTGGGCAGACAGGAATTGTTGCGGGGAGGCGGAGAATCCCCGGGGGTATTTTGTGGAAACGGTGCTCCATGATCTGCGGAGCATGATTTGCTATACCCCGTTCCGCAATATGCCGGAACCGGTGGCTCCTCCATGTGCAAAGAACGGCTATATTACATTTGGCTGCTTCAACAATTTCAGCAAAGTCACGGATGAGATTCTTTTGGCATGGGCAAAGATTCTGCAGGAGGTGCCCCAAAGCCGTCTTGTCCTGAAGCATCGGCTTTTTGACAGCGAAGAGGGGATCGGCTATACGCTGGAACGGTTCCGGCGGCTGGGCTTGGATGCTTCCAGGGTCGAGTTTCGGGGATTTTCGCGGGAGTACCTGAAGGAGTACGCAGATCTTGACATTGCGCTGGATACTTATCCCTATGTGGGATTTGTTACGACATGCGAGGCTCTTTACATGGGGGTGCCGGTGGTCAGCCTGTTCGGGAAACGCCTGGGAACGCGTTTCGGGTATGGCGTGCTGAAGACCTTGGGGCTTGAGGAAATGGCAGCAGGGTCTTATGATGAGTATATAGGGAAGGCGGTGGCGATGGCAGGGGACAGGGAACTCATCGGGATGCTGCACGGGGATTTACGAAGAAGGATGCAGCAGTCTGCTCTTATGGATGCAGAGGCCTATGCCAAGGATGTGGAAGCGCTTTACCAACGGCTGTGGATCAAAGCCTATGCGGCGAGAGGGGGATTCAGATGAACGAAGAACAAATGACGGGCAGTTTTTTTGAGCAAAGTTCAAAAGGCAGGATCCATTTTGAGAATCTTTTGCGCGGGGTTGAGCTCGGGCGGTATGATGATGCGTATTTGGAAGAATTGATTGAGTACCATCGTCTCTATCCGTGGTCGGAAAAGTTTGATGTCTTTTATGCAAAATATGCAATGGCTCACAAGAATTATCATGTGGCATTGGAATATATCCGAAAAGCCTATAGAAAAAGGAAGGCCAGCGCAGAGATATGGAAACTGCTGGTAACATGCCATGAAATGCTGGGAAACTCCTTGGAAACCGTTTTTTTCCAAGGGTTGTTGAAGCATCACTATGGAGTGCCGTTGCAATTCCAGATTCCGGGGGATCGTTTGGAGGAATATCTTGCTGTTCTCACGCGGGCGTTTGATGTGGGTCATTATGCTCCTTTTCATCTTCATGAGGCTTTTTGGGGCGGGAATGGGCTGGAAATCCGTCCGAGTATTTCTTTCTGTGAATATATTTGCGGCTTTGTTCCGGGAAGGCAGGAATCGTTGCCATATGCATATTGGGTGGGGGCGTATGCGGAAGAGGAGGATTTGGAAGGCAAAACTTGCTTGCTGGAGGAAAACAAAGGAAATGAGAGCCTGGTGGGGCACTGTGGAGCGGGGACTGTCTTTGATTTTATGAAATCGAGGTCGGTACCCGGCAAGGTGGCCATAAAAGCCGAAGGAGATATGATTCTTCCCGTTGCGGGAACAGAATCGAAACAGATTGTTTCGATTGAGGCACCGGATGCACAGGGGAAATGGCGCTTGGGAAAGGGGATGTACAGTTTTTTCCGTTTGCAGGGGAATACGATATTTTCTTCGGAACAGCCGTTCGTAATAGGAGAGCCGATTTTCTTGAGGCACAGCCCAAAGCGGAAAAAATTGGTGCTGAACATTCTGTTGGATGCATTGAGTTGGGGAGAGGAAAAAGAGCGGAATTTTTTGGATGTGCCCAATATTATTGGATTTTTCAAGAAAGGCATTATATTCAATCAACACTTTTCTATTGCCGAATATACCTATCCTGCCTTTGCGGCAATAGAAACGGGCATGCATCTCCAACATTCGCAGATTTTCAATGAAACAGCCAGCGTTGTTCTGGATGAGAAATACAAAACCATATCTGAGTGCATGAAGGATTTGGGGTATTACTGTGCCAGCCTTATGGGGAATGGCTGTGGTGTTTACAACGGGGTGACCAGAGGATATGACCGTTTGCTTGTTGCTCCTTATTCTTCTCATGTGCATGAAGGTGTGGAACGTGTGATTCGGCAACTGGAAGCATTTGGTGAATGCGACCAGTTTTTGATGGTTCATGCAGCGGACACCCATCCTTGGCGTGCGAGTGATTATCAGGTTCCTGTTGCCACGCAGACGCATCTTTCACTGAAGGATCTATTGCCCGGTGCAATGTCGAAGGAGGCAAGTGTCAGGCTTTCCCATGTCCCTCTTTATGAGCATGCGAATCTGACTGGGATCAGGAATTCGGATCGCAGTTTAGGGGTCTTGTTTGATTATCTGGAGAGCCACTACCGTGAGGATGAGTATCTTGTGACGCTGTATTCCGACCATGGGACATCGGTTTATGACGATTTTTCCTATACATTCAGTGACAAGCAAGGTGGAGCCGCATTGATGATGCGGGGAGCAGGGGTTCCCCAGGCAGGGTTTGTAGAGGAGTTGGTCAGCTCCCTGGATATCTATCCCATGCTCGGTCATGTCGTGGGATTTGAGGTCGGGGATTGGGTGGATGGAAATTTGCCCAGGATTTTTGGAGGAAAGGAACGGGAATATGTCATCAGCAATTCGATTTTCCCGGGGAAGGAGTACCAGTTGTGTATCCGGACCCAAGAGCATGAATTTCATTTGCAGTCAGTCCGGCCGGTGGAATTTGATGGAACGGTAGATCTCAGAGAGGTCAATACTTCTATTCTCTTGCGGGATGGATCTCATAGAGAGGTGAAGGATGACACTTTGCTCCAGTATTTTCTTCAAATAGCTCGTGAGCATACGAAGTCCTTCAACAACGAAGGCCATGTGTGGCCATTGGAACACGATTGACAAACCGGACAGGCAGCAGGAAAGCTCCTTGCGGATGTGGGGCGTTCCTGCTGCCGTTTTTTGTTGATTTTTTTGCTTATTTTCATGATTGTGTGGTACAATAAAAATAGTGTTGTTTTGTTGTACAGGAGGTAGTTCCATCCTATGATCCATATGAGGGATGTTTCCAAGATATATGATGATACCGGCACGGTGGCGCTGGATCATGTGAGTATCGACATTGTCAAAGGGGAGTTCGTTTTCATTGTCGGTGCCAGCGGCGCGGGGAAGTCCACCTTTATCCGCATGCTTCTGCGGGAGGTGCTGCCTTCCTCCGGCGTGCTGGAGGTGAACGGGCGCGATGTGGCGAAGATGAAGGAGAGCGATGTCCCGTACCTGCGGCGGGGTCTGGGGATGATATTCCAGGATTACCGCCTGTTGCCGGACAAGACGGTGTACGAGAATGTGGCGTTTGCCATGGAGGTCATCGAAGCTCCGAGGCGCCTCATCCAGCGCAGCGTGAATGCCGTTCTGGACGTGGTGGGGCTTCGGGAGAAGTACAAGGCATTTCCCTCCCAGCTCTCCGGCGGCGAGCAGCAGAGGGTGGCCATTGCCCGCGCCATTGTGAATGACCCGGCCATTGTGATCGCCGATGAGCCTACGGGAAATTTGGATCCGGAGACTTCCTGGGACATTATGGACATCTTCCAGCGCATCAATGCGGCGGGAACGACCATTGTCATGGCAACCCATGACAAGACCATTGTGGATACGATGCGCCGCCGCGTCATTGCTATCGAGGATGGGCATATCGTCCGGGATGAGGCGAGAGGAGTATACGGTTATGAGGCTTAGGACAAGTGAATATTTCATCCGGGAGGTGTTGATTTCTCTTCGCCGCAATCATTGGATGTCCTTTGCCTCCATAGGAACGGTGGCGGTGTCCCTGTTTGTTCTGGGGGTGTTTCTCATCCTTGTGCTGAACATGAACCGTCTGGCTTCCACATTGGAATCCCAGGTGCAGATCAGTGTCTATTTCCAGGAGGATGCCAAGGAGTCCCTTCGCAAGAAAGTGCTGTCGGATATCCAGGAGATGCAGGGCATTGAGTCCGTGCGTTATGTGACGAAGGACGAGGCCATGGCTCGGCTGCGGGAGCGCCTGGGGGATCAGAAGTACCTCTTGGATGCCTTGGGGGAGAAGAATCCTCTTCCGGAATCTGTCGAGGTGACGGTGCGTTTGCCGGAGATGGTGCAGACGGCTGCGGAAGCCATTGAGCAGATGGATGGTGTGGAAGAGGCGAAATACGGGCAGGATGTGGTGGAGCATCTCTTTGATATCACCCGGCTTATGCGGATTTTCGGCCTTGTCCTCATGGTGCTTCTGGCGGGGGCGACGCTCTTCATCATTTCCAACACGATCCGGCTGACGGTATTTGCCCGCCGCAAGGAGATTGCCATTATGAAATATGTGGGAGCGACGGACTGGTTCATTCGCTGGCCCTTCCTGCTGGAGGGCATGGTGCTCGGCTTCATCGGCGGCATTCTTGCGGCGCTGGCTCTCAGGAGCTTCTATGCGGCGATGGCGGCGAAGATCTACAGTACTTTGGCGTTTTTCCCTCTGATGTCGCAGTATCCCTTCATGAACTACGTGAGCGCGGTCATCGTTGTGAGCGGGATGATCATTGGGACAATCGGCAGTACGATTTCCCTGAAACGCTTTTTGCAGGTGTGAGGAGCTGAAGTTGTGGGAAAAGGAAGAAAAGGGAACGTTTTCCGGGCCGGTCTTCTGGCATGTGCCTTGTTCATGGCTGCGCCGACGATGCTCCATGCCGATGAGCTGGAGGATGAGCAGGCGGAGTATGAGCGGCAGGCTCAGGAAAAGCTGGAGGAAAGCGGGAAGATACAGTCGAAAATCGAGAGCCTTTCCGAGGAGAAGCGCATCCTGGACATGGAGGCGGATGAGGCCATCGCGAATTACAAGACTCTCAAGGCGGAACTCGATGACATCAAGGAGCGTATCGCGCTGAATGAGGCACGGCTGGAAGAGGTCCAAAAGGATTACGAGAGAAAGAACCATACCCTTGGCAAGCGCGTCAGGGATATCTATGTCAATGGGCAGATCAGCTATCTGGATGTTGTCTTTGGCGCGAAAGACTTCCAGGATCTCATGACCCGCATGGATCTTCTGAAGCGCGTGGTCAAGCAGGACTATGATTTGGTGCAGGTTGTACTGGCGGAGAAGGATGAGATCGAGAAGACAAAGAACGGACTGGAGAAGGATCGGGCAGCCAGGGAACCGAAAGTGCGTCAGGCCGGGAAGGCCAAGGATATCATGGTGGAGAAGCAGCAGAAGCGCCAGGCGCTCATCGACAAGATGAAGAGCGACAAGGCCACGGTCGACAGGGAGTACGATGAGCTCATGGCAGCATCGAAGAAAGTGGCCGAGATGATTCAGGCGAGGCGCTCTCCTGTCGCGTCGCCCCAGGTATCTTATACCGGCGGCAGCGGAGGCGGAATGATCTGGCCTCTCTCCGGGCCGATTACTTCGGAGTTCGGCTGGCGTGTCCATCCCATCAGCGGCACGCAGAAATTTCACAGCGGCATTGATATCGGCGGTGATTACGGTGAGCCGATTGTTGCGGCTGCCAGCGGCGTCGTGTCGGATGCCTGCTGGATTTCCGGCTATGGGAATACGGTCATCATAGATCATGGGGGTGGCATTTCCACACTTTATGGGCATAACCAGAGCTTTGCCGTGAGTGCGGGGCAGAGCGTTTCCCAGGGGCAGACGATAGCCTATTGTGGGTCTACCGGAAACTCCACGGGTCCTCACTGCCATTTCGAGGTCAGGGAGAGCGGGACGGTTGTAAGCCCGTATGGATATTTGTAATCAAGGAATGTTTGGATATGAGTAAAAAGAAAATTGTGGCAATTATCGTCGTAAGCGCGGTTGCCTCTTCCATACTCACTTTGGGGGGGCTTGGCTGGGCCTTGGGACTTACGGGGCAGAAGCTGGGGGATATCTTCCGCTTCGCGGGGGTTATGCGGTTCATTGAGAAACGCTATGTTTCGGATGTGGATTCCACGAAACTCATGGATGGAGCCATCCATGGCATGGTGCAGTCGCTGGAGGATCCCTATTCCATTTACCTGCCGCCGAAAATGTATCATCAGCTTATGGATCATACGGAAGGGGCGTTCGGCGGTATTGGCATTTATATGGGATTCAAGGAAAACAAGGTGTCGGTCATTTCTGTGATGGATGATTCGCCGGCGGCCAGAGCAGGTATCCTGGCAGATGATGAAATTCTGGCGGTGGATGGCACTCCGGTGGCGGAGATGCAGCCCGAGGAGGTGGCAATCCACATCCGGGGCAAAGTGGGCACAGATGTCACGCTCTCCCTTCACAGAGAAGGGGAAGAGAACCGGGAGGTTACCATTACCCGGGATACCATACAAGTCAGGACTGCTGTGGGAAAAATGTTGGAGGACGGCATGGGTTATATTCGCATTGCCTCTTTCAGCGAGAAGACGGCGCAGGAATTCCGGGAGTCCTATGAGTCCTTGGAAGCCGATGGCATGAAGGGGCTTATCATCGATTTGCGGGAGAATCCCGGAGGCCTGGTGACGAGCTGCGTGGAAATTGCGGGAATGCTGGTTCCCGAGGGTCCCGTGGTTTCCGTGGTGAATCGGGACGGGAACAGGGAGGAATATACCTCTGAATTGAAGGAGCAGAAATACCCTGTAGTAGCGCTGATCGACGGAAACAGTGCCAGTGCGGCAGAGATCCTGGCGGGGGCATTGCAGGATACGAAGTCCGGGACGCTCGTTGGCACGAAATCCTATGGGAAGGGTTCTGTACAGGTGGTCATGCCCATGTTCCATGATGATGCCGTGAAGATCACGGTGGCCAAGTATTATACTCCGAGTGACCGGAGCATTGACGGTACCGGCATTGAGCCGGACGTGCCGGTGGAACTTCGGCAGGGAGACACTGTCGATACGCAGCTTTTGAAGGCAGAGGAAGTGCTCCGGGAGAAGATGGCCGGGAAGTGATGGTCACGGGTTTTCTTCCATGTACCGGCGGTAGCCCTTCAAAAAGAAGATGGCGTTGGTGTCTTTGGGATGCTCTTCCCAGTAGGGGATGAGTTTTTCCGCAGTCCTGAGTTTTTCCTGAAGGAAGCTCAGGACTTTTTTTTCTGTCAGGGGATCGCCGATGGCAAGGCGGATGTCGATGTCTTTCTTGAGGATATCGATGAGTTCCGGGGGGCACTGGTCTTTCCGGATGGATTCTATGAATTCCAAGGCCTGGGGCACGTCCAGGGCGAACTTCTTCTGGGTGAACCATACCGCGAGTTTTGTTTTCATGATGAGATTCCTCCTTGTGTATCTTATACGAAAGAACATTCGCCAAGGCGGGCGGGGATTCCTTCTGCTTTGGCGAATGTTTGGATGTTTTATGCTCGTGAGCAGGAAAATTTCGAAGTTTTTTGATGTATGGGTCCGCATTATACCGTAATTGCTTTTTGCCTATGGAAAATTGGGAACATTTGCGGTATACTTAGTATGAGAGATTATACGGGTTTCGATTGCAGGCTGGCAAGCCGATCAAGAAGGTGCAAGGAAAGGATGAAAGGGAATGCATGAACTCAAGCTCATGGCGGTGGGCAGTGATGAGCTCATTGCGGATGAGATCAAGGCGATTATGGAATCCTTCATTGAGGGGGCGATTCCGATTGAGACGATCTTGACGGCAGAGGTGAAGGGGGTAGACCCGGAGGCGTTCTATGTTTGCGCCACTACACAGGAAGCGCTTCTCGCCCAGAGAATCCCCAAGGAGCAGTTGTTTGTCTTTGATCTGCATCCTACGGAGGAGTTCTTTGCGGCAATCGCAAGGATTCCTTCCAAGGAGGATATCTATGTTTTCAACAACCATGCGGCGTATATTCGGCTTCTGGTTCGGGAGTGCCGGGATCGTGGGCTTGGGGGGATGCAGTTCCATGCCATTTCCTTTCAGGAACAGCAGAGGAAAGAAGTCCTGCGCCTCTTGAGAAGAGCCAGGTATATTATCGGCGTGGATCGCATGATGGGGAGCCAGACGCTCTTCTCTGCGAAGTATCGTTTTTGCCTTCGGGATGACGTGAAGATCATTGCGGGGCGGCGGGCGGCTTCCGTTGCTTCGGCGGGACGCCTGCTCACGGGGATTGCGGAATACTATGAGAAGGAAATGTATCGGGAGTACAAGGCGCTCAAGGTTCAGCTGGAGCAAGGGGAACGGGTGTATCTTCCCGGGAGGATCGAGCAGTTGTCCGAGCGGGTCTTTGAAGTAGCTGCCATGCTTGCCAATGCCCATCTCCATATCATGGCCAGCGAGGGGCGGGACACGGATGAGGATGAGCTGTTCCTGGATGCGCCGGAGGCGGAGCTGACGGGGGATTGCGTGAAGGATGTCCGGTGTATCGGGGCACAGCTGCGGAACTTCGGGTTGCTCAGACAGAAGCTTCAGCTGCTCATGGAAGCGGCGTAGGCTGTGTGGGAAGGCAGGGGGAGGATTTCTGTAATATGTTGCTGTATGAGAAAGGCATCGAATTCATCCGGGCGTTCCAGGATAATCCTAATGGGGTGGAGAAGCTTTTGCTGGGAACACAATGGTTGATGCTGGGATATAATGAAAAACCCCTGCATGAGATATATGATTTTCTTGTGCAGTTCTTGTACATTCCGAACGAAGCTATGATGCGCCGGAATTATCAAAGAAATTTGGAGCGTATTTTTAGCGACGGAGGTTGCCTTCTTCCGGAATATGATCATCTTCCGGTGCAAGTGTTTCCTGTGACGGATGACTATGCAGTAGTTTTTGATATTCAGGGAAACCGGTTTATGATAAACCGGTCGGGGAAGATGGAATGGGAATTGTATCGGGCAATGATAATGGACGTGATGCCTGATGGAACGCTGGAGGAGATCTACCGTGAATGGAAGGATATGCAGCGCACGCAAGAGGTTTTGCGCATTCTGAAGGATGCTGTGAAGAGAAATGTCTGGCCGAAGGAGACGGAACGCCTGCTGAAGGAACTGCAGGAAAAAGGGGATGATCGGGCAGGATATCACTTCTTGTGTGGGGAATGGTTCTTTCAGCAGGGGCGGCATGAAGAAGCGTTTTTCCATGCGCAAGAGGCGTATCGTTTGCGGAAGACACATCCGGGAATATGGGGGCTGCTGGAAAGACTCTGCCAAATTTTCACGAAAAGTGTATCTGTGCCGGAAGGAGGATATGTATTTCAAATAGCATGTGCCTCCGGAGAGACGGTAAGATCTGCTGACTTGCAACAGGTGTCTCATGTGTTGCCAATCACATCCATAAATGTGCAGACGGCTCCTTTTTATCTGGAGACTGGCGAGATGGGAGGGGGCTTCCGTTCTAGCTGTGGGGAGTATCTTGTGCATCAGCGGAACTCCGGGGAGGAGTATCGATATTGGTGTGGAGCGTATAATCCAAGCAGTTTTTTTGGGGTAATGGCGGATCGGCTTGAGGTTTTCGCTAAGCAGAGAGTCGATAATGCATATGCGTACAGCAATTTCCCCTTCGATATTATGAAGGTCCGGGATGCAAAGCAGCTGTTTTTCCATGTTTCTGAGGGAACGGCATGTATTGTGGCAGTGGCAGGCAGTGAAAAGGAACAGAAAATCCATATAGAGGATCGTTCAGCAGAAAGTTGCATTACCTTGGGGAAAAATGAATTCCGTTTTGTTCGGTTGACAGAGGACACGAAAATGTCATCGGCCAGGAAATTTGTTGCGGCAGAGCCGTTGTCCCTGGAACACAGCCATCAAAGGAAGCGGCTTGTGCTCAATTTGCTTTTGGATAGTCTTCCTTGGAGCCAGATGAAAGCAGAAGGATTTGTGCATGTTCCCAATTTGGTGAGGTTCTTCTCCAAAGGGGTCATTTTTAATGATGCATATTCTGTTGCGGAATATACATACCCGTCTTTGGCAACGATGGAAACGGGGCTGCACATGCATCGTTCCCAAATTTTTCACGATAAGGTGTTTGTGTCCTTGGACAAGCGATACAAGACACTTTCAGAAATTGCCAAGGAAAAAGGGTATTATTGCGTAAATCTGACAGGTGATGCACGTGGCCTGTACAATGGCGTCTTGAGAGGCTTTTCGCGCTTGATTGTCAGCCCATATCTGCAACGATTGATGCATGAGGGGACGAAAAGAGTCATGGATCATTTGGATGCATTTCATGAATGTGATAACTATCTCTTCGTGCATGTCAGCGATCCGCACCCATTTCCATGGAACACGCCTGCGGCACTGCAATCCCAAGTCGCTATGGAGTGGAAAGAATTTGCTCTGGCAGAGACGTTGAACCCTTCTGGTACGCATGCAATCCATCTGGAAGGAAATGAAGTTTATCAAAAGAACAATCTTTACATGATTCAGAGGATGGATCAAGAGCTGGGAAGGCTGTTTGAGTATATTGAGAAAAATTATCGGGAGGATGAGTACGTTGTCAATGCTTATTCTGACCATGGGACTGTAATCCACGGGAAAGATACGTATTTCCTTAATGAAGAGGAATGTGGGATTGCCTTCATGATGCGTGGGGCGGGTATCCCGGAAAAAGGGATGGTGGATGAGCTGGTCAGTGGCATGGATTTATATCCGATTGTGGCAAAGGAATTGGGCGTGCTTCCGGAGGCGAAGGATATGGATGCAAACCTGCCAGAAGTTTTTGGCGGGAACAGGCGGGAGTACGTTATCAGTAATTCTATTTTCCCGGGGCAGACTTATAAATTGGGGATTCGCACACAGGAGCATGAGTTTCGCCTGGAAACGGATGCCGTGACGCGTCCGGATGGGACCGTGGATATGGGGTCATGCTCTTGCCATATCTATACAAGGGATCAATGTCATAGCGAAGTCCTTTCGGATTCGTTGAAGGAGTATTTCTTGCGGTTGGCATACGAGCATACCAGGACGTTTTCGCATAGCGAGTGATGCGTCATGATTTCATTGCATGAAACCTTGCGCTTGCCCGCATCATGATGCTGTGGGGCAGGAGGCCGGCGAGGGCTCGATGAAGGAAGGGGATGATGCCGGGAGTGACGACTTCTGCATTTTTTTCCAGCCCTTCCAGGGAACGGCGGATGACGAGGGCGATGTCCTGGGGGAAGGGAAACTTCTCGATGTAGGATGAGTTTTTGGTGTCCTTTGCATGGGAGATGAATTCCGTGCTTTCTATCCAATAGGGACACAGGGCGGTGACATGGATTCCTTTGGGCAGGAGCTCTGCGTGGAGTGCGCGGGTATAATGGAGCAGGAAGGCTTTTGAGGCCGCATAGACATTCAGGAAGGGGATGGGCTGGAAGGCGGCACAGGAGCATAGATTGAGGATTCCTCCCGTGGGAGGCATATATGGGATGGACATTTGCGTGAGGGCGACGGCGGCGCGGCAGTTGAGATCGATCATGGCACAGAGTTCTTCTGTGGGAATATCGGCGAAGCTGCCAATTTTTCCGAACCCTGCAGCGTTGATGAGATAGTTCACGATGGGGTGGTTCTTTTCCAGCTCGGCGGAAATGGCATGGAGGACGGCCGGCTCCGTGAGGTCGCAGGCCAGGATGCGAAGTGGTGTGATGGTTTTTTCTGCCAGTTCTTGGAGGCGTTCTTTGCGGCGGGCGATGACCCAGATTTCGTCCAGTCCCTCCCTGTCCAATGCATGGACGTATTCGCGGCCCAGTCCGCTGGAAGCACCTGTGATAATGGCAATCAGCATGATGTTCCTCCTTTCTGTTGCAGGTTTGTATTGTATCTTATTGTATCACATTCCGCGGGGAACTGTGCGAAAATAATCGCTGCAGTATGCGCAGGATGCAGTGGTTATTGATGAATGGGGGAGCTATGAAGCGATTGATTGTAGGCATGACAGGTGCCAGCGGCGTCATTTTGGGGGTTGAGCTTCTGCGGGTCTTGAAGGGGATGGACGGGATAGAGACGCATCTTGTGGTGACGGAGGGAGCGGAGCTGACCTTCCGGCAGGAAACGGGGCTTTCCATGGATGATGTGCGCGGCATGGCGGATGTGGTTCATGACTGCCGGGATATGGGGGCGGCTATCTCCAGTGGTTCTTTCCGGACAGAGGGGATGGTTGTCATTCCCTGCAGCATGAAGTCCGTGGCAGGGATTGCCTCGGGATATTCGGCCAACTTGCTCCTGCGGGCGGCGGATGTCTGCCTGAAGGAAGGGCGGAAGGTGGTTCTCGTTCCGAGGGAGATGCCCCTCTCAAGCATTCATCTCCGCAACCTCAAGGAATTGGCGGATTGCGGCTGTGTCGTGCTCCCGCCGGTCTTGACTTTTTACAATGGCGCGGATACGGTGGAGAAGCAGATCCGGCATATCATCGGAAAGGTTCTCATGCAGTTTGGCATAGAGTATGCGGATTTTCGTCCCTGGTGTGGAAAAACTTGAACAAGTGAGTTATACTGATAATATCTATGATTTTGCCTGAAAGCAGGGTGACAGAAATGGCAGTGAAGATCAATCATTTTACGGGGCAGACGCCCGCGATCCTGAGACTTCGCGATACTGGCGGGAAAGTGGAGGACGTGGGCACGGAGTTTTCCATGGAGCTCTACAATCAGGATGGGGAAATTACCGAGGAGCATTTGAATAAGCTCATGCGCCAAATTGATGCGCAGGGGGCGAAGCTTTCCGTTACTCCGACCTATGACGAGCTCAAGGAATACCGGACGTTGATCAAGAATTTCGTGGGCGAAGCGGTATCCCATATGTATGAGATGCTTACCAAGACGGGATGGGATCGCATGGGGCGCCAGAAGGCTTATACGACGGTGCGGAAGATTGACAAGAAGCTGGAGGAGATGGCGGAGAGGATCCGCTTGGGCCAGGCGAAGCGCTTGGACATCCTGGCCAGCCATGATGCCATCCGAGGTATGCTCCTGGATCTCTATTTGTGATGGGGATTGGCTGGGATGGCCTGATCGGCCACGAGGAGAATATTTCGCAGCTGAGGGCGTTGGCAAGGGAGGGGCGCTTTCCTCATGCCGTGCTTTTTTCTGGGCCTGCGGGAGTCGGCAAGCGCCGCATTGCCCGTGTGCTGGCCGCGGCTTTGCTGTGCGGGCGCGGGGATGAGCCTTGCGGGGTATGTCCTTCCTGCAAGGCATTTTCGGGGAATTCCCATCCGGATTATTATGAAATCCATGCGGAGGCGAGGGGAAAGGCCGCAAAGGTGATTCGCATTGAACAGATCAGGGAAATGCAAAGCGCCGTGGCACGATTGCCAATCCTTTCCGAAAGACGTGTTGTGCTCATTGATGAAGCGGGGCTTATGAATGAGGCAGCGGAGAACAGCCTCCTGAAGACATTGGAAGAACCGTTGGGGCAGGTGACTTTTTTTCTTGTCACGAGCGCCCGCAGTTCTCTTCTGGATACCATTGTTTCCAGATGCATGCCGATGAGGTTCGGGATGCTTCCCGCGGAAGGCATGGCGAGCTTGCTCGTTCAGCAGGGAGTCTCCGGGGAAGAGGCGGGGGAACTTGCGATCTTTTCCGATGGCAGTATGGAACGAGCCTGCATGTTGCAGGGGAGCCGGGGCATGGAACTTCGGAAGGATGCGGAAGAGTTCCTGGAAAAACTCGGGAGCATGACGATGGACGATCTGTGGCTTCGGGGGAAATCCATGGGAGATATGGGCAGGGATGAGATTTCGGAATGGTTCCTGTATCTCAATCTGCTGCTTCGGGACATGCTGGTGCTTTACGGAGACGGGGGGAGCAACCTCATCTATTATCAGGCTGTGCGCCCGAGGCTCCTGGATATGCTCCCGAAGTTCAGCGAGGCGAGGATTTTTGCCATGTTGCGCCTGGTGAAGGATGCCCAGCGCCGCCTGCAGGCGAATGTGAGCTTGCGGCTCTTCATGGAAGGCTTTTTGATACGGTTCATGGATTGCGGCGGCTCTTGTCCATGACAGATATACGGGGGAAATTTTTTTGCAGACAGTAATCGGTGTCCGCTTCAAGAAAGCGGGGAAAATCTATTATTTCAGCCCGGGAAGGCTGGAAGTGCAGAAGGGCGATGACGTCATCGTAGAGACTTCACGGGGCGTCGAATATGGGAGCATTGTCGTCGGTCCGCGGGATATGGAGGATGGTGACGTCGTCTCTCCGCTCAAGGTGATCCAGCGGAAGGCATCGGAAGCAGATAGGGAGCGCGTGGTGACGAACAAGGAACGGGAGAAGGAGGCCTTTGTTGTCTGTGAGAGGAAGATTGCAGATCGCGGCCTTCCCATGAAACTGGTGGATGTGGAGTATACCTTCGACCTGAACAAAATCGTATTTTATTTTACGGCGGATGGGCGCATTGATTTCAGGGAATTGGTGAAAGACCTGGCCGCTGTTTTTCGCACGCGCATCGAGCTCAGGCAGATTGGCGTTCGGGATGAGGCGAAACTCATGGGGGGGATCGGATGCTGCGGGCGCCCCCTTTGTTGTGCGACTTTTCTGGGGGATTTTGAGCCGGTGTCCATCCGGATGGCGAAGGAACAGAACCTGTCCCTCAATCCGACGAAAATCTCCGGGATCTGCGGGCGTCTCATGTGTTGCCTGAAATATGAGAATGATTATTATGAAAGTGAGTGCCACAGGCGGGTTACTGTGCAGGAACCGAAGCAGGGCGCACGCGTGGTTTCCGTGGAGGGGGAAGGGAAGGTCATTTCTGTCAATGAGCAGCGGCGCACGGCAACGATTCTGCTGGATGATAACAAGACGATTGTGGCTTCCTGGGAGGACATCATCGAGAAGGATGAGGAAAGCGAGACGCTCCAGGCCGCAGCAGCATCCATGACGCAGGAAGATGAGGCGCAGGGCAGCGGAAGGCAGGGAAGAGACTTCCAGCCATCCGGAGAAGGCGGCGCCCATCGCCGCAGCAACCGGAACGATCGTACCCGTGGCAAGAACCGCAAGGAAGCCCGTGAGCCGCGCAACAAGGAGAGACAAGAATCCAGGGAGCGGCATGACGGGAAAGACTCTCGGGAGGGAAAAGAGAATGCCCGCGGCCGCGATTCGAAGAACCGTCGCAATGGGTACAAAGAGAATCGGGAATCAGGCGGCCGCAGCCGGGACAGGCGTTCCAGGAACCAGCGGGATGGGCGCCGCAATGCCGGGAATGATGCGGCGAATACGCATGGCGGCTATGGCACGCCGTTTGCCGGTGCGGGAGCAGACGGCGCGAAGGGCACCGAATGAACCGAAAGAGCATGGGCGCATTTGAACGTGTAGATGACCTCATGCGGAGCGGGCGGCACATCATCCAGGATACGAGGGAATTCTGCTTTTCCATGGATGCCGTGCTGCTCGCGCATTTTCCGCGCTGGAAGAGGAAGCAAAGGGTGCTGGATCTTGGAACGGGGACGGGAGTCATTCCCCTCATCATTGCCGATGAGGTGGCTCATGTGGATGCCATCGAGTTGAATCCGGTGACGGCGAGCCTGGCGAGGCGCAACGTGCGGCTCAACGGGCTGGAGGATAAGGTTGCTGTGCGTGAGGGGGATTTTCGGAGGATCCGGGAGATCTATGCGGCAGAAAGCTTTGATGTGGTGGTGGCCAACCCGCCTTACCGGCCGGCAGCAGAAGGCAGGATCAGCGCACGGGATGGCGTGGCCTGTGCTAGGCATGAGCTTACGGCGACGCTGGAGGATGTTGTCTCTTCCGCCCGATATGCTTTGCGCTTTCGGGGAACGTTTGCCATGGTGCATTTGCCGGAGCGCCTGGGAGAAATCCTGGTGGCGCTTCATGACCATCAGATGGAGGCAAAGCGCCTGCGGATGATTCAGCCCAAGCAGGGAAAGGCACCGAACATGGTGCTGCTGGAGGCCGTGGCCGGTGCGGCGCCGGGAGGCCTCAGGGTCTTGCCGCCTCTCGTTGTGCATGAGGAAGATGGCAGGTATACGGAGGAGATTTTGCAGATCTATGGATGAGAGGGACGATTGCGGGCGGGTGCCCGGTGTGCTGTATCTTGCGGCAACACCTATTGGAAACCTGGAAGATATGACCTATCGGGCTGTCCGCATCATGTCGGAGGCCGATCTCATTGCGGCAGAGGATACGCGCCACACGCGG
Organism: uncultured Veillonellaceae bacterium; assembly: GCA_902773295.1. Classification (GTDB taxonomy): domain Bacteria; phylum Bacillota; class Negativicutes; order Selenomonadales; family Selenomonadaceae; genus UBA3796. The sequence continues at coordinate 22,700 of CACYDT010000074.1, read as the reverse complement.
CAGCTTCTGGCGCATTTCGATATTCATACAAGGCTTGTGAGCTATCACGAGCACAACAAGCTCACGAAGGGACCGGAGCTCGTGGACTATATGCTTTCCGGCAAGGATCTCGTCTGTGTGAGCGATGCAGGGATGCCGGGAATCTGCGATCCGGGCAGCCATCTGGCGGGACTTGCCATTGAGGCGGGGATTGAAGTCGCGCCGCTCCCCGGAGCGAATGCGGCGCTTTCCGCGCTGATTTGTTCCGGACTGGATACCACAAGATTCACCTTCGCCGGATTCCTTCCCAGAACGGCGAAGAAACAGCGCGAGCTCCTGGAAAAGGTGAAGGGGCATGAGGAAACTCTCATCTTTTATGAGGCGCCCCATCATCTCAAAGCGACGCTGAAGGAGATGGCAGCCTTCTTGGGGGAATGGAGGAAGGCGGCCGTCTGCCGGGAGCTGACCAAGAAGTTCGAGGAGTTCCGAAGGGGAACCCTGGCAGAACATTTGGCATATTACGCAGAAAATGAGCCGCGGGGCGAATTCGTCATCGTGGTGGAAGGCGCAGGGGAAGCATTGGAACATGCGCCGGAAAATCCGATGGAACTGTATGAAGCATTTCTTGCGCAGGGCATGGACCGGAAGGAGGCCATGCGGGAGACAGCAAAAAAACTCGGCATCAGCCGCAGGGAGGTTTATGCGATTCTTTTGGGGAATCGCTGAGGCCGTTCAGTTCCTTAAAACAAAAGATTGAGGGAGGAATATTTTCGTGGAAAAGAAACCATTCTACATTACGACACCTATTTATTACCCAAGTGCAAAACTGCATATCGGTCATGCTTACTGCACGACCATTGCGGATGCGATTGCGCGCTTCAAACGCCTGGCGGGCTATGATGTGTTCTTCCTCACCGGATCGGACGAGCATGGGCAGAAGATCCAGCAGACGGCAGAGGGAGCCGGTGTGACTCCTATCCAGTATGTGGACAAAATCGTTGCGGGCTTCCGGAACCTATGGAAGGAACTTCATATCTCCCATGACGACTTCATCCGTACGACGGAGGAGCGCCATCAGCGTGTTGTGCAGGAAATCTTCCGCCGCATCTACGAGAAGGGGGACATCTACAAGGGTTCCTACAAAGGGCTTTACTGTACGCCCTGCGAGAGCTATTGGACAGAGCACCAGCTAGACGAGAACGGCTGCTGCCCGGATTGCCACCGCCCGGTGCAGGAGGTTTCGGAGGAGGCATATTTCTTCAAGATGTCGAAATATGCGGACAAGGTTCTGGCGTACATTGAGGAGAACCCTGAATTCATCCAGCCGGTATCCCGTCGAAATGAGATGATCAATTTCATCAAGCAGGGGCTGGAAGATCTCTGCATTTCCCGTACGTCGTTTGACTGGGGGATTCCCGTGCCCACGGATCCGAAGCATGTTATCTACGTGTGGTTCGATGCGCTTTCGAACTATCTCACGCCCATCGGGTTCCTTGACGATGAAGCCAAGTTCGGCAAGTACTGGCCGGCGGATGTCCATCTTGTGGGCAAGGAAATCGTCCGCTTCCATTCCATCATTTGGCCGTGCATTCTCATGGCGTTGGACCTGCCCCTGCCGAAAAAGGTGTATGGCCATGGATGGCTCATTGTGGACGGGGACAAAATGTCAAAATCCAAGGGCAATGTGGTGGATCCCTTGGCGCTGATCGAGGAATTCAGTGCGGATGCCATCCGCTATTTCCTTCTCCGGGAGATCAATCTGGGGCAGGACGGCAATTTCTCGCGGGATGCCCTCATCACCCGCATCAATTCCGATCTTGCCAATGACCTGGGAAATCTTCTTCATCGCACACTTAACATGATCGGCAAGTTCCAGGGCGGTTCGTTGCTTCCGCCTGCGGGAGAAAGCGCGGTGGATGCATCCCTCAAGGCGGATGCCATGGATACGGTGAAGGCTTATGAGGAAGAGATGGAGGCGATGCAGCTCAGCAGCGCCATCAAGAAGGTCTGGGCTTTCGTCAGCCGTGCCAACAAGTACATCGATGAGACGGCTCCCTGGGTTCTTGCGAAGGATCCGGGAAAGAAGCAGGAGCTTGCCAATACGATGTATCATCTGGCAGAGAGCCTTCGCATCATCAGCGTGCTCATTTCGCCCTACATGCCCGTGACAGCGGAGCGCATCTGGAAGCAGCTCGGCCTTTCGGAAGACTTCTCCAAAGTGCAGCTTTCGGATATCCGGGAATGGGGCGGCACGCCGGGGGATTTGAAGGTCGGCCTTCCGGAGCAGCTCTTCCCGCGCATTGAGGTGGAGAAGGATGAAGCGGCGCCTGTGAAGCAGGAAAAGCCTGCCAAGAAGGAGAAGCAGGGCAAGGCGGAACATGAGGAAATCACCATTGAGGATTTCTCCAAGATACATTTGCGCGTGGTGAGGGTTCTGGCGGCGGAGCCTGTGCCAAAGACGGAGAAACTCCTGAAGCTTACGGTGGATCTCGGGGACGAGCAGCGCGAGATTGTGTCGGGCATTGCCCAGCATTATGCGCCGGAGGATTTGGTCGGCAAGAATGTCGTCATGGTCATCAATCTGAAACCGGCGAAGATCCGCGGCATCGTTTCCCATGGGATGGTGCTTGCGGCATCCCATGGTGACGGGATGAAGCTCCTGAGTGTGGATATGCCCGTGGGAAGCAGGGTGCGCTGATGGAGTTTGTGGATACCCATGCGCATTTGAATGACGAGAAATTTGCAGAGGATTTGGAGGCAGTCATTGCCCGTGCCGGGGAGGCGGGTGTCACCCGCATCATCAATCTGGGGGATACCATGGATTCCTCTGCGCGGGCAGTGGCGCTTGCAGAGGCGCACGAAGGGCTTTTTGCAGGGGTGGGGATCCATCCGGAGGAAGCCTTTGAGATGACGGGGCGGGATATAGACCGCTTGGCGGATTGGGCGGAGCATCCCAAGGTGGCCGCTATTGGGGAGATCGGGCTGGATTATTATTGGGAAAAGGACGCGGAGAAGCGCCTCCTGCAGCAGAAAATCTTTATCCGCCAGCTGGATCTAGCAAGACAGCTCCATTTGCCTGTCTGCATCCACGACCGGGAGGCCCATGGGGATATGCTGGCCATTCTGAAGAAGGAGGGAAAGGGGCTTTGCGGTGTTCTTCATTGCTATTCCGGCAGCCCGGAAATGGCGAAGGAGGTCTTCCGCATGGGCTGGTTCATCGGTGTGGACGGCCCTCTGACCTTCAAGAATGCGGCAAAACTTCCGGAAGTCATGCGGGGAGCGCCAAGGGACATGGTGCTTCTGGAGACGGATGCCCCCTATATGGCGCCTGTCCCCATGCGGGGGAAGCGCAATGAGCCGGCATACGTGCGCCATGTGGCGGAAAAAGTGGCGGAACTCTGGGGCATGAGCCTGGAGGAAGTCGCTGCCCGGACGACGAAAAATGCGGAGTGCCTTTATGAAAAATTGCTCTTTCATAAAGAGATTCCCAAAAAATAAAAAATAATGATTTTCGGTTCCCAAAAGCCTGCCTGCATTTTTGCCGGCAGGCCTTGTTTTTCGGGATTTCAAGCGCTTTCACCTTTTTTTCAGATGAAAGTGGTAATAAGAGGACAAAGAAGGGGCTTTCGTGGAGAGGCGCATCTCTTTTACAGGCTTTTTTCAGATAAAAGTGGGAGAATATGATTAACGGCTTCGATGAGCACAGTTTCATCGAGCCGGAAGGAGCTTCATGAATTGTCAGAAGGGGGTATTTATGAATTTAAGGAAGATTAGTCGAAACACCAAGCGAAAAGCAGTACTCAGCCTGATGCTGGCATCTTTCATGATGCTGACGACAGGTTTCACGCAGAAAGATGCCTATCATGTGAAGATTGAAGTAGATGGGCGGATCATCGACACGCATACTACTACAGTGACGCCGGAACGCATCCTGCGCCACGAGGGGATCTCCCTTGGGGATCATGATGAATATCGTCTGAGGAAGGTCAACAATCAGACGGAAATCACAGTTTATCGCGCAGTTCCCGTGACCATTGAGGTCGAGGGCAAGAAAAGAGAAGTTATGACTAGCAAGCCGACCGTGGAGGAAGCTCTCCTGGATTTGGGCTATGACCTGGAGGAATATGATGTTACTCCGGGATTGGAATCGACAATTCATGAAAATATTGATATAACACTGACGGCGCGCCCGGCCAGGATTGAGGAGGAGGCCGAGGCTGGGACAGGATCTCGGGACGCGGAACTGATGGAGGCATCGGTGGACGACATTGGGAACTATTCTGATGCCATGATTATGGAGGCAACGGCTTATTTGCCGACGGATGGCAGCCCGCAGGGTCTTACGGCTTCGGGGATTCCTGCCCAGCGCGGCATAGCAGCTGTGGATCCGGATGTGATACCGCTCGGTACGCGGCTTTATATTCCGGGCTACGGTGAGGCGCTCGCTGCGGATACAGGCGGGGCCATCATCGGGAACAAGATCGATCTGTGCATGGAAGATTATGGCGAGTGCATGGAGTTCGGTCGCAGGGACATCACGGTTTACGTGTTGTATTGATCGCGCCCAGATATGAAACAGGCGTTTCTCAGGAAATCTTTCCTGAGAAACGCCTGTTTCATATCTGGGAATAGAGGGAAGAGCCATCGGCCTCAGCCTGCCGGAGCATGATCCTGAGACGTTCGATGTTCTTTTTGTGGCGGTCGATGGCAAAACCGATGCGGGTGAGCTCTTCCTCTGTGAAGTCGCCTGTCTGCTTGCGTTCCTCGATGGTCTTGAGACGTTCTTCCACATCATGCAGCTCGTCCTTTATGAGTTTCTTGTGCTGCAGGGCGAAGCCGTAGATTGCCCGGAGCTGCTCTTCCACGTATTTGGCGTATCCTGGCTCCCCGGAGTCCTCTTCCAGGCGTTTGGCTATGCGGCAGATGATGTCGAAGGGATTCTCGGCGCTGTGGATCATGTTGAGGAGTTCCATTTTCATTTGCTGTTCCCGTCCATGGGGACGGGAGAGGTCTGTGGCGTCCTGCTCGTTCATCTTGTTCCGTCTCTCGCTTTCTTTTTGCCGGATGCCGGCTCTTGAAGATTTTCTTATCCATCACCTCCCATCTGCTGATCGACCATGCGCTTTGAACGCCAGCTGGAATGAGAGAGCTAACCGCCTATCGTTTTGTAGCTTACGAATATTATACCATACATCAACCGCTATGGAAACATGGCGGTTTTCTTTGGCGCAGGAAGGAAATTCCGCTTGTTGCATCGAAATATACCAGAGAGCGTCAGAATTTCCCGGAGGGAAAGCTCTTGCGCTCTCTGCATGTACCGCGGACGGTATTGACAAACGGAAACCGTTTTTCTCCGCGAGTATAGCATGCAGCATCTGTGGTTTGCATGTTTTTGTCGGGATGGGAGTGGTCCGGGGATGCGGAAGGCAAAGAAGAACGGGAAGCGGGCGGATATTCTGGATGCGGCGGCGCGGAAGCATTTCTTGCGGTTTGTTCACTGTCTTGGGAAGCCTGCCGTGCTGATGAAGCGGAATCCCAACGGGATGCTTCAGACTGTCTTTGTATCCGAGGAGTTTGGGCGGATGATGGAGTGCGGAAAGGAAGAGGCCGAGGCGTTGATGGCCGGGGACGGTTTCCTTCTGACAACGCATCCCGAGGATCGCACGGATGTTGTGAATATGCTCAGGAACCGCGTGGCGGGAGACGGGACAAAGTCCCTCACTGTCCGGAAGGTCACGGCAAGGGGGAATATCATCTGGTGCAATGTTCACTATGCCTTTATTGATGATTTTGGCGGGAACTATGTCTACTGCACCTATTTCGATGTTACGGTACCCCATACCCAGGCGGAAAGGCTTCGTACTGCCTACCTGTCCATTGGGGATAATTTCTATCGGGAAACGGAGCGGACCTTGGGGATGTTCCGTGTCAACCTGACCAAGGGGAGCATTGAGGACATGCGGGGAAGGGATCTCTTCGGGACGGATTCCGGGGAACTGCCCTATCCCGAACTCATGCGGCTCAGGGAGGAAAATTATCCCATACCTGCGGAGCAGGAGAAGTTTCGGAAAATCTTTGACCGGACGGCAATGATTACGGGGTTTTTGAAGGGAAGGAACCGCATTTCCCAATTCCTCTTTTCCCGCCGCAGGGACGGGCGCTTCTGCTATGTGAAATATTCCGCCGTGGTGGTGCGCCATCCAAACACGGGGGAAATCATCGCCTTCATCACGGAGATGGAGGCCAACAAGGAACTTGTGGAGTATGCGATTGTCAATAGGATTCTGGCCAGCCACTTTGACATGGTGGCCTATCTTGTCAACGGGCGGTACTCGGTTGTGGCGGGGGATGCCTCTCTCATAGAGAAAGGGAGCATTTTCCCTCATTCTCCCGAAGGGGACTACGAGACGTATTTGAAGTGCCAGGTGTTTCCCGTCCTCTCCGGCGAGGAAGGAGCAAAAGCTTCCATGGCGGATGCCCTTGCGCTTCCTGTTATCCGGAAGCAGTCTGCACAGAAGGTGCCCTACAAGGTCAACATTGCCTGTGATATTGACGGGAGTGTTTATTACAAGCGTTTCGATTTCTACACGGTGGATCCGGCGGCGGAATTCTTCATCGTGCTCAAAAGCGACACGACGGAGGAGCATCGCAGGCAAGTGGAGCAGAACAACCGCCTCAAGGAGGCGTTGGCGGATGCGAAGCAGGCCAGCGTTGCCAAGACAGCGTTCCTTTCCCGCATGAGCCATGAGATCCGGACGCCCATGAACGCCATCATCGGCTTGGACAATATCGCCCTCCATGAGGAAGGGATGTCGGAGAGCATGAGGACGAATCTAAAGAAGATTGGTTCCAGTGCCAGGTATCTTCTGGCTCTCATCAATGACATCCTGGACATGAGCCGCATCGAGAGCGGGAGGATGGTGCTTCGGAGCGAGGAATTTTCCTTCCGCTCCTTCCTGGATCAGCTCGGTATGCTGGCGGAGAGCCAGTGCGGCGAAAAGGGGCTGCAGTTCCATTTGGTGGTTCATGGGAATCTGGGGAAATACTACATCGGGGATGATATGAAGCTGAAGCAGATTCTCATCAACATTCTGAGCAATGCGGTGAAGTTCACGGAGCCGGGAGGGGATATCACCCTTTCCGTGGAGTGTACGGGGCAATATGAAGGGCAGTCGAGTTTCCGTTTTGTGGTGCGGGATACGGGCATTGGCATGGACAAGGAATTCCTGCCGAGGATTTTCGATGCCTTCAGCCAGGAGGATGCCACCACGACATCCCGGTATGGCGGCTCGGGTCTGGGTCTTGCCATCACGAGGAACATCGTGGAGCTCATGAACGGATCGATTTCCGTAGAGTCGGAGAAAGGGAAAGGCTCTGCCTTTACGGTGACGGTTCCCTTGCGGGATTCCAATCGCAAGGAGGGGGGGGAATCGGAGGAGCTGCACCCGAAGGATCTCTCTGTTCTCATCATCGATGATGATCCGGTGGCCTGCCGTCATGCGAAGAACGTCATGGAGGAGGCGGGTATTTTTGCAGATGTCTGCAGCAGCGGCAGGGAGGCCGTGGAGATGGCGCGGCTTCGCTATGCACGGCGGCAGGAGTACAATATTATCCTGGTGGATCTCAGGATGCCGGAGCAGGATGGTGTGGAGGTCACCCGGGAACTCCGGAAGGTCATTGGACAGGCCGCTACGGTGATCATCCTGACGGTGTACGATTGGTCCGATGTGGAGAGGGAAGCCGTGGAGGCAGGCGTGGACAGCTTCATCGAGAAGCCTTTGGTGGCATCGAACCTTCTCCAGGAGGTCCGGCGCGCCCTGCGGCGCAAGAAGCTGCTGGATGAGGAGCCGCCCATGGCAAAGCTGGAGGGCAGGCGTATCCTGGTGGTTGAGGACATGATGGTCAATGCGGAGATCATGAAGCAGCTTATCATGATGCGTGGCATGGAAGCGGAGCATGCCGAGAACGGGAAGATTGCCGTGGACATGGTGGCATCCCATCCCGCCGGTTACTATGATGCCGTCCTCATGGATATCCGGATGCCCGTCATGGATGGCTTGCAGGCAACGGCAGCCATCCGCGCGATGGATCATCCGGACAGCAAGGATCTTCCTATCATCGCTGTGACAGCAAATGCCCTTGACGAGGATGTGCAGCGCTCCTTGCAGGCGGGCATGAATGCCCATCTCGCCAAGCCGACGGATCCGGATCATTTGTACCGGACTTTGCAGGAAATCATCGGCAGGCGGGAAGAATCCGGAAACATGTGAATCAGGGGATGAGGAAAACCGGGCGCAGAGTGCTTTTCTGCGATTCCCGGTTTTATGCTCGTGAGCAGGAAGATTTTCCTGTCCACGGCAAATTTCAACGGACTACGGTATATTGTGAACAGGGAATCCACAGTTCATCCACTGCGTTGTCCACAGAATTATCCACATTATCCACAGGGATGGGAGCGTGGAAGCGTCGATAGGAAGTATAAATTTTCAGTAACAGAGACGAAGGGAGTGGGCGTTTTGCAGGTGATACGGCCAATGAAGGCTGTTGTGCTGGGGATGGGAGCGGCGTTTTCCATTCTTTGGGGTATCACGGATCCTGTGGCGGCATATGCCGAGATGCATAGGATAGAGGCAGATGGCTGTTATGTCATGGGTGAGGGACCCGAGGAAACACCTTTGGTTGCACAGGAACGCGCACAGATGGATGCAAGGCGCGTGGCAGGTGAGATGGCGGGGGCTTTCCTGGGGAATTTTTCCTCGAATCGAATGGGAGAAAATGCGCCGAATGAGATAGAAGCGAGTCTGGCCGATCTTCTTCCTCTTCAGGTGTCATCCGTTGCCTCGGATTTATTGGGAGACAAAGCGGTTCGCTATCATTGCCGTATGACGGCTGTCGTGGATCCATTGAGGATGATGGAGCAGGTTCGCCGAGGATGGCGGCGGTTCGGGGCAGAGATGCAGAGAAACAGGGAATTGCAGGAAGCATTGGATCGCAACAGGGAACAGCTGGAGGGATTGAAGGCCAGGTATGCCGGTTCGAGAGGCGTGGCCGCAAAACAGGTCATTCAGGAGCAGGTAGCGGCCAACGAGGCCGAATTTGCGCAGATGTTCCGGGAACTGGAGTCGGGGAGGCGAAAAATCCGGCGGGAAATGGAGGCGCTGAACTGGAACGAGACCGGGAGGAAGGCTTATGAGAGCGGGAATTTCGAGGAAGCTGCCAAGGCTTTTGAGATATCCCTGGAACTGGTGCCGGGAAGGGGGAGCACATGCCTTTGGCTGGGGCGATCCTATGTGGAGCAGGGGAAGTATGACCATGCAATCTCATGCTGCCTGCAGGCACTCAAATTCCTGGAGCCGCGGGAGATTGATACGGTGGCCATGGTGTATTGCGTGATGAGCCGCGCATATATTGACATGGAACATTATGAGCAGGCTGTCCAGGCAGCGGAAAAGGCAGCTTCCCTCCGGCCGCAGGATGCAAAGGCATATATCAATCTTGGGGCAGCGTATTATTTCCTGAAGCGGTTTGGCGAAGCCAGGGAGGCTTTTGACCAGGTGCTCCGGCTGGATCCGCAGAATGAGCATGCCAGGAGCATGAGGGAGGCTCTGGCCAGGGAAAATAGCAGATAAAAAATTTTTTCGTTGGGGAGGAATCTGCGTGTCTCCTGTAGAAATACAAAAGTATAAATATCTTTGGGAGCCGGCAGGATATGGTGATCCTCGGACAGAAATCAAATATTGTTGGAAGGTCTTGAGGAGGGGACGCAATGTTTGTTTTGGCATCGGGATCTCCTAGGAGGAAGGAGCTTTTGCAGCAAATAGGATGCGACTTTCGCATTTCGGTGAGCCATGCGGAAGAGGCCACGGATTCCTCTCAGCTCCCGGAGAGCTTAGTGGTGCAGAATGCCTGTGCAAAGGCACTGGCGGTGGCGAAAGAGTCGGGGGATGTCCCAGTGCTCGGCGCGGATACCGTGGTGGTTTTGGATGGGCAGATCTATGGCAAGCCGGTGGATGAAGGGGATGCCCGGAGAATGCTCGGCGCGCTTGAGGGCAGGACGCATCTGGTCCTGACCGGGATTGCCTTCGTGAGGGGCGGCGAGGTCTTTTCTGAGGCTGTGGCGACGGAAGTGAAGTTCGGCAGCATGTCAGAGGAGGAGATTGCGGGCTATGTGGCGACGGGAGAGCCCTTGGACAAGGCGGGGGCATATGCCGTTCAGGGGCGGGCGGCTGCCTTCATTGAAGGCATACGCGGCTCTTATTCCAATGTCGTGGGGCTGCCCCTTCATGCTGTCCGCCTGCTTGCCGGAAAGGCGGGGGTGGATCTCTATGGCAATCATGGTGAGGGATTTGCCGGCCGATGAGCGGCCGAGGGAAAAGCTCATGATGTCCGGGGCTGCATGCCTCAGCAATGTAGAGCTTCTGGCGGTTCTTTTGCGCACGGGAACGCGGGACCATTCGGTTCTGCGGGTGGCAGAGCAGGTGCTTGCCCGTTACAAAGATGTAGGCCTTGCAGCGATGATGAGTATGTCGGTGTCGGAATTGTCCGATGTCCGGGGCGTGGGAGCGGCGAAGGCGGCAACGATTCTGGCAGCCGTAGAGCTCGGACGCAGGCTCAGCCAGAAGGCGGCAGAGAAGGTGGAGATTGTGCATGGGCCGGAGGATGCGGCTCATTATGCCATGCCGCGCTTCCGGTTTGAGCAAAAGGAACATTTTGCGGTGATGCTTCTCAATACGAAGAACCATATCCTGGGGCTGGCGGAGATTTCCGTGGGCAGCCTGTCGGCATCCATCGTGCATCCCAGGGAGGTGTTCCGGGCGGCGATCCGCTATGCGGCGGCAGCGATGATCCTGCTGCATAACCATCCCAGTGGCGATCCCAGTCCCAGCAAGGAGGATATCCAGGTGACCCATCGCATGGTGAAGGCGGGCCAGATCATGGACATTCCTGTCCTGGATCATATCATCCTGGGAGACAACAGGTTTGTCAGTTTGAAGGAAAAAGGAATCTTGTCTTGAAGCTTTCTGCGGCACATAGGCGATACTGCTCTTTGTGCCGTTTTTTTTCGTGAATGGAGAGGAAATCTATAGCCGTAATAAAAAACCTGTGATACAATGAATTAGTTGCTTGAATTTGCATTTTTTTGTGTTACAATGAAAAGGCTTTCATACTTTGTTTTATAGAGAAGGGAGTTTTTTTGTACCATGTGGAGTCTTTTTGGTGGTTTTTCCCACGATATGGGCATTGACCTTGGTACGGCCAATACCTTGGTGCATGTGAAAGGGCGGGGGATTGTTCTTCGGGAGCCGTCCGTCGTTGCGATAAAGAGTGATACGGGGGATGTCCTGGCGGTAGGCGAGGAAGCCAAGCAGATGATTGGCCGCACGCCGGGAAATATCATAGCCATCCGTCCCATGAAGGATGGCGTCATTGCTGATTTCGATGTGACGCAGGCCATGCTCAAATACTTCATCCGCAAGGCCATGAACACGAAATCCTTTGTGCGTCCTCGTGTGGTAGTCGGTGTTCCCTCGGGGGTAACCGAAGTGGAGAAGCGCGCTGTTATCGATGCGGCGCAGCAGGCAGGCGCGAGAGAGGCATATCTTATCGAGGAGCCTATGGCGGCGGCTATCGGAGCCGGTCTTCCCGTAGAGGAGGCCACGGGCAGCATGGTGGTGGATATCGGCGGCGGGACGACGGAGATTGCCGTGATATCTCTCGGCGGTATCGTTACGAGCCGTTCCATACGGATCGGAGGCGATGAGATGGATTCCGCAATCCAGCAGCACATCAAGCGCATGTACAATCTCATGATCGGCGAGCGCACGGCAGAGGAAATCAAGATTACCATCGGCACGGCGATTGTCACGCCGGAGGTGGACAAGCCCATGGATATTCGCGGGCGAGATCTTGTGAGCGGCTTGCCGAAGACGCTGACGATTCAGGCGAAGGAAATCCGCGAGGCTCTCAGTGAGCCCATTTACAAGATCATTGATGCGGTGAAAGAGACGCTCGAGAAGACTCCGCCGGAATTGGCAGCGGATGTTATGGATCATGGCATTATGATGACGGGCGGCGGCGCATTGCTTGCGAATCTTGACAAGCTTCTCTCCCATGAGACGGGCATGCCGGTTCTGGTGTCCGAGGATGCGCTTTCCTGCGTAGGGGAGGGCACGGGCAGATCCCTTGAGAACATTGAGCTTCTGAAGCGCGTTGTCATGACGTCCAAGAAGTTGAAACAATGAGCAAGCGGGTACGACGGGACAAGAATTCGCACCGCAAAGTCTGGGTACTCATTTTTGTGTTCATGAGTATGTTCTGTGTCATTTTCCTAGCTGCGAAAGGCCGCTTTGAACCTTCTGTAAGCAGCCGGGCGGTTTCTTTGGTTCTGTCCCCGTTCCAGCAGGCGGTTTCCTGGGTGGGAAGCCAGCTCAATTATGTGACATCGAATATATGGGAGATTGTCACGGAGCATGAACAGAACAAGATGCTTCGGAATGAGGTGGACCAGCTTCGGGCACAGAATCTCCAGGCCAGCGAGTTTGCGGCGGAGAACGAGCGCCTCCGTGCCCTTTTGGGCTACAAGCAGTCTGCGACGCAGTTCGATCTCGTGGCGGCGCGTGTCATCGGCAGGGAATCTGCCACATGGTCCAGCATGATCGTTATTGATCGTGGCACTACGGATGGGGTGCAGGACAATATGGCCGTTGTGACGGAAAAGGGTCTGGTAGGCCATGTGACGGATGCCGGCGTGAATTCTTCCAAGGTGCAGCTTATCATGGATCCGCGTTCTTCTGTCGGAACTCTCGTGCAGCGGCCGGAGTCGCGGGTGACGGGCATCGTGGAAGGAGATATGGGGAATCCGACCATGCCCCGTATGGTGAATATCCCCAAGACTGCTGATGTCGTCGAGGGGGATGTGATTGTCACCTCGGGGTTCGGCGGTGTCTATCCGAAAGGCATTGTTGTAGGAACGGTGGCGTCCCTGGAAAATGAGACAGGGGGACTGCTGAAGTACGGTGTTATCGAGACAGCCGTGGATTTTCAGAAACTCGAGGATGTGGCCGTCATTGTGCGCTCACGGGAGGCAATTCCCGAGCCTCTGTCACCGCCGACGCAGACGCCCGGGACAGAGACGGCGGCGCAGGCAGGTGGGAAAAAATGAAGCGATTCGGTCTGTGGGCGGCATTTGTGGCAGGGCTCTATGTCATGCAGTCCTCTATCCTGCCTCTTCTTGCATATCATGGGATTTCTGTGAACCTGCTGCTCTTGCTGACGGTTTCTTTTGCATTTCTGAAGGGAGCCAGGTACGGGGTTCTTATGGGCTTTTGCGCAGGCCTTTTGCAGGATCTCGCAACAGGGACTTTTTTTGGTGTGGATGTGTTCAGCTATATGTCCATTGGATTTGTCTGCGGCAAATTTTCGAATCAGGTGTTCAGGGATCAGGTGTTCCTGCCGCTTCTGTCCTCCATCATGGCAACGGTTGCGAATTATTTCTTTTTGTTGATCTTCATGCTGCTTTTGGGCTATCGTTTCCAAGTGGCGTTCCATATACAGGAGGTTCTGTTGCCGATGCTCTGCTGGCAGTTCCTGTTTGCTTATCCTGTGCATAAGGCAACCTTGGAGCTGGATAAGTATATCAAGGAAAGGTATCGTTGATGTAAGGGCGTAGTGCGAAACACCGTTTCGCACGAAGTTTAGGGGAGATATGCGTGATTGAGAATGATGAATATGAAGGGCGGGTCAGAGCGCTTGGAATCATGGTGGTCATGGTCATTTTCATTCTTCTGGCGCGCGTGGGATATTTGCAGGTCATGGACGGCGAGTATTATGCGAATCTTGCAGACGGCAACCGCATTCGCATCATTCCTTCGATGGCGCCGCGCGGAACTTTTTTTGACCGCAATGGGGTTCCCCTGGTAATGAATCGCCCGGGCTTTACCGTTTCTCTTTTGCCGCTTACGGCACCTGTTTCGGAGGAAGTCGTTTGGAGACTTTCCCAGCTTCTGAAGGTTTCTGTGGAGGATATCCATAAAAAGATCGATGCCCATAGCGGGTTTGATCCCATCCATATCAAACAGGATGTCACACCGGATATCGTGTCCATCATAGAGGAGCAGAAGAACCTATATCCGGGCGTGGTCATTGAAGTGCAGCCGGTCCGCGACTATGTGCTGAAGCAGGAAGCGGCGCATACGTTTGGCTATGTGAGCGAGATCAGCGATGCTGAACTGGAGAAGCGGAAGGACGAGGGATACAAGTCCGGTGATATCATTGGGAAATTCGGCTTGGAGAAGATCTATGACAAAGAAATCCGGGGCGTAAATGGCGGCGAACAGGTGGAGGTGGATGTGACGGGCAAGCCGGTGCAGGTGCTTGGCATGAAGGAGCCTGTTCCGGGAGCGGATCTTTACCTCACGATTGACAAAAATCTCCAGGAAGCCGCAGAAAAGGCTGTGGATGAGCAGCTTGCCGCAATCAATGCCCATGCGGCAGCAGCGGTGGTCATGAATCCCCAGACGGGCGAGGTGCTGGCGATTGTGAGCCGCCCGGCTTTCGATCCGAATCTTTTCGCTCATGGGATTTCCACGAAGGATTGGAATGCCATCAACACGAATCCCTATCATCCCATGGACAACAAGGCAATCACCGGCGAATATCCTCCCGGCTCGACTTTCAAGATTGTGACGGGAACGGCTGCATTGGCCTCGGGAAAGGTAACGCCGGAGGAGAAGATTTTTGACTCCGGGCATCACTGGATCATTCCCAAGGGCAATGCAGACGGCGAGGCTCTGGGATGGCTGAACTTCACGGAAGCCATGGCCCATTCCGACAATGTTTATTTCTATGAGATGGGAAACCGGATGGGCATTGATACTTTGGAGCACTATGCCCGCATGTTTGGGCTGGGAAAGGTGACGGGAATCGATCTGCCCTATGAGGCGGAGGGCTTGGTGGCCAATAGGGAATACAAGCGCAAGGTTTATGAGGATGACTGGTATCTTTCCGAGACATTCGATGCAGCAATCGGCCAGGGCTTCAACCTTGTGACACCGCTTCAGGCCGCCATGGTCATGGGGGAGATTGCCGCGAACGGCAAGCGCTATCGGCCTCATCTTGTAAACCGCATCATGTCTCAGGATGGAGTTATCATCAAGGAATTCGAGCCGGAGCTTCTTTCGGAGCTGGATGTTCCTCCGTATGTTATCCAGCTCGTTCAGACGGGTTTGCATGATGTTACGAAATACGGCACGGCGGCGAGGACATTCCAAGGGTTTACTGTTGACATCGCGGGGAAAACGGGAACTGCGGAGAATTCGCAGGGCCGCGATCATGGATGGTTTGTCGCCTATGGTCCCTTCAACTATCCCACGATTGTGGTGGCAGTGATTGTGGAGCAGGGAGGTTATGGAGCGCAGTCGGCTGTGCCAATCGGGAGGCGGATCCTGGAGGCGGCGTTCGGCCTGAACCAGCCTGCGCCCTCCGGGAACAGTGCGCCGCCTGCGCAGAAACCACAATAAGGATTGGCAAAACCCGAGCGATTGAGTTATAGTGTAAGGAAAGCGATTTTGGTTAAAGGATGGCGCTGGCATGAGTGATGAAATCGTAAAAATAAAAGGCACGAAATCAGGGTTGCAGCTGAGCTTTGAGCGAGGTGCTGATTTCGAGTCGATTGAGCAGGATCTTCGGGAAAAGCTAGAGTCCGGTTCTTCGTTTTTCACGCGGGGAACGGTCATCCATGTAGCTCCGGATGCCTTGAAAAAAGGGGATCTGGACAGGCTCAAGCGCCTTTTTTCCAAGTTCGGGGTACTGTTCCGCACGACGGATCCATTGACTGCTTCTAGTCCGGTGCATGAACCTTCCCATGAGGAAGGAAGGGCGGAAGAGGATGCCCAGCAGATGGTCATAGTAAACAGGACGTTGCGGGGCGGGCAGGAGGTTCGTACCAAGAGCTCGGTGCTTGTCTGCGGCAACGTGAATCCCGGTGCGCAGATCATCGCGGGCGGCAGCATCGATATCAGAGGGACTTGCCGTGGCATGGTGCATGCGGGTGCCTATGGGGATTCCAGGGCATTTGTTGTCGCTGATCGCCTTATGCCCATGCAGATCCGCATTGCGAATCTCATTGCCAGATCTCCCGACCAGGCGGAGGAGATGGAGAAGGCAGAGCGTGCAGAGCGTGCCTCTATAAAGGATGGGCAGATTGTCATTGAGCCGATAGAAAGGTAGGATGTTATCATATGAGCGAAGTTATCGTGATCACGTCGGGAAAGGGTGGTGTCGGCAAGACAACAACAACGGCGAATCTCGGTGTGGGGCTCGCCATTCGTGGCAAGAAAGTTGTCCTTGTGGATACGGATACGGGGCTCAGGAATCTCGATTTGCTTTTAGGGCTGGAAAACCGCATTATGTACGATCTCGTCGATGTGACGGAAGGGCGTGTCCCATACAAGAAGGCGTTGGTGCGCCATAAAAAATACGAAAACCTGATGCTTTTGCCGACATCCCAGGTCAAGGACAAGAATGCGGTGAACCCGGAGCAGCTGGTGCATCTTTGCGAGGAACTTCGGAAGGAATTCGATTATATTCTCATTGACTGCCCGGCAGGGATCGAGCAGGGATTCAAAACAGCGATTGCCGGAGCGGATTGCGCGATTGTTGTTACGATGCCGGAGATTTCCGCAGTGCGGGATGCGGACAAGATCATCGGTGAGCTCAACCGAGCCGACAAGAACAGCATCAAGCTCATCGTCAACCGCATCCGCCCGCAGATGGTAGAGAAGGGCGATATGCTGGACATGGATGACATCAATGATATCCTGTCCATTGACTGCATCGGCCAGGTGCCGGATGACGAAAAAGTCGTGACGTCCACGAACCGGGGAGAGCCGGTGATTTCTATGGAGGATTCCCTCGCGGGGAAAGCCTACCGCAATATCGTGGGGCGTATCTGCGGCGAGGAGATTCCTTTCATGGATTTCCCCAAGGATTCTTTTTTCCAGAGGCTCAAGCGTGCATTTGGGCTGTAAAGGGGGGAGATCAGATGATTGAGGCGCTTATGAAGATATTCGGCAAGGAAAAGAAGTCTTCCAAGGAGATTGCTCGCGATCGGCTGAAGGTTGTTCTGATCCATGATAGGGCGAACGTTTCGCCGGAGGTGATGGATCATTTGAAAAATGATATCATTCGTGTGATTTCCAATTATATGGAAATCAACAAGAAGGATATGGAGATTTCCCTGGCAAATGACGAAGATTCTGTGGCTCTTGTGGCCAATATTCCCGTCAGCAGGATGAAGCACGGGTGAGGGTTCCTTAGGCTGGCGCAAGCGCGTCAGCTTTTTCTTTCATCGAGGGAGGGATTTTGTGACGAAGAGAATCTTTCGGCGAATGGATTTCGCCTTGATTGCGGCAGCTGCGGGAATCATCATCATGAGCCTGGTCATCATTGGGAGCGCGACTCATATCAATACGCCAAGCGACGAGAGGTACTGGTTCGTCCAGCGTCAGGGGCTGTTTGCTGTCATTGATGTGGCATTGGCGGTATTCCTCATGAATTTTGATTATAAGATGCTGCAGGGATATGGCAACAAGCTTTATGTGTTCAATCTCGTCATGCTGTTGGCGGTTATGCTTGTGGGGCATTCTGCTCTGGGGGCGCAGCGCTGGATTTCTCTGGGCCCCATCAACATCCAGCCATCGGAGTTCTCGAAGCTCATCATGATTATTTCCCTGGCGGGAATCCTCGAGGAACGTGTGGGGAAGCTCCATACGGTTCACGACCTTCTTCCCGTTGCAGGTTATGTGGGCCTTCCTTTTTTGCTGGTGCTGAAACAGCCGGACTTGGGGACATCTCTTGTGTTTCTGGCGATTTTTTTCGGGATGATCTTTGTTTGCGGGATTCGCCTGCGGCTTCTTTTTGGGATTTTTGCCGCAGGAATCGCATGTCTGCCGATTCTTTGGCATTTTCTCAAGGATTACCAGAAGATGCGCATCATGGTTTTCATGGATCCCAATGTGGATCCTCTGGGATCCGGCTATCATATCATCCAGTCGAAGATTGCCATCGGCTCCGGCATGCTCTTTGGCAAGGGGCTGTTTGAGGGTACACAGAGCCAGCTGAATTTCCTGCCGGAGAATCATACGGATTTCATATTTGCGGTGGTAGGGGAAGAGCTGGGGTTTGTCGGGGCAGCTGTCCTGCTTTTTCTCTATCTTGTTCTCCTGTGGCGTGGCATACAGATTGCAAGGGATGCCAGTGATATCTTTGGCAGGCTTCTGGCCACCGGCATTACGTCGATGCTGGCCTTCCATGTTCTTGTCAATGTGGGCATGACGACAGGGATCATGCCGGTGACAGGGATTCCATTGCCGTTTATGAGCTATGGGGTGAGCTCGCTGACGACAAATATCCTGGCGATTGCGGTGCTCCTGAATATTCATTTGCGGAAGCAGAAGTTGCTGTTCTAGGGAGAGGGGACCTTATTTATGATAGAGCTTGCGCCTGAAGTCCTTCAGGCTGTGACAAAGCCCACGAGGTATACGGGCGGTGAGTGGAATAGCGTGCGGAAGGATGGGGCGGAAGTGGGATGCACCTTCGCCCTTTGTTTGCCGGATGTGTATGAAGTGGGGATGTCGAATCTGGGGCTTGCGATTCTCTATGAAATCCTGAACCGCAGAGAGGATACGGCAGCAGAGCGCGTGTATGCGCCTTGGACGGATATGGAAGCTGTCATGAGGGAGAGGGGGATTCCCCTCTTTTCCCTGGAGTCCCATCGCCCTTTGAAGGAGTTTGATTTCTGGGGCTTTTCCCTTCAATATGAGATGGTGTATTCCAATGTGCTCAATATGCTGGATTTGGCGGGGGTGCCCGTCCGTGCAAAGGAGCGCGGCGAGGATGCGCCTTTTGTTGTGGGAGGCGGTCCCTGTGTTTATAATGTGGAGCCCATGGCAGATTTCTTTGATTTTTTTGTGGTGGGCGAGGGTGAAGAAGTCCTGGGGGAAGTCGTGGAAGCCTTCCTCGGATGGAAGAAGGGGGGCTCTTTGGGCGGGCGCAGAGGATTCCTGGCCCGTCTGCTTGAGGTGGAGGGCATTTATGTGCCATCCTTCTACGAGGCGGAATATGATAGGAAGAACTGCTTTCAGGGCTTGAGGGCATTGCATGGGATGGCGAAGCCGGTGATCCGCAAGCGTGTTGTGAAGGATATGGATGAGGCAATTTCCGTGGAGCATCCTCTGGTGCCATGCATGGATATTGTCCATAACCGTATCTTGCTGGAACTGTTCCGTGGCTGTTCCAGAGGATGCCGTTTCTGCCAGGCGGGCATTTGCTATCGCCCGGCGAGGGAGCGCAGCGAGGAGAGGCTCAAGGCCATGGCACGGGGGCTTGTGGATGCCACGGGGTATGACGAGATGTCCCTGACCTCTTTGTCTTCTGCGGACTATTCCTGTCTGGGACGGCTGGTGGATGACCTCATGGAGGAGTTCAAGAAGGAGAAGGTCAGCTTTTCCTTGCCATCCTTGCGGATCGACAGCTTTTCCATTGAGCTGGCGCATCGCATGCAGCAAGTTCGGAAGAGTGGCCTGACATTTGCGCCGGAGGCAGGAACCCAGCGCCTGAGGGATGTCATCAACAAGGGCGTTACGGAAGAGAATTTGCTCGAAGCTTGCGGGGCAGCGTTCCGTCAAGGCTGGAAGCAGGTGAAGCTGTATTTCATGATGGGGCTTCCTACGGAGACGGATGAGGACGTGATAGGCATTGCAGACCTGGCGAAGAAGGTTGTGGATCTCTATACGGACATCAAGGGCAAACGGGGCGTTCGTGTTACGGTCAGCGTTTCCTGCTTCGTTCCGAAGCCCTATACTCCTTTTCAGTGGTTTGGGCAGCTTCCCAGGAAGGAATTTGAGCGCAGGCAGCAGTTGTTGAAAGAGCATATTACGGATCGGGCGATTACTTTCCATTACCATGATGCAGAATTGTCCGTGTTGGAGGGCGCTCTTGCCCGTGGAGACCGGCGTCTGGGAAATGTCATTTATCGGGCATGGCAGGACGGCGCAAAGTTCGACGGATGGTCGGATTATTTTCGCGGGGATGTCTGGCGGAATGCTTTTGGGAAATGCGGCATAGAGCTTGCAGATTACAATGAACGCAGCCGCAGCTTTGAGGAATCGCTGCCTTGGGAGATTACTTCTCCCGGAGTGGACAAGGAGTTCCTTCTGAGGGAGTGGCGGCGTGCCATGGCGGGCGAGCTCACGGGAGACTGCCGCCGTGGCAGATGCAATGATTGCGGCATCTGCCCGAATCTCGGGGTGAAGGTCGTGGATCATGCAGGGGAAGCGGCAGCAAAGGAGACCCGGGCGCGCACCATGGAGAACCGCAAGGTCGGTGAAGGAGACAGGCAGCGGCTGCTTTTCAAATATCGCGCACGCATCCACAAGGGGGAGGAGCTTCGGTATCTTTCCCATCTGGATTATGCAGCGGTGGTTGAGCGTGCCATCATTCGCTCGAAGCTTCCGGTGGCTTATTCCGAGGGGTTCAATCCGCGCATGAAACTCGCCTTTGCATCGGCACTGGCCGTGGGGGTTACGAGTGAGGCGGAATACATGGATTTCGAGCTCACGGAGCCTTTGTGCCAGCCGGAAGTCTTTGACCGGCTGCGGGCACAGCTTCCCAAGGGAGCAGAAGTCGTGGAGCTCAGGGAACTCCACGGCAAGAAGAAATCCCTCATGGCAGAAGCAGATCTTGCCTGCTATCGTGTCATCCTGCCCTATCGAGGGGAGAAAAATGCGGCGATGGCGGCGGTAAAGGCATTCAATGCCGCAGGGGAAGTGTCCTATACGCGTGTGACTCCGAAGAAAACGCGCACGAAAGAAATCAAGCAGTATCTTGCCAGGCCTTTGGTGCTGCAGTTCCGCGAAGAAAGCCTCCAATTGACCATGGAGATCCGGATTGCTTCTTCCGGAAGCGTAAAGCCCGGAGAAATTCTCCAGGTATTGAAGGAGCAGTTTGGCCTGGATATCCATGAGGAACAGGCCGGGATTCATCGGACGGCATTGCTGGGCAGGGGAAAGCCCCTCATTGAGCTATGAGGGGGTGGATTGGATGAAGACAATTCTGGTGAATACGGTTCCGGAAGAGACAAGGGTGGCTGTCCTTGCAGATGGGGAATTGCAGGCGCTGGAACTGGAGCGGTCAACGCATTCCCATCTCGTCGGGAATCTTTACAAGGGATATGTTCAGAATGTGCTGCCGGGGATGCAGGCGGCTTTTGTGGATATCGGACTGGGGAAAAATGCGTTTCTCTATGTGGGGGATGGGCTTCCCAAGGAAGCTGTCACGTCTGTGCCGCCACAGGAGAGAATTCATATCGGACAGCAGATTCTTTTGCAGATAGTGAAGGATGCCATCGGCACGAAAGGGCCGCGGGCGACCATGCATATTTCCCTGCCGGGAAGGAATGTTGTCCTCATGCCTACCTCGGCTTATATCGGCATATCACGCCGCATTGGAAATGCAGAGGAACGGGAGCGACTTCATGGAATTGCAGAGCGGCTCTGCCCGGAGGGGATGGGCTTGATTGTCCGTACGGTAGCAGAAGGGCAGGAAGAAGCAGTCCTGAGAGATGATGTGGACTATCTCGTCCGCCTCTGGCGTTCCATACAGGCGCGCTGCAAGCTGGCAACGGCGCCGGCCTTGCTGTATCGCGATGCGGATCTCATTATCCGCATTGTGCGGGATATTTTTGCTGCGGATGTGGATGACATGATCATTGACGACCCGACGGTGCATCGTCGGGTCGTGGAGCTTGTACAGTATATTTCGCCGGATCTTCTGGATAGGGTGCAGTTGTACGAGGAGCGGATTCCACTGTTCAGGAAATTCCATTTGGATGAAGAAATCGAGAAGATGGGGGCAAGAGAGATTGCCCTGAAGTCCGGCGGCTCTATCGTGATTGATAAGACGGAGGCTCTGACGGCAATTGATGTGAATACAGGCAAATATGTCGGCAAGTCCAATCTGGCAGAGACGGCTTATCGGACGAATCTGGAGGCGGCGGCCGAGATTTTGAAGCAAGTGCGCTTGCGGGATATCGGAGGCATCATTATCGTTGATTTCATCGATATGGAGGGAACCGGCCATAAGGAGAAGCTTTTGGAATATATGAGGGAACAGGTGAAGCAGGATCGCACCAAGACGAACATCGTGGATATCACTGCTCTCGGATTGGTGGAAATCACGCGAAAGAAATCCAGGCAGAATTTCGAGAGCATCCGGTTCAGCGAATGCCCCTGTTGCCATGGAAGAGGACGGATTGAGTCGCCGGAGACGGTGTGCATCGATATCAGCCGCGACATCCGGTCCATGGAGCGGTTCTCTCATGCGCGGGCCGGCTATGGGGTGGAGGTGCATCCGCAGGTGGCGGAAGAATTGGAGAGGAGCAAGATTCTGGAGGGATTGGAGCATGAATTCGGCACGGTGATCCGGGTGGTTCCGAAGGGGGAGATGCACCCGGAGACTTACTCGATCTTGTCCGGAGGCTGAGTTATCCTTCCGGGAACTGTCTATAAGCAGTAATCCATTGTGGGAGTTCTTTTCCATGTGGCGGAGGGCGCGAGCACGTTTTCCGCCACATGAAAAAAATCGAAAAAAGGTGTTGACATCTTCCCCGGATTTGTGTATTATATACAAGTCGCCAGCGAACAGGGCACAGCGGAAGCGGAGTG
>CACYDT010000073.1 GCA_902773295.1 uncultured Veillonellaceae bacterium | reverse complement strand
GGACTCCACCCTCTACAGGGTGGAGGTGAATGGCGGGCACGACGCATCTTGAAAACTTTCTGCTAATATAGTATAATATCAGTAAGATGTGAGGTTCATCTTTGCCCTGTCGCCGGGAATGGATTTGGGCAAATCCATTCTGCAGGGGAGCCGGGACAAGCGGCTGCTGGCAAGGAAGATGGAAGATATGTATGCCATCGGCATCCGGGACTTCGCCGTGTTCTTCGATGATATTGAGGAGAGGGATGGGAGAAGGCAGGCAGATCTTCTGAACTGGCTGGATGAGAACTTCCTTCGCCGCCATCCCGATGTTTCCCCGCTGATCACGGTTCCCACGGAATATTTCCGGCGGGATATGCAGGAAGAAACGGGAGAAGGTCCGCAGCTCATGCAGATGCAGCGGATTGCCGAGGCAGACAAGATTGCCCTGGAACTCATGAAGAGTGTCCGGGCAGGCGATGCAAGGAAATCAGGGCGCTTGATTTCTCTCTTGGAGAAGAAGCGGGGGGAGATAGCGCGCAAGGAACGGAAAGCGAAGATTTCCGAGAAGACCGCCAGAGCGTTTCTGGACGAAGTCTTGGCATATGCAGCAGGCCGGAACAGGGAGGATGCCTGAAGAAAGTTTTCCCGGGGCAGGTTTTGAATGGGATGTGCAAGGGCGGATGGATATGGAACGGGACACATGGCGCAAACGCGAGATGGATTACAAGCAGCTGCCGGATGATGAGCTCATTCGCTTTTACCGGGAGAGGAATGACAATCTGGCTTTGTCGGAGCTTTATCGGCGTTACAATCATATGATCCGGGGGGTAGGGCATCATTATTTCCTGCTCAAGGCGGGGGATGAGGATCTGCTGCAGGAAGGACGTCTGGGTTTTTTCAAGGCTGTGAAGGGCTATGAGCTTCATCGTGCGGCGCCCTTTGCCGCGTTTGCCAAGCGCTGTGTGCGCTGCCAGTACATTTCTGCAATCAAGATGGCAAACCGCAACAAGCACCGCCCCTTGAATTCCTCGGTATCCCTGCAGTCCATGGTGCATCTGCAGGATTCGGATGTCACGTTCATGGATATCCTGGCGGACAAGGACAGCGGGGAAGCGGCGGACAATATCATCCGGAAAGAGGAGTATGAGATTTGCGGGGAATTCATCCGCGAGTCGCTTTCCGATGTGGAATATGAGGCTGTCCTGCATTACCTGAACGGCAAAAGCTATGAGGAAATCGCGAAAGCCATGGGACGCAGCGCAAAGTCTGTGGACAATGCCCTGCAGAGAGCGAAGCATACCATCCGTTCGGGCATCAAGCAGAGAGGGGACATTACCTTGAAAATGCTTCGGCAGTATTTTCATCAGCTGCTTTGTTTTTGTGAGACATACTAGGGGACGCATTTATGATAGAACTCGATTCGCTGGTGAAGCGGTTTTTGCATAAGGACAAGGAAGCCAGGGAAACATGGAAGACAGCGGTGGACGGCCTCAGCCTTTCTGTGGGGGAAGGTGAGATCTTTGGCCTGCTTGGCCCGAATGGCGCTGGGAAAACCACTACGATCCGCATGCTCACCTTTCAGACTGCGCCGACGGAAGGAAGGATTTTTTACGATGGCAAGGAGCTTTCCGAGCATGAAAGGGAATTGAAGCAGTTGATCGGGGTAGTTCCCCAGCATGTGAATTTCGACCAGGATCTCACGGTGGGGGAGAATCTGGAGCTGCATGCGCGATTGCATCACATGGGGAAGGAGGAGCGGAGGCAGCGCATTGCCGAACTCCTGCAGTATGTGGAGCTCGATTCCGTGGTGAACGATCGGGTGCGGCGCCTTTCCGGGGGGATGAAGCGCCGCCTTCTCATCGTGCGGGCGCTGATCCACAGGCCCAGGATCCTTTTCCTGGATGAACCGACGGTGGCGCTGGATCCGCAGGTACGCCGCCGCATTTGGGAGCTGGTTCGCCGGATGGCAAGGGAGCAGGTGACGGTATTCCTGACCACCCATTACATCGAAGAAGCAGAGGCGCTCTGTGACAGGGTAGCCATCATGAACAAGGGGAAGCTGATTTCCTTGGGAGCACCTCTGGAGCTTTGCCGGAAGCTTGGCGCCTATGCTGTGGAATGGGACGGAAGCGGTGGGCGCGAATACCGCTTTTTCCGGGAAAGGAAGGAGGCATCGGGATTTGCGGCGATGTTCGATGGCCAGGAGAAAGTCCAGGTGCGCCGCACGAACCTGGAGGATGTATTCATTGAGCTTACAGGCAGGAAGGAGGGGATTTGATGCTTTGGGATGCCTGGACGGTTTTCTGGAGGGATTGGGTCGTATTGAAGCGGCGCATGACGAAGTTCATCCTGAGCCGCATGGTGGCGCCAATCCTTTATCTTGTTGCTTTTGGCTGGGGATTGGGGCGCAGCATTGATGCAGGGAGCGGATCCTATCTGGATTTCCTTGTGCCGGGCATCCTGGCGCTGAATTCCATGAATATCAGCTTCAACAGCATCATTCCCGTGCATGCGGAACGCATCTATCATAAGAGTCTTGAGGAATACATCATTGCGCCGATCTGCCCGCAGGCGTTCATCGTAGGCAAGGTTCTGGCATCTGTCCTTCGCGGGCTGATTTCCTCGGCCATCATCCTCGTGCTGGCGGTTCTCTTTGGCGCAAAGTTTACAGTGACGCCGTTGTTTTTGGCGGTTCTTGTCCTGAATTGCATTATTTTTTCGGAAATCGGGTTCTGGGCGGCCATGCTCATAGACACCTATGAGGAGATGGGACAGGTGAATACCTATGTGCTGTTGCCCATGTCCTTTCTCTGCGGCACTTTTTTTTCTACCCAGGCCTTGCCGGATGCTTTGCGATGGTTTATCGAGATCTTGCCTCTCACGCATACGAGCAGCCTTCTGCGGAGCATCGGGAGCACCGGCGAGGGGGAGATGGCTTCTGTGCTTGTGCTGCTCTTTTATGCTGTTCTCTGCTTCTTTCTGGGCAATCGGGCATTCCTGCGGTTGCGCCGTTGAGTTGATGGGAGGCGATGATGATTGTTTAAGGCTATCCTGCACCATCGCGCTGCATCCGGAAGCGACTGCAGCGGGCTGTGCTGTACGAAGATTGAGGATTTTGGTGTGAAAGCGGGAAACCTGGAAATTTTTTCCCATGTCAACCTGCATATCCACTGCGGGCAGCTCACTGCCGTCATCGGTCCCAACGGCGCGGGCAAGAGCACCCTCCTCAAGGCGATTTTGGGAGAGATGCCCCATACGGGAAAGCTTCACTATATAGATGCGAAGGGGAAGCATACGGGAAACCCTGTGATTGGCTATGTGCCGCAGTATCTGCGCTTTGATGTGAGTTCGCCCACCAGTGTCATGGATATTTTCATGGCATGCCTGTCAAAGCGCCCTGTCTGGTTTTTTTCCGGCGACCGTTTGCGTCCGAGAATCTTGGAGCAGCTGGCCCGCGTCAAGGCGGAGCATCTCATTGATCGGCGCCTCGGTGCTCTGTCCGGGGGCGAGCTTCAGAGGGTGCTTTTGGCGCTGGCTCTCGACCCTCTGCCCGATCTTCTGCTCCTCGATGAGCCGGTGTCCGGCGTGGACAGGAACGGAAGGGAACTTTTCTATGAGATTGTGTCGGAGCTTCGTGCGAAGGAGGACATGGCCATTCTCCTGATTTCCCACGATCTCGGGCTTGTGGCAAAGCATGCCGACCAGGTCGTGCTCATGGACAAAGGGGTTCTTGTGAGCGGAACGCCGGAAACTGTGTTTGCGGATGAACGCACGAGGCAGGTATTCGGCATGCCGGATGCCCCGGATCCGGGGAAAGGGGGGCTTGCCTGATGGAATCCGTGTATTCGATGATGGATATCCTGCTCCCCTTCCAATGGGCAAGCCATACCTTTATGAAACATGCGTTTCTGGCAGTTCTTTTGGTGACGCCGCTGTTTGGGATTCTGAGCACGATGGTGGTATCGAACCGCATGGCATTTTTTTCGGACTCCCTGGGGCACGGCGCTTTTACCGGGATTGCCATTGGCGTCCTCCTCGGCGTCTTTTCCCCCATGATATCATTGGTGGGCTTTTCCGTGCTGTTTGCTCTCCTGATTACCTATATCAAGAACAAGAGCCGTGCTTCCACGGATACGATCATCGGAGTCTTTTCCTCTACGGCCATTGCACTCGGGCTTATGCTGATGTCCTATGGCGGCAGCTTCAACAAGTTTTCCTCTTATCTCATCGGGGATCTTCTGAGCATTGCGCCGGAGGATCTTGCGGCGCTTGCTGTCGTGTTTGTTATCGTTCTGCTTGCCTGGGCGCTGCTTTTCAACCGCCTGCTCGTTCTGTCCATCAATTCTTCTTTTGCACGCAGCCGGGGCATTTCGGCGTTCTGGGTGGAGAGCATATTTGCCGCTCTTCTCGCGGTCATTGTTGCCATCAGTATCCAGTGGGTGGGCATTCTCATCATCAACTCCCTTCTGGTACTGCCTGCGGCGGGTGCAAGGAATGTGACCAATGATGTGAAGCATTATCATCTCGTATCCGTGCTGATTGCCATGGTGTCAGGTTTCAGCGGGCTGATTCTGGCATATTATTTCAACATGGCGGCAGGGGCGACCATTGTAGTGATTGCTGCGGGGATTTTTTTCCTCACGTTGTTTCTCAAACCATATTTTCTTAAATAAATTTGAAATAATCCTTTACAAACATCAAAAAATGATGTATGATATTTAAGTACGTTGCGTACGAGTTCGGGACGTAGCTCAGCTTGGTAGAGCGCTTTCTTGGGGTGGAAGAGGTCGCAAGTTCAAATCTTGTCGTTCCGACCAT
>CACYDT010000072.1 GCA_902773295.1 uncultured Veillonellaceae bacterium | reverse complement strand
TTTGTTTGTGGTGAACATATTATACTACGAAAGTCTGGAAGGTTCCTGTTACGCGATCTTTATTTGTTTAAAAGTTGTAAAGTGCTGTTGTGAGAGAAAAGTGTCAAGAAAAAGTGTACAACATCACTTCCGGTGCTGTCAAAAAGCTTCGCAATCGCATCGTTTGCTTCTTCCTGGCTCTCTTGAAACGCGCCGCCGCACTGGATGCCGAACTGTCCAAGGAGCGGGGACTGACCGATGACCTGATGGAGCGCGACACACTACGGTGGATTTTGCTGGCGGGGCAGATACACTTGGAGGTGCTCAGGCGGTTGGAGCAGGAGATTCAGCGGTAACCTTGCTCACTGGTATGGGATTCCAGACCATTGCCTACTCCCCTACATTGTGATAAGATATAGTCAGAATATAAGGAGTGTATTCCATGGAACCAAGCACGACAGCCTATGACGATTCGTTCCGCACCTTGCTGAACGATTGCCGAGAACTTATCATCCCGGTGGTAAATGCGGCTTTTTGTGAGAACTATACTGGGCAGGAGGAAATTATCTTCACGCCCAACGAGCATTTCCTGAATCAAGACGGTGGAAAAGAAGAAAAGCGCGTTACCGACTCCAGCTTTATCATTGTCGGGCTAGATGGCATACGAAGGAGGTACCATGTTGAATGTCAAGCTCTGCCTGACAGCAGTATGCTCATGCGTATCTTTGAATATGACACTCAGATTGCGCTGGATGATGGCACAGTTGAGAAAAATGTTCTCACCGTGACCTTTCCAAAATCGGCTGTCCTCTTCCTACGGCACACGAAGGAAACTCCTGACATAATGATTATCCGTATGATTACCCCCGGCGGCACCACAGAGTATACCGTCCCCGTAGTCAAGGTACAGCAATTCAGCCTTGCAGACATATTTGAAAAGAATCTGTTATTTTTCATCCCCTTCTATATTTTCAGCCATGAGAATCGGCTACCAGAATACGAGAGCGATGCGGCAAAGCTCAAGAGGCTCACAAGTGAATATGTCTATATTCGCTCAAAACTTGAAGATTTGCAAAAAGCTGGAACAATCAGCGAATTCACGAAGAGTGCCATCTGCGCAATGACCAGTCATGTGCTTGCACTTATAGCTCAGAAATACCAGAAGGTACGGGAAGGAGTGGAACATATTATGGGTGGTAAAATTTTGGAATACGAAGCAAAAACCATTCGAAACGAAGAGCGCAAGAAAGTTATGGCAGAAGCCAGAGCGGAGGCAAATGCAGAAACCGAAGAACGCGCCAAGGACATGATTCGTGACCGCATGGAGCTTCCCTTGGTAGAGAAGTACACACATCTTTCTATGCCACGTATCCAAGAGTTGGCGCGTGGTCTGGGGATGCTCTAAATTACACCTCGAAGCAAAAATCTGCAAAAATCATCTGCCCTCGCCATGAAATGAATTCAAGCCACACCCACACAACGCCAAAAGACCTCGAAGCCCCTTATTTCATAGGGTTTCGAGGTCTCTCTTCCTTCGTATGCTTGTATCAGTCAAGCTATGATTTTGTCCCTGCCCATGGGATATACGCAGAGACCGTAAAAACTTTGCCTGAAGCAAATTTCAACGGTCTCTGGTATAAATCACTGAACGGTTTTCTTTCCTTTTAGTTTTTCCGTAATCCAGACAACGATGCAATACATCACCGGAATGAGGAAAATTCCCAGGCATGTGGCAAAGAGCATGCCACCGACCACTGCGGTCCCCATGCCGTTCCTGGCCGCCGATCCTGCGCCGCTGGCCATGGCGAGCGGCAGGCAGCCGATGATGAAGGCCAGGGAAGTCATGATGATGGGGCGAAGACGGAGGCCGGCCGCCTCAACAGTAGCCTTCATCGGCTCCATGCCCGCATCTACTCGCGCCTTGGCGAATTCCACGATCAGGATCGCATTCTTTGCCGCCAGTCCCATGAGCATGATAACGCCAATCTGCACGTAGACGCTGTTCATGAGCCCCATGTTCATGTGACCCGACATCGCCCCGAGCATCAGCAAACTGAACAGGACGAAGAACGCCCCGAAAATCCCCGTGGGTACCGTCAGGAGAACAGCAAAAGGAACGCTCCAGCTCTCGTAAAGAGCTGCCAGACAAAGGAATACGAAGATGACAGAGAGCGTCAAAACCTTTCCGGTGGTACCGGCAGACTTTTTCTCCTCGCGGGTCTGCCCGGACCATTCTACGGTGAAGCCGGTGCCGGCCTTCTCTTTGACCACTTCCTCCATCGCGGCCATGGCCTGGCCGGAGCTGTAGCCGGTTGCCGCGATGCCGTTGATGCTGATGCTGCGCACCCCGTTAAAACGGGAAACGAGGTTCGTAGATGTGGAAGATTTTGGCGTGAGAAGGGCATCCAACGGCACCATGATTCCGTCACGGTTCTTGACGTAGCTGAATTTCAATGCCTCGGATTCACTCCGGTACTGGGCATCAGACTGCATCATAACCTTGTAGGTACGGCCAAACCGCACAAAATCATTCACCTGGGAACCGCCGTAGTTCACCTGCAAAGCCGTGAACAAATCGGAGAGCTCCACACCAAGCTGCTTGACCCTCTCACGGTCCACATC
The DNA here is from genome assembly GCA_902773295.1 of uncultured Veillonellaceae bacterium. Lineage (GTDB taxonomy): Bacteria > Bacillota > Negativicutes > Selenomonadales > Selenomonadaceae > UBA3796. The sequence goes on along the minus strand of CACYDT010000072.1, from coordinate 23,626 downwards.
GAACTTGCAGATAGGAGAATCCACCGAGAAGGTGGTGTACGCCGTCATCAGTTCAGGCCTTTGCCTGCAAGCCTCGACAATTTCCTTGGTGATAGAGTCCAGCTCCTTGTCCGTATGGCCAGTCATGTCCTGCAGCTCCATGGCCAGGCCGCCCACCATGCCAACACCCGGCAGGGTCGGCGGAGCAATGGCCATGATATTGGCCTCTGGATGTTTTTTCCCAAGGCTGTCGACGCTGGCGATGATGCCGCCAATGGAAAGCTCATCCGTCGTGCGACGCCCCCATGTGTCCAGCCCTACGAAAAAGGTGCCGGCATTCCCTTTGTTGCCGGAAGAAAGTACATCATATCCGGCGACTTTCATGACATTTTTCACGCCGGGAAGAGTGCTCATTTCCTTTTCAAGAGCCTCCATGGTCTCATAGGTGCGATTCAGTGAAGTGCCCTCGGGCATCGCCACCGAAACGATAAAATAACCCAGATCTTCATCGGGGACAAAGGTTGACGGCAACTTCGTATAGAAAAATCCTGCCAGGGCACAGACAACCAAAAGTGAGGCCGCGCCCACCTTGGAATGGCGGATGAACCAGCCCACGGCTCCTGTATAACGGTTCTGCGTGCGGTCAAACCATGCATTGAAGGCATCAAAGAACCGATCGAGAATGCTTTTTTTCGCATTCGGATCATGGGGTTTCATCAAAAGGGCGCAAAGCGCAGGAGTAAGCGTCAAGGCGACAAAGGCCGAAAGCCCCATGGACACGGCAATGGTCAAAGCGAACTGGCGATAAAGCACACCGGTGGTACCGGAGAGGAAAGCCACCGGGATGAATACCGCCGCCAGAACAAAGGCAATCGCCACCACCGGTCCCTGCACCTCATCCATGGCCTTTTCCGTAGCTTCCACCGGGCCAAGGCCATCCCGTTTCATGTGAGATTCCACATTTTCAATGACCACGATGGCATCATCCACTACGAGGCCGATGGCAAGCACCATGGCAAAGAGTGTCAATGTATTGATGGTAAATCCCAGCAAGATAAACGCCGCAAAAGTGCCCACGAGGGACACGGGAATGGCCAAAACCGGAATCAGCGTAGCACGCCAGCTTTGCAGGAAGAGGAATACGATGACGATAACCAGCATCAAGGCTTCCTTGAAAGTATCCACTACTTCGCTGACAGACTCGCTGATAAACTCGCTGTTGTCTACAATCGTCCGATATACCATATCGTCGGGGAAGCTCTTGGATGCATCCTCCAGAATCTTATCAATCTCACCGATCGTCTCCATGGCATTGGCATCGGAAGTCAGATAAACGGCGAAACCGGCACTGGGCGCGCCGTTGGCATCGGAAATCATGCTGGTGGATTTTGCGCCCGTCTCTACGCGCCCGACATCCTTCAAGCGCACATAGGAACCGTTACTGTCCGCCTTCAGGATGATGTTAGCGAATTCCTCCGGAGTGGCAAGCTGTCCTTCCAGATTGCCCGTATACTGCTTCTCCTGGCTTTTCGGCATAGGCATCTGGCCGATGGTACCAGCCGGAGCCTGGACATTCTGCTCCTCAATGGCGTGTTTCACATCGGAAACGGTCAGCCCAAGTTCCGACAGGCGATCCGGATTCAGCCAGATACGCATGGAATACGTGGAGCCGAAGGAAGTGATGTCACCCACACCCTTAACTCGTTTGATCCTGTCCTTGATATAGATGTCGGAGTAATTCATCAGAAATGTGCGGTTGAAGGTACTGTTCGGGGAATACAGGGAGAACAGGTAGGCCATGTCGCTGGAGGTTTTTTTCGTGGTAACGCCCGTCGTCTGCACATCCGACGGCAAGCTGGACTCTGCGATGGACACATTGTTCTGCACCAGTACCGTATCCATGTCCGCATTTGTCCCCAGCTCGAACTTTACCGACAAACTATAGCTGCCGCTATCGTCGGAGGTAGAGTTCATGTAGTCCATACCCTGGGTTCCATTGACCTGTTCCTCGATGACCTGAGCCACCGTTTTATTGATGACGCTGGCATTCGCCCCCGTATAGTTAGCGGTCACGCTGACGGTCGGCTGGCTGATCTGGGGGTACTGGGCAACGGGCAGACTCATCCCGGCCACAATGCCCACGATGACAATAATCAATGCAATGACAATGGCGAAAATCGGGCGGTGGATAAAAAATCGAGCCAAATTTCTCGCCTCCTTAGGATTCGTTTACGATTTCGTCAGAATCTTTGACGGAAAAGCCCATATCGTCCGCCGTCACCATGGTGACATCAACGTCCTGGCCTGCCTGAAGACTCGTCAGGCCGTCCACAATCACGGTATCACCTGCTGTGATTCCCTGCTTGACAATGTAGTAGCTGCCCACTTTCTCGCCCAGAACCACTTTCTTGGAGACGGACTTGCCGTCTGCACCGACGACCAGCACGAATGTCTCGTCCAGCAGCTGCTGCACCGACCTCTGTGGAACAAGGATCGCATCCTTGACCGTAATTCCCTCAAAACGCACCCGGGCAAACATTCCCGGAAGCAGCGTGTCATAATGATTGGGAAGAAGTGCTTTGATGGTAAGGGAGCCGGAATTGTCCGTAAATGCCCGGTCTGCTGCTACAATCTCACCTTCAAAGGGGTATTCCTTGCCATTGGAAAGGGTAATCTTGACCTTCGGTATCTCCTGGTTTTCCCGCCCCAATGTGCCGGATTCTATAGCCTTGGCAAGAAGATCCAGGTATTCCGACTCGCTGACGCTGAACTGCACATAGATTGGATCCAATGGGCCAAGACTGACAAGCTTCGTCGAGCCGGCAGTGGCATACGTCCCTACCGCCACGTCATCCAAGGAAACCTGGCCATCCATGGGAGCGTAGACCACCGCATCATCCAGGTTTTCCCGAGCCTTTTGGACAGCTGCCCGATACGACTCTACCGTCGCCCCGTAGCCTTCCACATCCGCCCGCTTGTTCGTAAGAGTTTGCTCGGAAATGGCCTTGTCCTGCCAGAGCATCTCATCTCTTGCCAGATCTTCCTGGGCGTTCCTGAGATCCGATTCCGCTTTATGGAGATTCGCCTGCGCCTCTATCACTGCACTCTCGTATTGGCGGGAGTCGATGCGGTACAGGGGATCCCCTGCGTGAACCATGTCCCCGCCTTTGAAATATTTCTCCATGATGCTGCCGGAGATACGGGAATGAACCTCGATTTCATCCGTTCCCTTCAACTGCCCAGGATATGCATAGGATACCGGCGTATCCTGCTGCAGAACCTTCATAGCTTTGACACTGATCTTTTTCTGCGCCTCTTCCTGCTCGTTGCTGCCACAGCCTGCCAAAAAAATACTTGCCATGAAAGCGGAGGCCGCCAGGACACTTCCCGCTTTTTTCCAACGTATTCCCATACCTTATTCTCCCTTCTCTTTATCCTTCATGATTGCTTCCCGATAAGGCGTTACATCCAGATCCACAGGGATGCCCATCGCCTTGTCCAGATTCGCTCTGCTTACGTTGTAGTTATAAAGAGCGGAAATATAGTCACCTTTGGCAGTGACCAGATTGTCCTGGGCATCCATGACCTCAAGATTCGTACCCACTCCGGCAGTGTAGCGCACGACTTCGATGCGGTAGTCCTCTTTTGCTTTTTCCAGTGCTTCTCCCATGGTCTTGATGTTTTCCTCTGCCGCCCTGAGGTTCAGATAAGCCGTATGGACATCCAGCTTCACATTGGCCAGTTTGTCGTTCAGTTCCGCCTCGGCATAGCGCACGGAAGATTTTTTCTGTTTCACCTTTGCCTGAGTCACCTGGCTGTCAAAGATGTTCCAATTGGCCGTAATTCCTGCTGCCCAAGTATCCGATGTGTCGATATTGGTCTTGAAGGGACCATCTCCCGCAAAGCTGCGGCTGACAGAGGCATCCACTGTGGGACGATAGCCCGACTTTTCTGCCTCCATGCTCGCCTTTTGCTGCCTAAGATTATATTCTTTCTGGAAAAGATCGGGACGATGAAGAAGCGCATACTCCAAGCATTCGGGAAGTTCCATTTCATAGCGTTCATATTCCAGCTGGTCACGGGCTTCCGTCTGCGTTTCCGTGGGAAGCCCCACATCATTGTTAAAGGTGGCAATGGCCACATGATAATCATTGATGGTTGTCACCAAGGTCTGCTTTTTCTCCGCAAGGGAAACCTCCGAGCTGAGGATATCCGTTTGCGGCACCGTCCCGGCCCGGAACTTGGCCTTCACATTGTCGAGATGCGCCTGCAGATTTTTGACGGATTCCTGGTAGACCTCTACCTGGCTCCGGTATCTCAGGATATTGTAATAATCCTGCGTCACGGTATTACGAACGTTCTGCTTTGTCCTCTCCAAAGTAAGCTCGGCTCCGGAAAGACCGAATTTCGCAGACTTGATGCTGTTCTCCAGTTTCCCACCGGTATAAAGCGGCATGCTGGCCGACAATTTGTTGGAAAACTCATTGTCGTATGACGCAGAATCATATGCCTTGCCTCCTACCCGATTAGCGGAAGCTGACCATTTCAAAGTTGGGCCGCCGTTTCGCCGCGCCTCCCTCAGCTGCCAGTAAGCATTATCGAGGTCGGCTTCGCTTTCCTCGATGGAGTAATTGTTCTCCAGCGCCATGCGGATGCCTTCGGACAGCGTCATATCAACACTGTGCGCAGATGCCGACGGAACGGCGTCAAGCAAGAGAAGGGCGCACAGTACGCTGCTTCCGATGATATTCTTGTACAATTCCATATTCTTGGCTCCTTCCTGAAAATAATCATGATTGCTCCAAATGATTCCCTGCTCTACTGCCTCCTTTCTCTTCCACGCCAAAGCGGTTGCTGTATATGGATATGATTTGGAATAAAACCAATCAAATCATCTATTGCAAAACAAAGGATTTCCAAGAAAAATTGCCGACAAGCAGTATGGTCAGCAATACCACAAGCTCTGTAAGCATGGCAACAGCCCCATAAGTATCGCCTGTCGTGCCTCCCAGAATCCTCGTGACATAACGGTTGAAATATAACGCAAACAATCCTCCTGCCAAAAGGGCAATGATTGCAGGAACACCCCAGGGGACAACGAGAATCAGTGTGGATACCGCTGCAACAGCAAGAGCATTCCTTCCTGCATGCATGGCAAACGCCTTTCCCATCCCCTGCGGCCGCGCATAGGGAAAGCAAGTGATTGCAAGCACAACGGCAAACCTGGAAATCACCGGCATGACAAACATTGCCATGGGAATGATCCCTGGCTCCATATCCAGAAGAATGGACCATTCCATGAGCAAGAGAGCTGTGAAAGCCATCACCCCATTGGATCCCACACGGCTGTCCTTCATGATTTCCAGCATGCGATCCCTGGAACGCCCGGAGAAAATCCCATCCATGGAATCCATGAAGCCATCACAGAACAGCCCGCCTGTCAAAAGGATGGTCAAAACCAGAAGACATGACGTGCAAATATGGATGGGCAAGCTGACCCCATAAAACGGCAAGATAAGGAATAAGAGTGCTGACACAAGTCCATAGCACAATCCCAGTACCGCCCCGATCAGGGGGAACCAGCGAACGCTCCGCCCGAAATCCTCCTCGGTCCAATTGTCCTGGCGGACAATGGAGATGCGGGTCAAAAATTGCAGGCCAATCAAGAAAGAGCGCAAGGAACATCCCTCCATCAATACCCCATGGATGCAAACAAGGCATACGCCAGAAGCAGGAACAATACCGTAGCAGTATACATCAAGCGAATACTTTCCAGGATATGCTTGGGGGAAAGCCTTTCGATAGGATCCCCCATATATGCGCGGAAGGATTCCACACCGAAATAGGAGTTCATACCGCCCAAGCGGATATGGAGCGCGCCGGCCACGGTTGCTTCCGCATAACCGCCGTTGGGGCTTGGATGTTTTGCCGCATCCCTCTTCATGATTTTCAGGGCATGCCTGTGGTCGAATTTCAAAAGCCACGCCGAGCCGATGAAAAGAAGACCTGTCAGACGGGCGGGAATATAGTTCAGTGCGTCGTCCACCCGGGCTGCAACCCTGCCGAAATAAAGATATTTTTCATTTTTATATCCAATCATGGAATCCATGGTATTCGCCGCCCGATACAGAACTGCCAAGGGCACGCCACCAATGGCAAAAAAGAAGAACGGGGATATGATGCCATCCACTGTGTTTTCCGCAATGGTTTCTACCGTGGCTCTGGTAATTCCTTCCACTTCCAGCTTGTCCGTATCACGGCCGACAATCCATCCGACCTTCTGGCGCGCTTCTTCCAGTTTCCCCTGTTCCAGAAGCGTGTAGAGTTCCTTTCCCGCTGTTGCGAGACTGTTGGGGGAAATCATGAAACTCAGGAGCAGTCCCCCCATGAGGTAGTTTACCCACCAGAATCCCGTCTCCCCCGTCAGCCAATAAGATAGGTACAGGAATGCCGCACCGGCCTCATAGGAAACAAGGAGGACGATTGCCACGAGCAATGCTCCCGACAGCAGTTTCCTTCCATCGCCGTCCTCCGGACGGTACAAAAGCTTCTCCAGCAGGGAAATCAGATTCCCCATGAGAACCACCGGATGGAACCTCGTCTTCGGATCTCCTAAGACCGTGTCGATAAAAAATGCCACAAACGCCGTAATCATCAAGCTTCTCCCATGATCTGGCGAAGTTTTTCCATATCCAGACTTTCCCGCACCACAGCGGCCAGCCTGTCATAACTGTGCTGTTTCTCTGCCTGCGTATTGCGGGCATTTTTCAGAGGGCGCAGACCCTTGCGGCAACGCAGGGCATTGAGGATATCCCGCCGGAACTCATCATTGTCGAAAATTCCATGGACATAGGTGCCAAAAACCAGCCCATCCTGCGACAAAAGACCTTCCGGCTGCTCCCCGCTGCTCCGGTGGACAATCATCGGATGAACTGCCTCCGAAAAGAATTCCGTCTGCCCCATATGGATCTCATATCCCCTCATTCCCTGCCGCCGGATCTGTTTCCCGAGAAACTCCAGACAATGGCAGTCCACCTCGACCTGCGCTGTGAGCTTCCCGCCGCCAAACGTCGTCTTCATGGGAAGAAGTCCGAACCCCTGCACACTGTCATGAGATGATTCCACATGCTCCGGATCCATGATGGATTCCCCAAGCATCTGATATCCACCGCAAATGCCGATCACAGGTGTCCCGCCCGCCACGAGCTTCTTGATTGCCGCTTCCATCCCGGATTGGCGCAAATACAAAAGATCCTCTGTAGTGTTTTTGCTGCCGGGCAGCATGACAAGATCGGGAGTCCCAAGAGAAGACGGCTCCCCGATATAGGAAAGCGCCACATCCGCCTCACCGCCAATGCAGTCAAAATCCGTGAAGTTCGAGATTTTCGGCGTCCGGATCACAGCAATCTGCAAATCGCCTTCCCCCGACATCTCCTGCTTCTCTTCCAGAGATACGGAATCCTCATCGTCAATCCCCATCTGCTCGATATGAGGAACAATCCCAAGAACCAGCTTTCCCGTTTTTTTCTCAAGGAAATCCACTGCCGGCTGCAAAAGAGACACATCCCCACGGAACTTGTTAATGACGAGTCCCTTGACAAGATCCCTTTCTTCCTCTTCCAGAAGTTCCAGCGTCCCGACAAGGGACGCCAAAGCGCCGCCCCTATCAATATCTGCAATGAGCAGCACAGGCGCATGAAGAAGCTTTGCCACCCGCATATTGACGATATCGTTTGCCTTGAGATTGACTTCCGCAGGGCTTCCCGCGCCCTCGATGACAATGGTGTCATATTCCTTGTCGAGGCGTTCCAGAGCTTTTTTCACAATATCGAATGCCTTCAGGGAATATCCCCGATGGTATTCCCGTGCCGACATATTTCCCACGGGCTTTCCCATAAGCACGACCTGGGAACTGGAATTCCCCGTGGGTTTCAGAAGAACCGGATTCATGTCCACACTCGGTTCCAGTCCTGCCGCTTCTGCCTGCGCTACCTGGGCACGTCCCATTTCCCCTCCGTCCTTCGTGACATAGGAATTTAAGGCCATGTTCTGCGCCTTGAAGGGAACCACACGGCGTCCTTCCTGGTAGAAGATGCGGCAAAGAGCTGTTGCCAGTATGCTTTTTCCTACATGGGAACTCGTTCCCATCATCATGATATAATTCGCCATTTCAAACCATTTCCCCCAGCTTCTTGATATCTACCGCCAGTCCACAGGTCACCAGATAGACATTTTCCGCTGCCCGCCCCATAAGCTGGTTCGCAATACCGACCACATCCCGGTATTCCCGTGAAAGCTGGTTCTCCGGAACAATGCCCGCCCCAACCTCATTGGTAACAAATATAGCCGTTCCCGCATTCTCCTCTGCCTGGGCAATCAGCTTGCACACCTGCTCCCGCACGAGCCGGTAATTCCTCGCAGAATCACTGATATCTTCCACCGCGCAAAGAATGTTGCTGATGTAAAGAGTCAGGCAATCGAACAGCACCATATCATGGGCTTCCCCTGCTTCCTTCAAAGCCTCATGTGCATCATACGGCGCTTCCCATGTTTTCCAGCTGGCAGGACGGCGTTCTCGGTGGAGTTTCACACGGAATGCCATTTCCTCATCATAAATCCCCGCTGTAGCGATATACGCGATATTCTTCCCATATCTCGCAGCATACCTCTCCGCAAAGCGGCTCTTCCCGCTCCGGGCGCCTCCCGTGACCAAAACGATTTTCCCCATAACACTGCCTCGATTCATCCATGATATTTCCTGCATGCTTTCACGAAAGACTCCGCTGCTTTCGAGCACCCTGCAAAATGAAGGTGGAGATAAGAAGCAATCACATTCCATTTCGCATAGCCTGCCGGATATGCCGCCCCATTTCTCAATCGTGTAAAGGTAAAAGCACGGGGACAGTTTTCGTCAATTTCCAGTTCCGAGGAAAAATGGAATTCATGTCCGTGCAGTTTCGTTCCTTTCTTTCCCAGAACCGTATCCTGCCGGAGCTGTGCCGAAACATACCCAACCATCTGGAGTTTCTCGTTCATGGCCGCAGTTCCCGGCAATGCTCCCACCATGGAATATTCCCGGCCGGAAAAATCCCGCAGCCTCTCCATGAGATACATGAAACCGCCGCATTCCGCATAGACAGGCATGCCATCCTTTGCCGCAGCAAACACGGACCGGCGCATGGAACTATTTCCCTGGAGCTCTTTGGCAAACATCTCCGGGAACCCTCCGCCCAAAATAAGTCCGTCCGCTTCCGGCAGGGAATCATCGTGCAGCGGACTGAACTCGATGATTTCCGCACCGCACTCCCGAAGCGCCTGAAGGCTTTCCGGATAGTAGAAAGAGAATGCCTCATCCCTCGCCACGGCAATCTTCACATCATCATCCCCGACGGCTGCAGACGGGTTCGGCACAGCCTGTATCTCATCCAGGGGAAGCGCCTGCTGCGCGGCCCGGATTATCTCCTCCAGATTCACCTGGGAACCAACGGCTTCTCCGATACGCCTCACGACCTGTTTTTCCTCATTTTCCTCAATGGGAAGCAATCCCAGATGGCGTTCCGGCAGGTTCAGATTGTCATTTCGGCGCACTGCACCGAACACAGGGATGCCCAGCTTTTTCATCGCTTCGACGATCATAGCTTCATGGGTCGCGGAACCCAAACGATTCAGCAATACGCCTGCCAGATCCACTTCCGGATCATAATCGCGGAACCCCAATGCGATTGCCGCTGCCGAAGCTCCCATGGATTTTGCGTCGATGACGAGGAAAACCGGAGCCTTGAGGAGCTTGGCAATCTCCGCAGTGGAGCTCACGCCTTGCCTCCCGCCGTCATAAAGCCCCATAACGCCCTCAATCACCGCAAGGTCTGCCGTCCTTGCCCTTTGGATGAAAATATCTTTCAGCTTTTCCCGGGGGACTAGCCAGCTGTCGAGATTATGTCCCGGACGCCCGCTGGCAAGTTCATGGTATCCCGGGTCAATGTAATCCGGGCCGATTTTGAAAGACTGCACGGATAGCCCTTTGGCCCGAAGCGCCGCAAGAACCCCTGTGACGATGGTCGTCTTACCGGAGCCACTCTGCGTCGCTGCAATGACAATACGAGGTATTCTCACCTGAAACCACTCCCTGGCACATCAGCTTCACAGCAAGTAGAGCATGGCATTGATGGCCGCCGCCGCAATGGGGCTGCCGCCCTTCGTTCCCTCCACTGTGATATAGGGAACCTTCGTATTCTTCGCCAAAAGCTCCTTGGAATCCGCCGCTCCCACAAAGCCCACGGGAATGCCCACAATCGCTGCCGGAAGGATGTTTTCCTCTTCCACCATCCGCAATACTTCAAAAAGCGCCGTAGGCGCATTTCCTATGGCAACAATGGAACCGTCCAGTTCCTTGCCGAAGGTTCTCATGGCAGCCATGGAACGGGTAATGCCTTCCGCCTTTGCCATAGCCGCCACTTTATCATCGGCAATGAGGCATTTCACCTCGCCGCCGAAAACAGCCAGTTTTTTCTTATTGATTCCCGTGCGCACCATCTCCACATCCGTATAGATGTTCCGCCCTTTTCTCATGGCCTCCTGCGCCGCCGCAATGGCATGAGGATGGATCCGGATGATGGGCGCATACTCCACATCCCCCGCCGCATGTATAATGCGGGAATACACCTTCACTTCAGCCTCGCCAAGATCCAGCCCCGCCAAATGCGGCTTGATGATCTCCATGCTGCGACGTTCGATTTCCATGGGGTCTGTCATAAAATCCATAATATCCCTCTTTCCCATACCATCTGTATTGCACAATCTTCTATTTCTCGGAATGCCCCTGCACGAATTCCAGAACTTCCTCAAATGTCCCGGCAATATTGTCGTATTCCATCTTCGGCTTTTCAATGAGCACGACCGGAAGTCCCATTGCCTCTGCAGCGGCAAGTTTGGTATCGGCGCCGCCGATCTGCCCGCTGTTCTTTGTGACGATGACATCTGCCTCATACTGGCGGAACAGCGCCTCATTGAGTTCCTGGGAAAAGGGGCCCTGCAAGGCAACGATATCCTTCGGCTGGAAACCCATGCCCGTCAGCTCGGAAATCACGTCCGGGGTAGGAAGCACGCGGGATATCAGGCGACAACTCTCCAAATATGGAGATTCTTTGAATATCCTGAGATTCCTGCTTCCCGTTGTAAAAAAAACATTCTTTCCTAATTCAGCTGCCTTTCTCGCAGCTTCTTCATAGCTTGTGACGCGAAAGACCTTGGAGTACGTGACAGGCGTGCCTTCCCTTTCATAGCGGAGATAGGGAATTCCAAGGCAATGGCATGCCTCCATGGAATTTCTGGAAACATTCGCCGCATAGGGATGGCTGGCATCCACGAGGATTCTTGCCCCATGCTCCTTCAGAAAATCTTTCAGCCCTTCCGCATCCAAGGGCTTATCGTTCACAGCAATTCCCCGGTATCTCTCCAGAAGCTGCTCGCCGTACCGGCTGACGACCGAGGCTGTCACACGGTATCCATGTTCCAGCAGGAACCCGGCCAGCTCCCGCCCGTCCTGGGTTCCCGCTGCCACAAAAATCATAGGGACGGCTCCTTCCGCTCATATCCGCGCGGCGTGATCATATAACCTTCCTTCACATAAGTCTTGCTGTTGCCGATGATTACAAGAGAGAACATCGAAATCTCTTCCTTCGTGAAAGCATCCAGCGTGGAAATCACCTTTTTCTGTGCGTCCCTGCTGGCATTGGTGACAATTCCCACCGGAGTATCCGGAGATCTGTGTTTCAGGAAAATTTCCCGGACTTCTTCAATATTCCTTACGCGCTTCTTGCTCTTGGGATTATAGAGCGCCAAAACAAAATCGGCATCGGCGGCAGCCTCCACGCGCTTCCGTATGGTCTCCCACGGGGTCAGGAGGTCACTGAGGCTGATAACGGCAAAATCATGCATCAGAGGAGCGCCCAATACGGAAGCTGCGGCATTCACAGCAGAAACCCCCGCAATGACATCAAACTCCGGACGATTCTCTGCAGGATGCTGCAGGACCAGTTCCAGAACAAGGCCAGCCATGCCGTACACCCCGGAATCTCCGCTGGAAACGACAACGGTGTTCCTGCCGGAAAGAGCCGCTTCCACAGCCATGCGGCAGCGATCGATTTCCTGCATCATGGCCGTTCCTATGACTTCCTTGCCATCCAGAAGGCTTTCGATGAGACGGATGTACGTATTGTAGCCGGCAACCACTTCAGCCGCCTCTATGGCACGGAGCGCCCTTGGCGTCATATCCTCCAGGCTCCCGGGGCCAAGTCCGATCACTGTTATTTTTCCCATATCATTGCCACCGTCACTTTCTCATATTTTGTCTTCGGCAGGGCAAACCGCCCGGCCTTCACGCATGCCAATGCCGCAGCCTCGCAGACATTGCCCACGCCAATCTGTCTTTTCACGAAAGAGGATTCCCTGAGTACATAAGCATCAATCTTCTCCTGCAGGACATCCTTGCCAAAAAAACGGATTTCCCTTCCAAGGCTTTTTGCAAGCGCCAGAAGCCCGGGTTCCCTCTCTTTGACCCATGCGCTGGCAAGGAGGTCGATGTCCGGAAGAGCCCGCCCAATGCGGCTGCAGGCAGATTCCAACGCCTTCCGTATGAGCTCCTCCGAAGTCCCCTGCCTGCACCCAATGCCTGCAATGAGGCGCCGCGGGATGAGATAGAGAAGTCCCTCCCGGCATTCCCCGGGTTCTTTGGTTATGAAAACCCTATATCCATCCGAAGGAAGCCCCGTTTCCTTCCCCATGGATACGGAAAGCCCATATTCCTTCAGATGGGAAAGGTAAAAGCCTGCCTGTGGAAGAGAGGGATCCACAGAATAGTGGATTGCCTCCCCGCGGAGAAGGGCGCTGTTGCATGATTCAATCTGAGCTTTCGGCCATGGGCGCAAAGCGAGGCCGGAAGCTGCCACATCAGGCGCCAGCATGCCCTCCACATCCGTTGCCGTAGTGATGACAGCCTCTCCGCCAAGGCTGTCCGCCAGCTGCCTGGCCAGAAGATTGGCTCCGCCGATATGGCCGGACAGAAGGCTGATGACATGGCGTCCCCTTTCGTCCATCACCAGAACTGCGGGATCTTCTAATTTGCTCACAAGGAACGGCGCTATCATGCGTACAGCAATTCCGGCAGCCGAAAGGAAGATCACTGCATCATAGCGATGAAACACTTCCCCTACATACTCGGACAGGCGGCGGTAGGGTTTTGCCCCATCCGGAGCAGATGCCATGTATTTCTCATTGACATAAATATCCACATCGCCATCCAGCGCATCCCGCACCTTCCGGCTCAAGACCGCTCCGTGGGAGGACACTGCCATGACGGCGCATCTCATTTCGTTGCCTCGCGGAACATATGCGCAAATTCCGGTGCATAGAGCCGCGACAGGTCATATTCCGCATCGAGGCAGCGGCTCACGACAATCATTGCCGTGCGGTCGATGTCCTTTCCACGGATTTCTTCCACGACCGTCGCGAGGGTTGCCCGCACGATTTTCTGTTCCGGCCAGGTAGCTCTCTGCACAATGGCAATCGGCGTGGATTCCTCATAGCCCCCTGCTATGAGTTCCCTGACCACTTCCTCCAGCATGGTGATGGAAAGGAAAATGCACATCGTGGATTGATGCGCGGCCAATGCCCGCAGCTTCTCCCTGTCCGGCACAGGAGTGCGCCCCTCGTTCCTGGTAATGATGACCGTCTGCGAAATGCCGGGCAAGGTGTATTCCTGTTTCAGGACTGCAGCTGTGGCCAGAAAGGAACTCACGCCGGGCGTCACATCATACGCAATGCCTTTCTTCTGAAAGGCATCCATCTGCTCCTGGATTGCCCCATAGATGGCCGGATCGCCTGTATGGAGGCGCACCGTCATCTTCCCTTCCCGCTCGGCCTTCTCGACGGTCTCCACAACTTCCGGCAACGTCATGCTCGCGGAATTATGGATTTCTGCCCCTTCCCTGCAGAGCTTCAAAAGTTCGGGATTGACAAGGGAGCCTGCATATATGACAACATCAGCTTCTCTGAGATACCTCTGCCCCTTCACTGTGATGAGTTCCGGATCTCCAGGACCTGCCCCTACGATATGGACCATTTTCTCCCTACTCCTCTCTATTCATGCTTCCTGACACAAGTGACAATATAAATGGGATTGTATGCCTTCGCCATGTCATAGGCTCCAATCTGCTGCAGGCAGTTGACTTGCACCTGTACAGCATCATAGACATATCCCTCTTTTTTTCTCATGAAGTCGATGGCCTGCATCAATGTCTGGACAGCAATGCAGTTGATCACAATGCGCCCTCCCGGACGAAGTTTCCCGTCCAGGACATCGAGAATCTGCGCCAGGGATCCCCCGCTCCCTCCGATCAGAGCCGCATCGCATGGAGGAAGCGATTCCATGCCTTCCGGAGCTTTTGCCTGCAGAACGGTCAGGTTCTCCACCTGGAATTTTTTGGCATTTTCCCGGATGAGCCCGATGCCTTCCGGGCTGCGCTCAATAGCATATACATGCCCGTCACCTACCTGCAAAGCCGCCTCAATGGACAAGGAGCCCGTCCCGGCGCCGATGTCGTACACCACACTGCCCGGTTCCAGACGCGCCTTTGCCAGGGAAAGAATCCGTATCTCCCGTTTTGTCATCGGTACTTTGCCGCGGATGAATTCCTCGTCATCCATTCCCAAATGATGCATCCTGCTCCTCCTCTCTATCCCAGACAATGAGAACGCAATTTCCCACAGGCTCCTGCCCTGCAGCTTCTTCCAGCGTCATGCGGAGGATGCGTTCATCCTCATAGGAAAGCCTTGCACAGACGAAAAGCTTGGAAGTCCCCGGCCATCCCAGTTCCATGAGAAGGGACGAGATGGTCTTCGAATTGCAGTCCCCGTCCGTGAGCATCCCCAGAAGCCCGCCCTTCCAATAAGAAAGCTGATCCATCCCCGGGCGGCGCCCATGAAAGCTCAGGAGCCGTGCATCGTGCCACGGCAAGGCAAGACGGGAAAAAGCAAGCTGCAAAGAACTGATCCCGGGTATGACCTCAATCCTTTCCTCCGGAAAATCACGTCGAAGGGCATCCAGCAAGGAGTAATACCCAGGATCTCCGGACACCATGACCACGACATCCGAAAAGGAAAGCTGCTCTTGAAGGAAGGAAAGAACGCCCGGAACATCGCGGGTGATTGCCATCGTCTTTTGATCCGCTCTTGCAAACTGCGACAAGGCGCGCTTTCCTCCCACGAGAACTTCTGCTCCCAGAATTGCCTGATGCGCTGTCGGCGTCATGTAATCAGGATGTCCCGGCCCAATGCCCGCCACAATGATCTTGTGCTCTAATCCTTTGTTATGTTCCAATGCATCGCCTCCCCAATCTCCTTTGCCCGGTCATCCATTCCCAGAAGCTTTCCCTGCAAGGTGACCATGACCGTTCCAATGTCCATCTTTCCAAAAAGATAGCGCTGCGCCCGAAGGCTCGCTCGTTCTGCAAGAATCTTGCAGACCCTTTCGGCCAGTCCGGCTGCTTCTATGACTTCCAGGGCTTCCTCTGTCGTTGCCGATGCCAGGATGCGCCGGATTCCGGATGCCGGAAGCCCCTCTGCCGCACTATAGGCCGCCAGTGCCTCCATGCGGGCATCCCCAATGCGGTTATGGGTATAAAAGACTCCCGCAGCCACTTTCGCAAGCTTGCCGGGATGACCGAAGAGCAGGACGGATTTCACATCACGCTCGGCAGCCTTCTCAAGCATAAAACCGATAAAATTGCTCGTCTGGACAATGGCTTCCCCCGGGAGTCCAAAGCCTAAAGCAATCCGTTCACCGATTTTCCCCGGCACGAATACCTGCGAGGAAAATCCGGATGCCTTCGCTACGTCAATCTGCGGCACCAGGGAGTTCTTAAACCCCTCTTCTGACATGGGGCGCAGCACTCCGGTGGTGCCTATCACGGAAATCCCGCCCTCAATGCCAAGAACGGGATTGAGGGTTCTCTTCGCAAGTTCCTTTCCTGCGGGAATGGAAATCGTGACCTCAAGCCCTGCATCCTTTCCCAGGAGCTCTTCTGCCACATTCCGAATAAGCTGCCGCGGCCCCGGATTGATGGACGGCTCCCCCACCGGAACGGAAAGCCCGGGTTTGGTCACATGGCCGATGCCCTCCCCCGCTCGGAAGGATATACCGCTTCCCTTGGGAAGCCTGCGGATTTCCGTGAAAACGGAAACGCCGTTCGTAATGTCGGGATCGTCTCCGGAAAACTTCACGACCTCCGCCCGCACTCCTTGCTCTGACCGGCATATCTCCTTGATGGGAATGGAAAGGAGGGTTCCGTCCAATGCCAGAAGCTCCACTTTTTCGCAAGATTCCCCTCGAAGAAACAAGATACATGCCTTCACCCCTGCTGCCGCGCAAGCGCCTGTGGTATATCCGCCCCGCAACTTTTTTGCCTGCACTCCCATTCCCCCTTGTCCCCTCATTTCGCCAGATGACGATTGAGGAAATCCTTGCCGAACACGGCAATCGTGTAGTAGAAACCGATGAAAAACGGAAGGTATTCCGCAATCAGGCGCCAGCATACCGCTACAATCCCCACAGTGCCGGCGGGAACGGTATCGGCGAACAACAGGACGAAACCTCCTTCCGCCACGCCGGATCCACCGGGGGTCGGCGTGAAATAGAGCAGCATATTCAGGAAAATCATGCGCCCCATGACCGTATACCAGTCCGCATCCGTCACTCCCAGCCCCAGGAGCAGGCAGGGGACAATCGCATAGATGCAGAGAAGATTCAACCCGGATTCCACGAACACCAGCAGCATGCTCCGCGGAGACCTTAGAAGCAACTGAATCGCACTTTTCGTGTCGCGGTAAAAAGCAAAAATCCTTTTGCGTTTCTCATTGCTGCATCTCTTCGTCAAGCGGATTACCGTATAATCCAGAGTGCCTTTTCTCGCGCCAAAAACAATGCCCAGTATTACGGCAAAGGCCGTCAAGGTGACTGCCATAAGCGTTTCATTGGAAATCCCCGGCACGATGCCGGCATCGTGCAAAAAAATAAAAGGCATGCAGAGAATAAGAAAGAAGATGGAAGACAATGTACGGACAATCACGAGAACAGCCGCTTTTCCCGTCGAAACTCCCGCCCGGCGAAGAAACATAAGCTGTGCCACGGCTCCTCCCGTTGCCCCCGGTGTCAGAAGCGCAAGGAAATAGTTGCCGAAAATGACCTGCACCGCCTGATAAAGAGTAATGCGTTCATTGGAAATCTTTACCAGATGCATAAGGCGGCTGCCATCAAAAAACATGCCAAGGGATACCGCAAGGACAGCCAGCGCCAAGGACCATGGATGAAACTCTGTGATATTGCGCAGTGTATGGATGTCCACTGTTGTATAGATGACAGTACCGGAAATTCCCAGCACCAGAAAAACCAATAGGAGAAACCGTTTGTAGAACTTATTCATTCACCGTTTCCTCATGGCTCGCATATGCATTGTGATTATGGATGGACTCGAAATTCTCGCAGACCAGAGAGAACCATGCAATGCCCGGAAGCCTGCGCAGAGCGAGAACTACATCCCGCAGGATATCCTCGACGAACTTGGGATTCTCATAAGCCCGTTCTGTCACATACTTTTCATCCTCCCGCTTCAAAAGAGGATAGATGGGACAGGATGCCTCTTCTTCCACTAATATTGCAAGATCCTCAATGTAGATGCATTCCGTTCCTGGATGGAACTGCACTTCGCATCGGCAGACAGAGCGCTGGTTATGGGCGCCATGCACGGATATTTCCCGGCTGCAAGGGCAGAGGGATGTGAAGGGAACCGCCACACCCAGCTTGAACTGCATTGGCTCCCCCATGCGCATTTCTCCCCAAAAGAAGCAATCCAGATCCAAACAGGACAGCCGCCCGCTGACAGGAGCTCTCTTGTCAATGAAATACTTGAACTCAATTTTCAAGCATGCGGATTCTGCCTCAAGACGCTCCATAGCCTCTGCCAGCATGGTTTCCATCTCTGTTTCCGCCAGAGGCTTCCGGCTCCACGGCGCCAGTATCTCCAGGAACCGGCTCATATGTGTGCCCTTGTATTCCTTTGGCAGGGACACCGTAAAACAGATATTTGCCAGAACCTGCTGGAATCCCCCCTCCTTTGTCTTGATGAGGATGGGAAGATGGACTTCGTTGACCCCTACTTGCTGGATGGCGATGCCACGGTCATCGCTTTGGTTCTGGACATCCTTCATATCGAAGGCCTCTGCTCGTAAACAATGGGGTCTTCCAGTCCGGCTTCCCGGAAGCCTCGCAGGCGAAGCTGGCAGCTGTCGCACACACCGCAGGCCTTTTCCCCGCCCTTGTAGCAGCTATGGGTAAATTGGAGAGGCGCCCGGAGCTTCGTTCCGAGAAGTATAATCTCCTTCTTGGAAAGGTTCTGAAGAGGTGTTTCCATCGCGATCTTCCGATGCTCCGCTGCGGTTGCCCTGGTCGCATAGTCTGCCAGATTCTGGAATTTCTCGATGAATTCGGGCCGGCAGTCCGGATAACCGGAATAGTCCACTGCATTCACGCCGATATAAACATGTCCCGCCCCAAGAACTTCCGCATAGCCCAAGGCATAACTCAGAAAAATCAGGTTGCGGGCAGGCACATAAGTGGGAGGCACATCATTCTCCGCTCTTCCGACATCCCCATCGGGAACGTCGATGTTCCGGTCGGTAAGCGCAGAGCCACCGATGGCCTCCATATTGGTCTCAATAATCAAATGCTTCTTCACATGGTAAAACCCTGCTACCTTCTTTGCGCTTTCCAGTTCGATATGATGCCGCTGATGGTAGTCAAAGCTGATAGGATATACATCATATCCTTGACTGCATGCCACAGCCATGCAGATAGTGGAATCCAAGCCACCGGAAAGCAATACAACCGCTTTTTCCAATCTCATCCATCCTCCCCACGAATCCTGCGGATTGCCTCTACCGCATCAGGCGCCCCATAAATCGCCGAACCGGCGACAAGGATATTCGCACCGGCCGCGCGGACCAGTTTCGACGTTTCTGCCTGAATGCCTCCATCCACTTCAATGTCTACATCAAAGCCATTGTCTTTTACGGTATGATGAAGGATCTCAATCTTCTCCAGCATGGAAGGAATGAACTTCTGTCCCCCATACCCAGGATTCACTGTCATCAAAAGAGCCACGTCGATTTCCCCCAGAAGTTCTTCCAGCATGACCAGGGGAGTCGCAGGGTTCAATGCGACCCCTGCCCTGCACCCGGCAGCCTTGATCTGCTGGACAATGCGATGGGCATGCCTTGCCGCCTCGATATGGAAGGTGATGATATCCGCACCGGCCTCGGCAAAGGCAGAAATCTGCGTCTCCGGATGCTCCACCATGAGATGCACATCAAACACCGCCCGGCTGGCTTTCCGCAGGCATTTCACGACAGGCGACCCCAAAGTGATGTTAGGGACAAACGTCCCATCCATGACATCAATATGTATGTATTCTGCACCGGCATCCGCAACCTTTTTCATTTCATCAGCAAGACAGGAAAAATCTGCTGACAGAATCGATGGTGCAATCTTGATCATCCATACCCCTTCTTTCTGTTCCTTATCTCTGCCAGGATGCCCAAATAAGCATCATAGCGTTCACGTGAAATCTCTCCCGCATCCACAGCGCTTTTCACACGGCATTGCGGCTCATGGCTGTGGGTGCATGGAGAAAACCGGCACTCCCCAAAATACGGGACAAATTCGCGAAAATACCCTGCAAGATCCGTTTCCTCAAGTTCCTGGAATTCCATGGCACTGAAACCCGGCGTATCCACGATATACCCTCCTTCACAGGGAAGAAGCTGCGCAATGCGCGTCGTATGGCGTCCGCGCTTGATTTTCTCGCTGACGTCTCCCGTCCCGAGAGAAAGCGAAGGATCGATCCGGTTCAGCAAAGAGGATTTCCCCACACCGGACGGACCGGCAAATACGGTTGTGCGCCCTTCCAGAATACGGCATACATCATCAAGACCGGTTCGATCCCTCGTGGACGTCCTCAGTACCGGATACCCGATGCTTTCATAAAGAGCGAGAACGTCCTCCCTTGTGTTCGGGCAAAGATCCATTTTGTTCACGCAAATGACAATCCCAGGAATCGACGAGGATTCTGCCAGGACAAGAAATCGATTGAGAAGCAGCGGATGCAGCTCCGGCTGTGCAGCAGCAAAGGTCAGCACCACTTGATCGACATTTGCCACGGCAGGACGCCGGAGGAGATTCCTTCGTTCCAGGACGTTCTCCACCACGCCGCTGCCATCCGGCAGGAATCCGAACTCTACTTCATCCCCCGGATAGACCGGCATTCTTTTCCTGAATTTCCCCCGCAGCTTGCAGCTGATGATTTTTTGTCCTGCCTGCACATAGAAAAAACTGTTCTGTGCCTTGATGACACGCCCTTTCGGCATAAAAAACCTCCCGCAGTGCATTACCTCGTTTTGCCTGTTTCATTGCCCTTGCCCGGGGCTTTCGGATCCTGTGGATCCTGGACTTCTTCCGGTTCAGGGGAACGGGCCGGCTTTGCTTCCTTTGAGGAAGGCGTCTTCTCCTTTGTTTTCTCCGGCTCTGCTACCACAAGGTCAACGGCTGTGCCCTCATCCACTTCCTCACTCGCAGGAGACTGGCTTACAATCGTGCCTTCTGCCTGCTTGCTCGGCTGCTTCGTGATATTCCCGACCCTGAGTCCCTTGGAAGTAATGCTGGACTTTGCTGCCTCCAGAGTTCCTCCGGTCACATCCGGCACCAGAACCCGCTTCGTCTGCACCCCCTTGGAAACCGTCAGATCGACCACCGCTCCTTTATTGATTTTCTGGCCGGAGGATGGATCCGTCGAAATGACGGTTCCCGCTTCCTCCGAGGAATATTTTTCATAGATGGATCCCATCTTCAATCCCATCTTCGTGATCCTCGTCACCGCCGAGGAACGGCTGAGACCTTTGAGATCCGGCATTTCCATATCCTCGCCGCCCTTGCTCACATAAATGGTAACAAGGCGCTCCGTCTTCACTGTGGCACCGGGATCCGGGGACTGGGAAACCACCTGCCCTGCAGGAACAATGGCATCATAGGTCTCCGCAACATCGACCCTGAGATGCTTGTCTTCAAGAAGCTGCCGGGCCAGAGTCATTTGCTTGCCCGTAACATCCGGAACGACAACCTCTTCCGTGCTCCAAAATTTTCCGAAGGATATGAAGGCACCCACACAGAATCCCATGAGAAGCACCAGGAAAAGGCCGATAGCAACCACTTTGTATCTCATAGAGGATGCGTTCTTAGGTTCCTGCCTGCCGGAAGGAATCTTTGCCTTGCGATCCGCAGGAAGTTCCGGCTCTTTTGTCCTTGACAGTATCTGTGTCGCATATGGATCCATGACGGCCTGGCTCATGCCGCCATGCATCATATGCTCTGCTTCCTGAAGTTCATGGGAAAGTTCCGCGCTCTCCGGACGCATAGCAGGGTCTTTGCTCATCGCCTTCATAACGATGGCCTCCACCATCGGGGGAATCTCCGGATAGTATTGGCGAAGGGATGGCGGATCTTCCTGCAGATGCTTCATGGCAATGCTCACAGGAGTTTCTCCCGTAAAAGGCAAATGGCCCGTCAGCATCTCATACAGCACAACACCAAGGGAATAGACATCTGACCGTGGGGTGATATATGTTCCTTTGGCCTGTTCCGGCGAAAAGTAATGGACCGAGCCCACAACATTGCCGCTGTATGTCATCGTCGATTCCGTAACTGCGCGGGCAATGCCGAAATCCGCTACCTTGGCATGTCCGTCCGACATCATGAGGATATTGTGCGGCTTGATATCACAATGCACAATATTATTGGAATGCGCCATTGCCAGCGCATCTGCGATTTCCCTCGCAATGTGCAGAGCTTCCTCGATAGGAAGATGCCCCTTTTCCTGGATGAGGGATTTCAATGTACTCCCGGAAACATATTCCATGACAATATAATGGGCATCCCCGGAAATCCCAACATCAAAAATATTTACAATGTTGGGATGAGACAGACGAGCCGCAGATTGTGCTTCCCGATGGAATTTCCCAATAAATTCCTCATCCTTGCGGAACTGCTCATGAAGTATTTTTACCGCCACAGGGCGTTTCAGAAGGTTGTCCTGTGCCTTGTAGACATCAGCCATACCTCCACTGCCTATGAGCTCTTGCAACTCATAGCGTTGATCCAGTACACGCTGTATCATGATGAGTCCTCCTACTCACTTATCCAAACTAAGTATGATCTTTCTGGCAATCGGCGCCGCCTCCGTGCCGCCTCCGCCGCTGTTCTCCACAATGATGGAAAATGCAATGCGATGCCTGCCGATGATTGCCGATCCCATGAACCAAGCATGATCCTCCCCGGCCGGATTCTCTGCCGTCCCGGTCTTGCCCGTGACTTTCACGCCGCTCACCTTTGCCGCAGTTCCCGTACCTTTCTGGACGACTTCTTCCATCCATCCATCCAAAAGATCCGCCCGATCCCGCGTTGTGGCATCGAACCACTTCTTCGGACTATGTTCCTTCATGACAACGCCTTTGGGGGAAATCACCTGTGAAATCATATAGGGCTTCATGACAATGCCGTCATTTGCCATCGCAGCGGCCAAAAGAGCCATACGCATCGGCGTGACGAGAAGCGTGCTCTGGCCGATTCCTACCTGGGCAATGTCGCCTGGGTCAAGTTCGGGGAAATCCGGCAAATGGGATGCGCTTTCCGGCAATTCCCCATCTGCCAGTTTATGAAAACCAAAACGGGAAAACCCTTCCTCCAGCGGCTTGACACCCATGCGCATGGCAAGCGAGCCAAAGGTCACATTGCAGGATTTCACAATGGCCTGCTCCAACCGCACGCTCCCATGAACTTCCCCATGGCTCTCGCGGATGCTGTCTCCCCCGCCTACATCAAGGCTCCCTGGACAGTCAAATACCTCATGGGTATCCGTGATTCCCTGTTCCAAAGCAATATCGGCAATCATTGGCTTGATGGTCGATCCCGGCGGATACAGCCCCTGCAGTGCCCGGTTGAGGAGCGGACTGTCTTCCCGCTCCACCAGAGCATCCCAATCTTCCACAATCCTGTTGGGATTATAGGAAGGACTGCTGACCAACGCAAGCACCGCACCGGTATCCACATCCAGTACCACAACCGCTCCCCTGCGTCCTGCCAGGCCGTCAAAAGCCGCCTGCTGGGCATCGGCATCGATGGAAAGTCTCACATCATTGCCCCGGTCGGACTGGAAAATCTGGGAAAGCGGTCCCATGCGCCCCATTTCCTCCGTGACGCCAAGAAGATCGCGGTTCGCATAGCTTTCGATGCCGGAACTGCCGATGGACTCGGCTGAATATCCCGTGACAAACGCCATAGCCTCTCCCATGGGATAGCTCCGGATTCCTGCCTGCGCACTCTGAGCGAGAGCCCGTCCCTCCGAATCCAGAATGGTTCCCCTCACAATGTGCGCATCTGCCTGGGAACTGCGACGGTTCCATGGATTCTTTGCGAGATCATCCGCCGCCACGGTTTGGAGATAGGCCACATAGATTGCCAAAATCCCAAGACAGACGAGCAGGAAAG
>CACYDT010000071.1 GCA_902773295.1 uncultured Veillonellaceae bacterium | reverse complement strand
GTTGTTTGTTGTTCGGCAGCAGTTTTATCCTGGCTGACTTTATCATCATCCTCACCTCCTTGATTCTAGTGTATCATAGATGGTGACAAAGTCAAGAACATATATTCTGATGATGTGATGCAATAATTTAACATTTTATAGCTTTTATCAATTTATCTTGAACTATTAAAAGCCTCCTACTGCAAGTTATAGCCATATTTTTTTTCTATTGCCTCTCGGCGAATTTCCTCAACGGGCGGGAGATTCGCCGCAGAAATTTTCTCCCGCAGTTCCAACAGCTCCGCAAAAGCAGCTTCTTTTTCCCGCAAATCTTCCTGGTCGTTTTCGTAATGCTTCGTTTCCGCCAGTAAATGTTTAATGAAGGCTGCCACGCTAATCATGTTTGCCTCGCTCAGCTGTTCTAAAAGATGATATACTTCCTGCTTTACGGGAATTTCGATGCTATTTTTTTCCAACATATTAGCCATTGTCATTGCTCCTTTCCAATGAGTTGTTCGGAAATCCCGAACAACTCATTCGCCATCTTCGCCGCCCTCTATATCTGTTTCTTCCTCTCAAGAAGCATCTTCCCCCACAAATTCATTATCCATATCATTCTCCCTTATTTATGTCATATAGATTCTTTACATCCTGCTCAAGTCTCCTATTCGCTAGAACCGTGCCAAAATCCTGCTACCGTTGGTTCTTGACAGTTGTTGTCATGTCTGGTAATATATCATATACATACTTACATAGTATGTATATAAAAATGTCTTTCGTGAGTCCATTGACAAGGCAGGAAAAATCGCCTATGATACGGGCAAGTCCTTCGAGCATGACGGGCATTTGAGGGAGGTGAGCTTATGAGTGTTGTTGGAGAGAAACATGCATATTTGAAAAGCTGCCTGAAAGAGCTCGGCAGCGTGGCGGTGGCTTTTTCGGGCGGAGTGGATTCCACCTTCTTGCTGAGAACCGCCCACGATGTGCTGGGGGAAAAGGCTGTGGCGGTGACGGCTTCCTCCCCTTCCTTTCCCAAAAGGGAGCTTGACGAAGCCAGGGCCTTCTGCGAGGCGGAAGGGATACGGCAGATTATGTTCGAATCGGAAGAACTCGATATCGAAGGATTCCGCCGGAATCCCGAGAACCGCTGCTATCTTTGCAAGCATGCACTGTTTGAGAAACTGCTTGGCATCGCCAGGGAGAATGGGCTGGCGTACGTGGCGGAAGGGTCGAATATGGATGACAACGGGGATTACCGGCCGGGGCTTCGGGCGATTGAGGAACTTTCCATCAGAAGTCCCTTGCGTGAGGCCGGACTTTATAAGTCCGAGATACGGGAGCTTTCCAGGGCCATGGATCTCCCGACATGGGACAAGCCGTCCTTTGCCTGCCTCGCGTCCCGCTTCCCCTACGGCGAGGAAATCACGGGGGAAAAGCTGTCCATGGTCGACAGGGCAGAAGGATTCCTGATTTCCATGGGATTTCGCCAGGTCCGGGTGCGTATCCACGGAAATCTGGCCAGGATCGAGGTGGAGCCGGAGGAGCTTGAACGGCTCGTCGCAAGGGAAATGCGCAGGGATGTTGCGGCAAAGCTCAAGGAGATAGGCTTTCTCTATGTCGCGGTGGATCTCGCGGGCTATCGGACCGGCAGCATGAACGAGGCATTGAAGCCGGGACTCTTGCGGAAAAAGGATTGAGGTGGATCGCTATGAAAGCAGCAAATGCAAGCAGTTATCATTGGACCGTGCATGCGCTTTGCCTGGCCGCAGTCATGACAGCCGTGGTATTTCTCATGACCTTTGTGCCGAAGATTCCCATTCCCTTGGGCTATGCCCATCTGGGCGATGCGGCAATCTTTTTGGTGGTGTTTTTCGTCGGACGGCATGAGGGGCTTCTGGCAGGCTGCCTTGGTTCCGCATTGGCAGATCTTCTGGGTGGCTTTCCTGTCTGGATCGGTCCAACCTTGCTCATCAAATTCCTCATGGCGGAGACCTTTTGGCAGATTGCTTTGCGCAACAGGGAGGAAGGCCGGGCAAAGATCTTTTCGCCGCGCGTTTTTGTGGGATTGGTTCTTGCCTGCCTTGTCATGGCGGCCGGCTATACCCTGTTTGGCGCCATGCTTTACGACAGCCTGGCACTGGGGCTGTCGTCCGCGCCGGGGCTTCTTATGGAAGGCGCAGTGAATATCGCCGCATTTTATCCTGTGGCGGCGGTGCTTTACAGGAAAGCCGGTTTTTTGTATACTAGGGAACATTAGGTCATAACCT
The DNA here is from genome assembly GCA_902773295.1 of uncultured Veillonellaceae bacterium. Classification (GTDB taxonomy): domain Bacteria; phylum Bacillota; class Negativicutes; order Selenomonadales; family Selenomonadaceae; genus UBA3796. The sequence continues at coordinate 5,563 of CACYDT010000071.1, read as the reverse complement.
AAGAAGTTCCGGGATGGGAGCGACAGTCATGGAAACGCAATATATCAGTCATTTCAGCAGGAATCTTGGGCGCGACATGAGCATCCGGGTTTATGGGCGGGAAGGGGTTCCTTTTATCGTTTTCCCTACGCAGGATGCCATGAGCGACAACTTTGAGAATTTCGGCATGGTGGAAACCTTGTCGGAGGCTATCGACAGCGGGAAGCTGCAGCTTTTCTGCGTGGATACCGTGGATGTGGAGACATGGTCGAACGTCTGGGGGGACAAGGACTGGCGGGCGGCGAGGCAGGAGGCGTATTACCGTTACATTGTGGAGGAAGCCCTGCCTTATGTGAGGGAGACAAACGGGACCGGCAGGCTTCCCGTCGTTACGGGGTGCAGCCTTGGCGGCATGCACGCCGCCATTCTTTTCCTGCGCAGGCCGGAGCTTTTTTCCGGCATCCTTTCTCTTTCCGGCGTTTACGATGCCAAGTTTTTCTTCGATGGATGGATGAATCCCGTCCTGTACGAGAGTTCTCCCGTGGATTTTCTGGCCAATATGCCGTCCGATCATCCCTATATTGAGGAGTACAGCAAAAAACCACTCATTCTCTGTGTGGGACAGGGCGCCTGGGAAGATGAGGGACGCAGGACGACCGCCATCATGCGGGAGATCTTCGCCTCCAAGGGCATACGGGCCTGGACGGATTTCTGGGGCTATGATGTGGAGCATGACTGGCGCTGGTGGAAGAAGCAGATCATATATTTCCTGCCCTATCTCCTGGGCGAAAAGGAAGGAGCAAGTGCATGAATTTCGTATTTATTTCTCCGCAGTTTCCCAAGCATTATTGGAATTTCTGCGACCGGCTGCATAAAAACGGCGTCACGGTGCTGGGCATCGGTGACACTCCCTATGACGGATTGCAGGAAGAATTGAAGGGAGCCCTGACCGAGTATTACTATGTGCCGGAGCTTTCGGATTACGACCAGGTCATGCGGGCGGTGGCTTTTTTCACCTTCAAGTACGGCAAGATTGACTGGCTGGAATCCAACAACGAGTTCTGGCTGGAGCAGGATGCGAGGCTGCGGACGGATTTCCATATCACCACGGGCGAGCAGTACGAGAACATCGGCCGCATCAAGCACAAGTCCGCCATGAAGGAATTTTACGCCAAGGCGGGAGTGCCTACGGCGCGTCTGCACAAGATAACGGACTACGAGGCTGCGAGGCAGTTCATCGACCTCGTGGGCTATCCCGTCATCGTGAAGCCGGATATTGGCGTGGGTGCCTGTGACACCTACAAGCTGGAAAAGGACGAGGACCTTGCGAAGTTCTTCGCCGCCTTGCCGGAAGTTCCCTATGTGATGGAGGAATTCATTACGGGGGATATCTGCTCCTATGATGCCATATTGGATGCGGATTCCAATCCGCTCCTGGAGTCCATGACCGTCTGGCCGCCCTCGGTGATGGACATCCTGCAGAAGCAGCTGGATCTTTCCTATTATACCGTGGCGCATGCCCCGGTGGAGATCAAAGGCGTGGGGCGGGCAACAGCCAAGGCCTTCGGCGTGAAGAGCCGTTTCGTCCATCTGGAGTTCTTCCGTCTGACCAAGGCGAAGCCGGGTCTGGGGCAGGTCGGTGATTTCATCGGGCTGGAAGTCAATATGCGCCCGGCGGGTGGCTATACACCGGACATGATAGACTTCGCCCATGCTACGGATGTCTATCAGATCTGGGCAGATATGGTGACGGAGAACCGGCGGATCCTGCCCGATAGCGGCGAGCACTGCTACTGTGTCTATGCCAGCCGCCGCGATGTCCATGAGTATCTCCATACCCATGAGGAAATCCTGGCGCGCTATGGCAATCGGATTGTCATGTGCGAGCGGATGCCGGAGATGATGGCCCCGCAGATGGGCAATCAGATGTACACGGCAAAGGTTCCGGATGAGGAAGCCGTGAAGGAGTTCATAAGTTTCGTTCAGGCGCGCCGGGAGCAGTAACCGGCATGGAGCGAAGAAAAGTGGTTGTCGGGATGTCCGGCGGCGTCGATAGCGCGGTTGCCGCGTATTTGCTGAGGGAACAGGGGCTGGAGGTCGTTGCTGTGACCCTGAGGTCATGGGAAGCCGATGAAAGCCGTTGCTGTGAGATCGAGGCGGCGAGAAGAACGGCGGAAAAGCTGTCCCTTCCCTTTTACCCGTGGAATGTGTCCGCTGCTTTCCAAGAAAAAGTGATCCGTCCGTTTGTGGAGGAGTATCTTCATGGCCGAACGCCGAATCCATGCGTGGAATGCAACCGCTATGTGAAGTGGGAGAGCCTGCTTCATATAGCGGACGTCATGGGTGCCGCTTTCGTTGCCACGGGTCATTACGCCGCACTGAAATGCTTTGGCGGGCGGTATGCGGCAGGCACAGCGAAGGACAAGGCAAAGGATCAGTCCTATATGCTCTACAGGCTGACGCAGGAGCAATTGTCCCGTACGATGCTTCCCTTGTCGGATCTCACGAAAGCAGAAGTGAGAGAAATCGCCGCAGGAATAGATCCCGGCCTGGCAAACAAGGCGGATTCCCAGGAAGTCTGCTTCGTTCCGGATGACGATTATGCAGGGTTCATTGCCGGGGAAGCAGGAGGGGAGATGCCCGGCATGGGTAACTTCCTGGACGAGAACGGAACCATCGTGGGCAGGCACAACGGTATTGTTCATTATACCGTCGGGCAGCGCAAAGGCTTGGGACTTGCCATGGGAGTCCCTGTGTATGTGAAGAAAATCTGCGCGGACAGAAATGAGATCATCGTAGGGCGGGAAGAGGCGCTCTACAGCCATGAAATCCTCTGTGACAGAGTGAATTTCATGAGGATTCCCCAGCCGGAAGAAGGGGAGAGGATCAACTGCCGGGTCAAAATCCGCTATCATCATGCAGGGCATCCGGCACGAATAGAAATGGCGGGCCAATCCCGGGTGAGAGTGACGTTCGACGGCAAGGTCAAAGCCGCTGCCCCGGGACAGTCGGCGGTGTTCTATGATGATGATGGTTTTGTGCTCGGCGGAGGCATCATAACGGAGACCTTTGGGGAGAACGAGCGCATGAAAGAAAATCATTGACAAGACTGCCTGATATAACGTATAATTATTCTATTGCAGAAAAAGACATATCTGTCGGGACGTAGCGCAGCTTGGTAGCGCACCTCGCCTGGGACGAGGGGGCCGCAGGTTCGAATCCTGTCGTCCCGACCATATTGCACCCGTAGCTCAGCTGGATAGAGCAACGGCCTTCTAAGCCGTGGGTCGAGGGTTCGAATCCCCCCGGGCGCACCAGGAAAATCAAGGGTCTTGGCACTTTGCCAGGGCTCTTTTTGTGTTTGTGGGATCATGTTCACTTCTGAATTATACCTCATGTATCATTTCACGCTCCATTCCTCAATCTCACAGGAATGCTTTCGTTTCTTTTTGCTGTAGCTGATTCCTACCAGCAAGAGTTTGCCTGTATAACCCTCCAGTGCGTGAACATACCCCTTCTCTTTGATTTGACGGATTGCCGCAACAACATCTTTGTTCCACTTCAATTCAATAATCAACGCAGGCTTCGTTGAATATTGTGGGCGTGGCAGGAACACCAAGTCAGCAAACCCCTGGCCTGCCGGAAGTTCCCGGATGATGTTGTAAAAGCGTTTGGCACTGTAATACGCAAGGGATACGGCATAGGAAAGAGCGTTTTCATCATTGTATTGCAAGTGCGATGTGGCTGCATGCGCCTTCTCGATGCCCTCTGCAACAAAGTCGGTATTCCCTTCCAGTGTTGCCCGCAGAAGCAAATCCGATGCTTTCACGGATTCTATGATTTCCTCCCAGCCTGTACTTTCACTGAGGGCATTCATGTATTCCTGCGAGATTTCCCTGTTCGGTATGGACACTTCCTTTGTAGCGAAGTCATAGCTTAGATAGCCCAGATGGACAAGCAATGTCATGACATCGTCCATTCGATGGAGCGTGGTCATGTCGTTGGAAAAGGTTCCCGTGTCGATCTGGATACTGTTTCCTGCCAAAAGAGACAGCACGGATTCCCGCAGGCCGTCAAAATTCATATCAAGATAAATTTTTAGTGCTTCGTAAGTCTCGGTTCGGTTCCAGTAGGTGTCGAATTCTCTCGTTGCCATAGCGCCGATCACAGAACGGGGGTTATAGATGGAGAGGCTCTTGAACCGATAGCCATCGTACCATGATCTGCATTCATCAAAATCCATTCCGTTCTCGTTGCAAAGCATCCTGACCTCATCTTCCGTGAAGCCGACGTATTCTGCTAAAGGACAGGGGTTCTCCATGGAGAACTCCCAGAACATGTTCAGTGCGGAATGGGTTCCATATTTTTTGATGGGAAGGATGCCTGTCATGTAGGCCAACCCGATATAAGGCTTGTCCTTCATCCATGCACGCAGGAAATCGAGGTACTGCCTCTGGTCATTGTCCCGTTCCCGGTATTCCCGGAAGATGCAATCCCACTCGTCAATCACAAGGACGAAACGCCGCTTCGTATTTCGGTAAACATCGGACATGGTTCGCGCCAGGTTGCTTGGATCGAAATAACGGAAATCCGGGTATTCTTCCAGCAGATCCCACAGGATAGACTTTTGCAGGAGCTCCAGCATTCCGTCCATGGTCTTGGCTCCGCCGAGGAACTCTTGCATGTTCAGTTGGATCACGTCGTATTGCCCCGCATACTTGGAATAGGATGAATGACCTGCAATAGCCAGGCGCCCAAAAAGTTCTTTTATGTCTGCCGTGCGGTCGTAATATGCAGAAATCATGTGGGCGGCCATTGATTTTCCAAAGCGGCGCGGCCGGCTGACGCATACAAAACGCTTCTCCGTTCCCAAGACGGAATTGAGGTATGCCAGCATCCCTGTCTTGTCCACGTAATCCGCCTGCGTCGCTATTCCAAAGGATTCCCCTCCCGGATTCAGGTAGATTCCCATTTTCTTCCCCCCAGTTTTTTGAGCATGTATGCAGGAGTTCTTGCTTCTATCTATTATATACAATAAAACGGACGCAAAATCAAACGCATTTTTGCGTCCGTTACGGTTTTCCTGTCCAAGTCGCATCATTCATCATTCACTCTCTTGGCGATGCCCGTAGCCGTCACATAGGCATTTTGCGTCTGGCACGAAATTTTTTCCTGCAGTGTCCTCATGGGACACCAAAAAGCGAGAAGGAACTGGTATAATTTAGGCAGCGAATTGTCGGATATTTTTGAAAGAATCAAAACAACCTTGAAAAGATTCTAAATAAGATGTAGAATAATAATGAATAATTATAGCTACAGAGAGGATGGGACTGCTGTCATGAATCTGGTCAATATCAAGACAAACCACATACAGAGATGCGCCTTCTGCAAGCACTGGTACGACCCCACGAATGCGGCACTCAAAATGAGGGATCCGGCGGCAGGGTTGGTTAGCAGGTTCTTACAATAAGTGCATACAGGGAAGTATTTCCCTTGCTTGCACCTATTTTTATTTGACAAGCCGAAGCAAAAGATGCTATAATATAAGAAGGCGATAAATGAGGTGCTAACCAATGCATAAAAG
>CACYDT010000070.1 GCA_902773295.1 uncultured Veillonellaceae bacterium | reverse complement strand
TCGCTGAGCACTGCGTCACGACCTTGGCCGTTCCGTCTTACACGCTCTCCCCAAGCGTAGATTTCCGTGTGTCCCACGGTATGATAAAATCCCAGGAAGGCCGTTGGCAGGCATCTCTGTCAACGGCCTTCCTGATTATGCATGCGGTCTTCCCATGAGAATATCCGCTAATTCTTCCGGCTGAAGGTCGAAAGTAGACAGCAGTTCCTTGCTGCTCATCCTGCCATCATTGTACAGTCCTCGCAAAATCTCTCTCCGTGCAGCAGCCAGTCCCTGCGCATAGCCTTCTGCATAGCCCGCTTTCCCCCCGTCTCCTGCGTGGTAAGCCGCCAATTGGCGCTGGATCCTGTCAATCATGATATCTTCTTCGCTGCGCCGTACATCCGGCTGCTTCCAAAGAGCCATGCGATTCACCATCTGGATTGGCTTAGGCGCATCCACCTGTATCGCATAGTCTCCATCCGGTTCCAGCCGCCAGGTTTCCTGAGCCAGCCAGGAACGCTCCAGCACTCTCTGCACATTCATGCGGTCACTGGTCTCATAGAATTTCTCGGCATCCTGCAGGGAAAGCCCACCGCGAACCTTCCTCTGGATCAGCCGATTCCTGAGATTTTCCGGCTTTGCTGTAATAAATAAGGTGTAATCAGCGAACGTGTATATATCCTGCCAGTCCGAATCACGCAAGAGAAGCCAGTTGCCCTCCAGCAGGACGATGTTCCGCCGGACCGTAATCACTTCCTCTATCACATCATGCCTGCGTCGGTCATACACGGGCCAACGCACATCCCGTTCTTTCACGGCCTGCAGCTTTTCTCTCAAGCGATTCACGTCAAAAGTCTCCGGGCATCCCTTCACTGCGGACATAGGAAGCTCTTTTCCCCCCCGGTTCACCGTATGGCTTGCAATATAAGCCGCAGGATAATGAAACCCGTCCAGGCCGATGGACTGGACTTGTTCCATCCCATCTCCTGCCTGGGACATTTTTTCAAGGAGCAACGCCAACGTAGACTTTCCTGCTCCCGGCGGTGCAACCATATACACAAGAATCCGACGCCCCTGCTTTTGCTGCAGGCTCGTCATCCGCCGCAAAAACGGCAGGAACAGCATATCGATTGTCTCCTGGTTATATTGCACCTTATGTGCTACCCCGTTGATCATCAAACGACAGGTACGCCATAGCTTATCCGCCATTGCAGCCACTCCTTGCATCCTCCCAAAAACACATATCAGATATATCCGGATCTGTCCTTGACCTGCTGCATCATCGTTTCATAGCAGCGGAACAGATTTCCAAGGACAGTCTGATCATCCTGCGGCCCATCCGCGCCCGACTTCGTAAAGAACCTGTAAATGTCATTACGGGCAGCATCATCGTCATCATCATAGATATCCATCAAAAGCTGCATGCTGTCCATATGTTTTTCACTTTTATCCATATGAAGCGGCCCCAGAAGCCTGGTATACAGCTTTGACAACTTCTCCTCAAAATCCTCCAGATCTCTTGGCGCATGCTTCTTGAAGTGAATGGACACAACCTGGCCAACCAGGAGCTTCATATCCTCCCATCGATCATCATTCAACACATAATATCCACGCAGCTTGAGATCATGCTCTATGACAGAATATGCCTGCAATCGCTCCTCCCAGTCAACCGAAAGAAGATCATGGTAAAAGCGTGCCATAGGCTTTGTATTGTTTTCCATATCTTTTTTTTCTCATCCCCTTTCATCTATACCAAACCAATTTCGACATAAAACACAGAACACCTTCCGAACAACCACTACCGAATTTTTTAATTTCAGCAATTCCCCGTGCAGACATACTTGAGATACCGCCTCGCTACGCGGCAAAGTTCCTGTATCCGTCCAATGTCTGTGGCCGGTTCTTCCATCTGCCAGCGCGGGAAATATCTGCTGATATGCAGAACCAGATCCGGATCCAGAGATGACAGCCATTTCGCTTCTGCCTCCATCTCCTCCAGACTGTCATTCTTTCCCGGCACCACAAGAGTCGTCACTTCCACGTGGCACGCCTCAACAGCCATGGCAATGGTTCTCCGGACAGCCGCAAAATCACCTTTCACCCAGCGATAGAATTCCTCGGAAAATGCCTTCAGGTCGATATTCATGGCATCAATATAAGGGAGCAGTTCACGAAGAGGCTCCTCCTCAATCATACCATTTGTCACCAATACGGCAGACAAGCCTTCCTGCTGCAAAAGCTTTGCCGTATCCCGCACAAATTCAAAACTGATCAGCGGCTCATTGTAAGTAAAAGCAATCCCCAGATTTCCCATGGCTTTATGGGAAAAATCCACAGCCAGGCGCACCAGAGCTTCCGGAGAAATCTCCTGCACGGGAAACTTTTCATCCGCCTGGGAAATCTCATAGTTCTGGCAAAAAGGGCAGCGCAGATTGCAGCCAAAACTCCCTGCAGAAAGAATAAAGCTGCCGGGATGGAACCTCGCCAATGGCTTCTTCTCAATCGGATCCAACGCCAGCGAGGCCATTTTCCCATAATTGAGCGAAACGATCTTGCCTCCCTGATTGCGCCGTGCCCTGCAAAAACCCGTCTTCCCTTCTGACAGGCGGCAATGGCGCGGACAAAGGCTGCATGTTGCCTGCATGCCCATCCCTCCTTGCTTTGGAAATCATAAAATACTCCTGATTGTCAAAAATCGGTCTACGCCTGAGGCATAGACCGATGCCAAACAATCACGCAAATTCAATTCTCTGGCTTCTGGCACGCAGATCCGCATCCCTGTTCCTGTGATCGCAGCTATGCCCTTTCACCCATGCGATTTCAATGCCGGCAACTGACAGAAGACGCTGCGTAATGCCCCTGAGCACAAGATAATCCGTAACATCCCCGTCCAGCCCCAGTTCATCCTCCTCGCGCTCAAATGTCACATCCATATAATCCGTATAGATTTTCAGAGCAGAACCATCCCGAATATGCAGGACAAGATTCAAGATTGCAAGCAATTCCGCTTTCGAGCTGGTCAACCATCCTGCAGAGAATGCAAGATCCACACGGAATGCCATCTTCGCATTCCAATATACCGTTGCGGAGCAGCCTGCCTTCCCGCCATGGAAGCTCGCATCTGTATAAGCCTCCAGCGGCCCTGGCATACAGATGGCAAAAAGAAGCCGCTCTTTCCGGACACAGAGAGCGGACGGATGGCTCCAACAGGCAATCGCCTCCTTGTCCAGGCGCACAGCCAATGCCTCCTTCCGCCGCATGTGCCCGGAAATCATGGCCATCATCCGTCCGAAAAAGGAGCGCCCCTGCCTCTCGGGCAAAATTCCTTCCAAGATTTCATGCGTCCGCTTTGCCCTGGCATCCATCGCATCCAAATAAACCATGCGCACATCCTTGCCGGAAACCGCAACCATACCAAGAAGCGATGCAACAGCCCCATAATCCCTGCCTGCATCCCTCCGCATAAATTCCTGCGGTGCTCTGGAAAGATGATGGCATAAAGAACGATTCCGCAAAAGAATGCATAAGGGGCCTGTCTGCTGCAAAGATATATCATCCAGCGCACAAGCAACTGCCAAAGCTTCCCTCTGCACCTCATCCCGCACAATCCCATGATCCGGGATCAGGAAAAATGCACTTTCGAACAATGCCGTACCATCCCAGGAAAAACCGTTGGAAACAACATAAATACGGTCTCCCACTCGTTCTGTCTCCATGTAAAGAAGCATGCCGCCGGGCAAAACTGCCCTGACCCTGCTCGTCTGGCGAAGGAATGTTTCCAGGTAGCTCATCGTCCAAACAGAATTCCTTCCGGACTCAAAGGCATCCAATGCCTCGATATCAGTCCCATGTTCCTCCATCAGGAACTGCGGAAGCCATTTCGACCAGGCAACCGCTTTTTTGTCCCCCCGCCGCTCTTCTTCCTTTTCATCCTGGTTCTTTCTGGATACCAGCCAGTCCATCGCCTCATTTTGCGTCATGCACAGCTTCTGCTCATACGCTGAATTCACAGGTGAATAGCGCATTGCCACAAAGCCGTTCTCTCTTTCTTTCCCGCGGGAGCGCTCGGCATCCATAGGGCAGGCCACACCTTCTGCAAGGAATTCCTTCCCCCCGTCCTGCTCGGCCACCCATGCCATGAGCCCGTTCCACGTCTTGAAGCCCTTTCGCTTGGATGGTTTTGAGCCGGGACTATACCTGTCGAACAAATCTTTGCGCTTGAACACGAAGGGGGGCATCCCCTCCGTGCATACGCAAAACAATATTTTTGCGGATTTGGACATCCCAATCCACCTTTCCGTCAGAATACCACGGAGTCCGGCCGAGCATCACTCCGGCTTTATGCGCTTGACCGCTTCAGAGAGCGGAGGAATGATCTGCTTCTTGCGCGACATGACCCCCGGCAGATACACATGGGTTCCGCTGGCATCCTTCTTGAATGCCTCTCCGATCAAAGTCTTGGGAGAGCCTGCATAGAGCAAATAAGTAGCTTCCTCAATGATATCCGTCACCATGACAAGGCTCATGTCAAAGCCGTCCTTGTCGCAAATGCTGGACATGCTTTTGATAAGCTCAGGTTCCAGATCCATGACCTCTTTCGTGTCCATAACCGAAATCTGGCTCACAATGATACGGTAATCACCAATTTGGAATTCCTTCATATCATTCTTTGCAATCTCGGAAGGCGTCATATTGCCAATTCCGGAACCTGCCTTAAGCATGGCAAGGCCATACTCATTGATATCCACGCCGGCAATCTCAGCCAGCTGTTTTGCCGTTTTCTTGTCATATTCCGTGCAAGTGGGAGACTTGAAGAGAACCGTGTCGGAAATGATTGCCGAAAGCAACAGCCCTGCGATAGAAGGAGGAATATCCACATCGCGATGCCAGTGCATATTGGCAACAATCGTCGCCGTACAGCCTACCGGCTCCTGATGCGTATAAATCGGCTCGCTGGTCTGAATGCCCCCCAACCGATGATGATCGATGATCTCGACGATTTTTGCTTCCTCAATGCCTTCTACCGCCTGTCCGCGCTCATTGTGATCCACAAGTATGACCCGCTCGCGTTCGGGAACCATAAGCTGGTCACGGCTCACAAGCCCTACCAGATGGCCGTTCTCCACCACCGGGTAATTGCGATAATTCGTCTCCTCCATGGTTCCTTTGATGTCACTCAAGAGATCCAATGGCTTGAAACAAACCGGTGCCTCATGCATAATGCGGCGAATCGGCACACACTGGTTGATGAGGCGGGCCGCAGTATAAGTATCATAGGGTGTGCTCAGAATGAACATCCTGCGCTTCTCGCCTTCCTCAATGACAGAGGCCGGAACCTGCCCATTCCCTGTAACCACGAGACAGGAAATCTCCTTCTTTATGCATTCCATCAGTGTTGCTTCATGACGATCCCCTACAAGGACGATATCCTTTTCCTTTACAAGGCTCTTAATGGTATCCACGCTTCCCGCAGCGATACGGACACTTCCCTCAATGATATCCCCTTCATCCGCATTCACGAGAACCTTGGCATCCACAGCATGAATGATATCACGATAACGCACACGCATATCAGCGAGATTCTGCATCCCCAGCTCCTGGAAATACCTTTTTGCCAGGTCGCTGACCGTGACAATGCCCACGAGCACTCCCTTACTATCCGTAACCGGCACAGATTTGAGGTCATTGTCGCGCATGACTTCCCCCAGACGGCGCAAAGTATCATGCTGGCGCACCACAATCTTGCAGTCCAGTGTAATATCCTTGACTCTGGGATAGAGATCCGTAATCAGCAACGGCTGCTCCACCCGGAAATGCTCCAAGGCGAATTTCGTTTCGGCATTTACTTTTCCGGCCCTCGCCGGAACGACATTCTCCCCCATCGCCTGTTTCAGATGAGCATATCCGATGGCAGAGCAGATGGAATCCGTGTCCGGATTGCGGTGGCCGATCGTGTAAATGGGTTTCGTGCTTTTCATAGAAGAAGCATCCTCCTCACTGCAAAAATATCGACGAAAATCAAC
>CACYDT010000069.1 GCA_902773295.1 uncultured Veillonellaceae bacterium | reverse complement strand
TCTACGCTTGGGGAGAGCGTGTAAGACGGAACGGCTACGGTCGTGCCGCAGTGCTCAGCGAACCAAGAATCCCCTGGCTTCAGCCATAGGGAGTGTCAATTATTCTACATGTTCTCCTGTGGCATGGGATTCATCCCATGCGATGCACCAATGGCCATCTTCAAGGATCATCGTGACCGTTCCGCTGAGTGCCTGCACCAGTACATGACCGTTTTTCATGCGGCTGCGGGCAAGGAGGTTGTAATACAGGATGACTTGGTTCGGCTGTGCGGAGGCTATGGACAATCCCTTGACAATGCTGCTGATGGTTTCTTTGCAGCCGGAACGGAAATCACTGACAGAGCCGATGCTTTGGCGCTGGTCATTGGAAAGGAGCTGGAAGGCTGTTTGATATTCCTTGTTGGTAAGTGCCTTATGGTAATTGGTGAATGCCTGTTTTGCACCGTCGATATCAATCTGGGCAGCCTGGGGGAGCGCAGACTCTTCCGGGATTTTCACGTGGATGTAGTTCACGCGATGGTTTGATTTGCTGACAGCAAACTGCAAGAGCCCCTTCTGCGACAGCAGGGTGTTATAGGTATATTCGTAGAGGATCAGATCATTGGAATCCACCGTGGTGCTGTTTGTCCCGTAAGCAGCGGCGACCTCCCGATATGTGCTGCCCTCGTGGAGACCGCGTTTCGTAGTAGCGGTTTCATCCGTGGAAATCAATACATGGATGATGCCATCTTTGATGCCGGCTTTTACATGATCATAGACATAGAACAGATAGGCGCCGTCCGGCTCTGTTCCTTTTTCTTTTCCAAGGATTTCGTGCATTTTGTCGAGCGTCAGCCCGAGTTCCAGACCGCCAAGGGAAAGTTCCGTTTCCACGGAATAGCCCGGTTCTGTTTCTGCCGGGGATATCTCTTGGACGCTTTCGGTTTCCCGGAGTGGGTCTTTGTGGAACAGCGGGGTATTCTGATAGAATCGTTCCAGGATGTCCTGGGGAAAAAATGCGAGTGCGCATCCCAGCAAAACAACAAGGATTCCTCCTCGGATGAGGTTCCTGTGACTATGGGAATCTTTCTTTTGGGGCGGGAGGGCAGTGAGACGTTTCCATACCGGTACTTCCTGACTGGTATGGAGATGGGAAAATATCGACGTTTTTTTCTGTTCTTCCTCTTGGATTGAGGATGTTCCGGGGAGGAACATATTGGAGCGTTCATCCGTTTTTTGCTTGCCGCAATGCCTGCAGAAATTCCCGTCGTTTATCACGCCGCATGAGCACAGCCAGGTGGTGTCTACAGGGGTATCGGCTTCGGTCAATGGACGCTCTTTTGGGAGGGGCAAAAGTTCTTCTTCTTCTTTTTCTTCTTTTTCTTCTTCTTCTTTTGCTGCTGCTTCTGCTTTTTCTTCTTTTTCTTCTTCCTGTGCGTCCGGCTGCGTCGGTCCGGCATCTTCAGCCGGCTCCTTGTCCCATTCCAATGCTGCTTCCAGGACGCGGATGACATAATCGGCGCGTTTTTCCTGCAGGCCGGTTCCTTGCAGCTGAAGTTTTATGTTTTGAAGCGTTTTTGTTCGATGCTCCTTGTCGTTTGTTCTGTCAGAAGTCAGGAGCTGTTCTCCGATATGGCTGTCAAATGCCTTCTCTATCGACCGGAAATCCCGCATGGAATCGGGAGGGACAAGGCCGCGGGCTTTTTCGATGAGCGTCTTGTGATCTAAAAGAATACTCCTGTCTTCCTGCAGGATTTCCTGCAGGATTTTTTCTATGGTTATTTTCCTGGTATCCACCTTTCTGCCTCACGCTCCCTATACAATCGAATGTGCATCAGTCTTTTAGCTGCAGCTCTCCCGGTATGCTCAAGATCAGGCTGTGTGTAAAAATAGCCGGTTTGACTACGATGAGATGTTGGTAGATTTTTCCATGCTGGTAATTGGAACGGAACGCTTCCTTCATACCGGCTGCCCGATGAATGCGATCTTCGTATGTGATTTTAGGATTTGGTACAACGGCCCATCTTCCGTCACTGAGGGGAAACGACCAGTATTCTGCTCTGGCCGGATTTGCCTCGGCGGAAAAAGCAGGCGGGATGGAAGCATTACTCATGCGTTGCGGAGAATTCGAACAAACGAACCCGCGAATGGAAAATTGAGCTGCCAGTTTTTCGCGCATCTGCTTTTTTTTCATTCCATCCGAAGAAGGAGTGGCTTGAATTTTGTTGTAGGAATCCACAAAGTCCCGGTATTCATCCTCTATGGTTGAACCTCTGGGTTTTGAACTTTGTGGCGCATTTCTTTGGAAAGGACGGGAATTCGTGGATGGAACCGAAGGGGCCGGAGTGTTTTCCCATGCATCTTTTCTGGAATGGACTTCTTTTTTGAGGAGGTTTAATTCCTCGATGACCTCCTCAAGCCTGTCGGGGGAATCGGATGCGGCTTCTTTGTGCGCTCTGTTGGATTCGGTTTTTCCGGGCTGCGAACGTATCCTTGAAAGGGCGATCATACTGATGGCAAGTGCAAGAATGCTGATGGCAAGCGAGAGGAAGATAAGAATTTCGGCTATGTCCCCGGCGGGGCTTGCAGCCGTTTGCAGATCATCGCTGCCCGATCTTGCCGCCCGGACGGTTCCCTCCAGGGAAGCCCAGACCATCATTGCGCACGTGGTCAACAAAGCAGTTCTCTTTTTCATTTGGCAAGCCTCTCCATTAATTTTTTCAATGCGATGATGAAGATTGGTTCCACGAATATTTTGGTGCTGTCTTTGCCGGTTTCAGATACATAGTAGCTGTTTACCAGCTTGCGGATATCATATCGATCGTCTTCGCTGATATCAATTCCGGCGGACCAGAGATGGCGGGCCTGGTTGAAGAGGGTCAGGAAATGGTCGAGTTCCTTCAGGTGTTTCACATGCACACCATCGGAGATATCCCGGGCGGACATCATGGCGTGCGCATCCCGTTTTTCGTTTCGGATGCTGCACGCCTCTCCTGCAATCACGCTGGCTATGGCATCATCATCTACGGAGGTTCCGAAGAGTTCCCTTGCCTGGCGCTCCTCGTCAAAGAAATCGCTGTCGTTGTGTGGTTTTGTTTCAATCATGCCGCAAGCCACTTCGATTTTGGGGTTGTGGCTGAGGTTGATGCGGAACCTGGAATCCGCAGAAAGACCGGAGGATTTCCTGATCATGTTTTTCAGTACATCCAGGAAGGGATTGGCCGTGTCAAAGCTGCCACCGGCCAGCCAGGAGAAAATGCGTGATCCGTTTCCTCCGACGAAGATATCCGGCACATGATCCTCTTTGTACATCCCCATCGTGCGAAGAACGGAAAGAATATTTCCCAGATAGTAGAAGATACCGGCCATGGATAGCTGGGAGAGCTGGAGGACACGTTTGACTTCTTTCCGTCCCGTGATAGTTTTGAGGTTTCTCAGATAATCCTCGCTATGCTCCCGCAGATCGGCATCGATAATGGCCTGTTTCTGTTCCGGCGCTGTATCGTCCGCAGGAAGAGGATCCTGGCTGAACAGGCCGTAATTTCGATAGATGGGAAGGAAGAGGTAGCGTCCTGCAAACTGGATGGAGGTATGATAGATAATGCGCCCGGGCTGCCCGCTGATGATAGAAATATCCGTGGTGCCCGCACCAATGTCGAGGCAGATGGCTCCGTCGCTGAAATTCGTGTCGATTTGGCCGAGCATATCATCTTGGCCGAGTTTGTTGAAGAAATAGGCGGATGCCTTGCTTTCCGGCCATGATTCTATGGATTCGCCTTCCGTGGATCCGAAACAAGTATCATGGTATGCTTCGGCTACTGCATCCTGGCAGGTGGCCTTGAATGCGAACTGCTGTTCCTTTGAGAATGCCGTTGGGAAGGAGAAGTTCCATTCCAGTTTGTCCACACCGCGAAGTGCAGCTTCCGCCGCGCTTTGGATGCAGATTTGTTTGATGTAGGCGGTGACCTTGCGGCGGCCAATGCTGTCATCTTTCCATTTCAGATTGGCATCGATGCGGTTTCCCTGTTCCTTGAACTGCTCTGTAGTATGTGTGGTAAGCAGGTATACATGCCCGTCTTGCAAGGGCTGGATTTCCCGCTTCGCGGCTTCCGTGTTCAGCATGTGGAAAATACTCAGGAAAGAGCCGTCGTTGCGTCCTTCCATGGAGGAAGGAATGAAATTCACAAAGGTACTGAGTCTTTGCACAGCGCTGTCCGTCACTTGGAACAAATGCGGCTCAAAGGAAAGCGGATGGGGGGGCTTGCTGTTCTCGCGATAGTAGAGCATGGTGCTGGAGGTACCGAAGTCAATGCCCAGTTTCCAGGAGAGTTCGGCTTCCTTTGCTATCCGGGGCGGCGGGGTAAGAAGAAGGAGGCCTGCCGGGATGGGGGCTTCCTGGTTTACTGTGCAGAGGAGAGCCTCCGGGAATCCCGTCAATTTTGCCGTGTACCGATTCGCAAGCCCCCGGGCAGGCACATTGGCGTTGATGTCCTCGCCGTATGCCCAGGGATCCACGTAGAAGAAATCCTTGCCGACTTCCTGGCTGGATTCATTTTGCGCGGCAACATTCTCGTAATAGAGATAGTACTTCTTCCAGCCTTCCCGGCGAAGGTTCGGCCAGATTTCAATGACCGGCACATTGGTCTGCAGGTAGATGAGATCCTTTTTGGGATAGTGCATGGTGTACCTGAAATCTTCCGTGTGTCCGTGGATGCCGGACAAGGGGAAGGAGAAACTCACGCAGATATCCTCCGGGGTGTTCTCCAGGCTGGTGCGTTCCGCGATTTCCTGCGCCGTGAAGTATTCCAAGAGTTCCTGCTTGAAGGGGAGGATGACGCTGGTGTCATCCTCGGCCAGCATCTGCGCTCCGGCAATAGGGAGAGAGCCGGAAATGGCATTCCCCGGTTCCATGACGGTCATGCGGTCCAGGAAGAAATCTTCCGGGGAACGCCATTCCGCAGTGCCGAGGCTGATGCGCCCCAAGTTCTTCCGGTCATCCTGCATGTGGCTTTCCAGGATATCGTTGGCGGAGAGTCCTGCCCAGATGACCAGTTGCGTGGCCGGTATTCCCATCTGCTCGGCGAATGTCCGGACCATGCCGGGAGATACGAGCAGAATGCTCTTGTCCGGGTTCCGCTTGGAGGATATGACCAGGCGGACGGCAGAGTCCTCCGCAGAGGCTTGCTTTGCCTGTACGGTTTGGTTGAGAAGACGGAAGATGCCGAGGTTCAGGTTCAGTTTCGCGTTTGCGAGAGAAACATCGGTACGGAGCGGGTGCGGGCATTTCCTGGCAACATCCTGGCGGTATTCGTCCAGAGCGTGCAGGATATTCAGGAAGACCGGATTGTTTTCCTGCTCCGCCAGAGGAATTTTGCTCCGAAGTTCATGATGGAGGTTCGAAATCCATGCATGGAGAACTGTCCGGTCATCTTCCGGCAGGTAGTTCGTAGGATCTGTCAGGGTATAGCCGTCCTCGCTCCATGGCTCTGTGAGATCCCCGTTGAATGCCGTCTGGTAATCGGCGGCTGCTGCCACCAGTGTCGTGGGGGATGTCATGGCAATGGGAATATCCTGATAGAAGAGCACATAGAGATCTTCCCAGGTGGTGGTGGAACTTTGGATGCTCTCCCGGGGAGCCATGCGCAGGAGGATTTTTCCGAGACTGCTGGCTTCCTCGCCGATATGGACGGCTTCTGCCCGCAGATCCAGGCGCTTCATGTCCTTCAATGCCAGCATGGCCAAGATGCAGCGCCATTCCCCGCGGACACGCTCATGCAGTCCTTGGATGAATTGCTGCGTGCCGGAGGCCTGCTCGTCGAACAAAGCCATCTGGAACAAGAGCGGGCGGGCCCATACATCGGGGATGGAATCAATATGGCCGATATCCTTGATGGTTCCGCTGACAGCCAGGTTCTTGATCAATGCGTTCAGGAAGTCACGGCTCTCGTCTTCCCAGGCGCTGGCCTTGTCCGGATTGATGGCCGATGCCTCTTTGAGTTTTGGCAGCAAGGGAAAAAATTGTTTCGCCATTATCTCGCATCCTCCTTTTCCTTCGCGCAGCAATCGTAGAGCAAACGCAAAAATCTGCCGAATCCCTTGGTGTTCTCCATGTCCGCGCAGGTGCGCTCGGAAAGGCGATACCAAAGCTCATGGATGGTGACCTCGCTGTTTTCATCGTAGGCACAGGAAGAAAATTGATCGGGGACGATGGAAGCGGGGTTGGCATCAAAGGAACTTTTGCGTATGAGTTCCAAGGTTCGATGGTTTTCCGAGGTTTCGATTTGCTGCAGCCAGCGCATGAAAGTTTCCGTGTATTCATTGAAGTTCCTTACCTCGGTATCGCTGATGTTCAGATCCGCCAGATAGTCCAGGAACCAGGGATATTTATAGGAAGGGATTTTTCCGGAGGCAAGATCTCCCAGCACGGGTTTGACGAGATGCACATAGGAGAAAATGAACCGGGTGAATTGGATGAACCGATCCTTGAAGCTGACCTGTGTCTGGTCATCCATGCAAATATCCGGGAAATCCGTCCACTGGAAGGTGTTTTCCCTTGCATGGGCAATATAGGAGTATTCCTTCCGGTTTTCCGGCGTGCTCTGGTAAAAGTCAATCGCTGCCATTGCACCGTAAAGATCCACGACATGGGCATCGTTGTTCTGGGTGGATGCGCCGATGCTGAAATTCGGCACCTGAGACAATATATCATCCCCGATGAAATACAGGGAATGGTAGTCTTTGTCCTTGAGAGCATAATATTTCAATGCGGCCTTGGTATTGGTCAGGAAGTTCTCGGAAGAAGCAAAGATTCCGTAGCTTTCCTGATCGGAGAGGGAAGGGGTAAACGCAAAATATGGAAGGATCAGTGCGCCGCCGATCATGACTTTGCCTTCGTCATAGTAATTTCTGAAGGTGTGCCGGAGAAGATGCGCAATGGTCGGCATTCCTGCTGCGCCGGTTCCCCCGAAGACGGATCCGGCGAGGAAGATTTTGGCGGTCTGTCCGTTTTTTGCATCCTGATGAACCAGGCGGGAGAATTTGTCCCAGGGAGCGGTATCCACACGGAGACCGTCGGTGCCGTCCCCGAGCTGTACCTTTTTTGCCAGGACGGCAGCACCAATCGACGGACGGCCACGGAACCCTTCGTTGAGGAACGTGTTTCGTTCCTCCTGTGTATAGAGAACTTCGTAGAGATTCCCGATGGGGCTTCCTTTGTAGATTTGATAGGACAGGATGTCGTCCAGTTTCTTGTCATGCTCCGCAGGATTCCAGATGAAGGGCTTGGCAAGTTCCACTTCCGTCTTGAAGAGGGGCGTGTCCATGCCAATGGAGACATCCTGGAACTGTGTGAAGCAGTGCAGGGCTGCACTGCTTCGTTTCAGGTTGCCATTGCCGATGTCCGGGTCGATTGCCATAACGTAGAGTTTCTGTTGTTTTTCCTTGTTGGGAAGAAGGCCGGCAGCGCAGAGGTGCGTCAGGGATTCCATTACTTTTGCACCGGAACCGCCAATCGATATGAAATAGTACCCCATCGACTCAATCCTCACTTTCTGCCCCAGGAGGCGCGGATTTTTTCTGCGCCCAGGGGAGTATACTTATACGCGGCAGGCGTCATGAAAAGGCTGCCGATCCAGTAGCCGATGACGGCATACAGTGCAACGAAGAGAAGGGGAATGCTCGCGCCCATTTTCAATGTCGCATCCGCATTCGCAAAAGCATAGGGAAGGGCAACGCAGGCGATGAGCATCAAGCCGCCCAAAGATCCCCAGAGCGTTCGCTTCCCAACATCGTAGGATGTATGGACTTTCATTCCGAAGCGGGCCAGCAGATACCAGAGGAGGGAGATGGTCCCTCCGGTGGCTCCCGTTGCATATACCAGTTTTTTGTAGTGGGCCTGCCAGTCATTGAAAGCAATGGGTGTCCCGATGATGATGGATTTTCCAAAGGAGGAGCCGATGTAATAAGCAAAGAGGCTCAAGACAGCTGTCAGAAGAAGGATGCCCAAAATCTGTGCAATGGTACGAGTCGAGCGGTTCATAAACAACACTTACCTTTCATCAATGATAATGTTCATATTGACAAGAGCCGGATGGGATGCCGCGAGGGCTGTGCTTTTCAGCGATTCCATCACATGCAGGAGGTTTACCGTCTTGGAGCCGTCAAACTGGTCGGGAGCAACATCGACGTTGGGCATGTTCCAGGCTCTCACCCAGTCCGGCAACCGGTATCCCTTGGCATCCGGGAAAACAGATACATGAATGAAATTCATGGCGTCCGGCTTTATGGTTTGTTCCGGCTGGAAGGTCAATGTGACATTCCAGCTGTCCGGCGCATCGCTGCTTCGGGAAACTTCCACTTTGGGGTCATCGTTCGTATCCAGCGGTTCCCATTCGCCGTTCTCCGACAGGGAGAAGGCCTGGACGGCTGTCTTGAGGTGATCCATATCCAGCGGGCAGGTGCCGAAGAGCGGCTGGTAATCAAAGCGCACCGGAAGCACCGCAGGGGCGCTTTGGTCATTGATGCCGAACTCCTTGATGCGTTTGTCCCGGATCCCGAGGCTCTCGTTGGAGTACAGGTTTTGGATTCCTTCCGAAACCACAAGCTGCGTAAAGTCGTTGGCGCCTTCCGTGAGGTTTTCCGTGAGCAGGAGGTACTGCGTCTCATTGGGGATGGTCTGGCGCTCTTTCCAGAGATCGATGAATTCCAGGATTTTCTTTTCCGGCCCCATGAGAATCAGGTAGAACGGGCGGAACCTGGCAGGATCGTCGTTGCTGTTGTAAAAGTACTTCTGCGCATTGAGCCCCACATCGAAAATATCCCCGTGGAAGGAGTTCTTGATGCCTATGACCGCCACGGACAGATGATGGGCAAAGTACTTGTCCTTCAGTTTTTTCGTGACATTGCTCCAATCGGAATCGCTTTCGAACAGGTCTGTGACAATGACAGAGAGATGGTTGGGATCCGCAGTGTCCACGGCATTGTGCACTGCGGTGATGAGTTCCGTATAGGTGGAGGCATCACTGAATTTTCTGTATTCCCGTCCCCCCAGAGGCATCACTTCGGCACCGAAGCGAAAGAACTGCACATTTCCCATGGAATCCCCGATATCTCCCAAAAGATCGGGCAAGGTGCGGTATACATTGCCTGCGGCCAAGGTGGTATACCCCTGCATGGAAACGGTGGCATCCCAATAGACATCCACGGGGATTGCTGCTGGGGTTTCCATCTCTGCCCGGGCCATGTCCGTTGGCATTGTGATTGGCATTTCCTGGGAGTTCTCCCAGGGGAGAGCACAGCCTCCCAAAAAGAGGCAGAGAAAAAATGCCAACAGGAAACGGCCGCATTGCTTTGTATGTTTTTCCATTGTACTGAATCTCCTCGGACTGGAATTTCGAGCATTGCAAAAGCTCTCTGCTGCACCTGCCGTTATGTCCAAGACGCGCTTGGTTTCTCGTAGGCGTAAAGCAACAGAGAGCTTGGACTTCACATGCGATTCTTCACCACCATACTATTATGGAAGCTTTGGGCGGAAAAAGCAAGAGAGAAATGGAAATTTGCTGTTTTTTTTCGGGAGTCGCTGGATTAACGCTCACACGTACTCCACAGGCAGGGCAACCGTCGTCTCGAATAGTTCCCCGGCCAAGGCGCCGCTCATGGCCATATCGGCTGTCTGGTATTTCGTCAGGAAGCAGACCAGCCCCGTGTCGCGGAAGTAGAGCTTTGGCGTTTTGATGGCACGGGTCAATGCCGAATCAACACGCCTTAAATTGTCTGAATTCCAGAAAAACGTTATATTCGAAAAATATTATCGTATAAAAATTTTATAGATATATATATCATATATTGACATGCGGGGATTCGTGGAATATAATAGTCGTATCAAAAGCTTCGAAGCAGCAAAAGGATAGATGTGGAAACAGGAGGGCGAATCATGAGAAAGGTAGAGGATTTTCCTTGGGCGGATTGGATTTTGGTCTGATTTGTACTCAATCGCACGGGAGGTATTGGAATAAAAAATTTTTGGTGTGTTTCAAAAACAGCCTTTTTAGTTGACAAATGCACCTGTCAGCGCGGCGAATATATAGACAGATTAGGAGGTGTTACCAAATGATGGACTTCCAAATTGACTTCCAAATTGGTATGTATGTTCGTATACCTTATGACCAGGACAGTCCTGGCGATCCTCGTATCTTTCTCCTCGGCCAGATTACAGCCATGCAAGACATACAAGGAACACTTGATATAAAACTTCACGACCCTTTCGGGTATGTGGACTATTATCAGGAATCAATGGGTACGCTGGCTGCCAGCATGATGCTAAAGGAATACCCAGCACGCAATGTGACAATATGTAGCGCAGCATTTAATACACGAGTCATATGGAACAGACAGGTATACCATATTCTTGGCTACCATAGAGAGCCTAACAATGGCTTTATGATGTACTTTCTACAACGAGAGGCCGACAACGATATAGTCAAGGCTTCAGAGAAACAACTCCAGATTCCCTTCGTTTGTGCCCAAATTTCCCCTGTGGAGCAGATGATGCGCAACGAGTGGCACAACCCGCAATGGTACATAGGCCGGACTATCGTCAGTCAGGCAATGCATGCGCTGAATAACTCTCTCAGTGGATTCCAATTGCTGGCAGGATGTAAAATCGAAATCATGCCCCACCAGCTCCTTACCATCATGAGATGCACTCAGAATGACCCTTGCAGGTGTCTGCTGGCT
>CACYDT010000068.1 GCA_902773295.1 uncultured Veillonellaceae bacterium | reverse complement strand
CTGCTTCAATTACTTACGTAAATTCGCAGGACGCGGCTTATATCCCCAGAGCTAAAGCTCGGGGTTTTACGCCGCATTGGATAAAAAAGCTCCTGCCACACAAGATTTTCCGCCCTCATTCTTGACAAGGCTTTCCCTGAATGATATGCTATGGTTAGTTTTTCATGGAGAGGTGTCCGAGTGGTTTAAGGAGCTGGTCTTGAAAACCAGTGATGCCTCACAGCACCGTGGGTTCGAATCCCACCCTCTCCGCCATTTTGTTCAAAGAGCGCAAGCCCTGCAGGATTCCTGCAGGGCTTTTTATACTCGCGAGCAATGAAACTCTCGTCTCGCTACAAATAGTCTGCGGTATATGTTTCCAAACACTCACAGAAGAAGCGCATCTGCCATGGCCGCAATGGCGAAATAGGGACCGTAGGCAAAACGGTCCTTCCTCCCCTTCCCGCCGAAGAGAAGCAGGCAGGCGGCCGCCAGTCCACCGAGAATCATCCCGGCACAGAGGATCCGGAAGAGATGGATCGTACCGAACCACAAGCCCAGCACAAACATCAGCTTGATATCGCCCCCTCCGATGCCGCCCTTGCTCACCCAGGCCAGGAAGAAGAAAAACGCCCCACCGGCCGCCGCAGCAACAAGATAATCCGACGGCGGGAGCCGGAGCAGGAATATACGGGCAAAGGCCAGAAACCCAAAGGGGGCAAGCATACGGTCAAAAATGACCTGCTGCTCGAAATCCGTGCAGATTACAAGCAGCAGAAAACAAACGAGCGCCATATCCGATAAAAGCAACGGCAAGGAAGACGCCATCTCCCAGAAAGGAAAAAAAATCGCCAATGCTGCCATCAGCCGGAGCCACCGATAGCGGTTCTGAGCCTCGACCTCTTTGGGAAAGCTCAGGATATCGGCATTTTGCCGATACAGAACCTCCACCCATGCAGCCCCCATGCAGGCAAGCAGCCCTGCAAGAACAAGATATGCCGGAATCATACATCACACCTCCGCAAAAGACTTCCTTTTTCTATACCGAGCCTTTCTGCTTCCCCTGCGGCAAGCTCCAGCGCTCCCCATGCCCCCGGGCAAAAGGACAGCCCAAGCCAGGGACGTAGCCCCCGCGCCACCTTCTTCACCCGGTACGCCCTGTCGATATAGACCACATCGACGGAAAACCGCATGAAACACATGTGGACACTATTGCACGGCACGAGAAGCAGCCCCTGCCCCGCAGGAAGAGCGCTTCGCCCCATAAGTCCCCGGAAGCGCGAGAGGAAACTGTCCGCCAGTTCCACCTGCAATTCCGTCCGTCCATCCACCCAAAAACTCCTTCTTGCCGCCATGCCGTATCCTCCAACAGAAAGGGCGGCAGAACTTCCCTTCTGCCGCCCGGCATCCTATCCTTATGTATCCTATTCATCGGTTTCCCCCGGTTCATGGGAAGCCTCCCCGCTCATTTCCGGCGGGCCATAGCAATAATGATCGCGCCCGCTGTGCTTCACATGATAGAGAGCCTTGTCTGCCGAATGGAAAAGCGTCTCGTAATCCATGCCATGCTCCGGCACAATGGCAATACCTATGCTTGCCGTGATATTCGCCTTCCTGCCGTCCACCACGAGATCCCTCGCAATCTGGTTGATCGTTTCTGCCTTCTTGACGATGATGCCGATGCCCGGCAGCCTGTCAATAATCACCACGAATTCATCCCCGCCGAACCGCCCGACGCAGTCCGTCGGACGAAAAATCCGTTTCAGCTCCTTCGCGAATTCCATGAGCACATGGTCGCCGTACTGATGGCCAAACGTATCGTTCGCCTCTTTGAAATGGTCGAGATCGATGACATAGAGCGCCATGAAACCATTGGTGCCCTCCGCCTCGACGAATTCCCGAAGCTTCCGGCTGCAGAACGCTTCAATGGCGGTCTTGTTCGAGAGACGCGTGAGGTTATCCAGTTCCGCCTCCCGCTGATAGGCATCGCGGGCGGCACTGATCTCGTTGAACGCCGCTGCCATCTGCCCGAGCTCATCATCCGTAGATATCGGGACGTTTCCCACAGAACCCTTCCCGCTGGCAATTCTCTCCGCCACGCGGGCCAGCTCACGGATGGGACGCGTGGCCTCGACCGAGAGCAAATAGGCCGCAACGGCAATCGCAAAAAGTATCATGAGCCCCACGGCGACGGAAGTTGCCGCTTCCCGGTAAACCCGATCCAGCATATAGCGATAAGGGCGCACGGTAATGACCGCCCATCCCGTCACCGCATTCCTCGAATAGCTGACCATAGAGTCCTGCCCGTCCAGATTCGCCCGGGTCACGCCATAGACACCGCCCAGGGTCTTCTCCACCGACTGGTACAAAGCATCCAGCTCCCCCGCCCCATCTATCAGGTTCTTCCTCTCCGAATGGGCGATGGTCCTTCCGTCGCGGTCAACAACGATCACGGTGGTATTGCTATCTGCCTGCCCCTTCACGAAATCCTGCAACAGGGAAAGATGGATATTCCGCTGCACCATCCCGATGGGCTGGCTCCGCTCATCCTTGACCGGAACCTCCATGACAACAATGAGTTCCCCCGTCGCCATGCTCAGAATGACATCCGATACGTATTCCCGGCCACGCATTGCCTCCTGGAAATGCTTGCGCTTCGTCAGGTCAACGCATGGCGCGCCATCGGTGCGGTACATCTGCATGCCATCCGTGCCCGTCAGCGCCATGAGGTTCGTATCATGGAACACCCGGTTGGTTTCCATGATACAAAAAGATGCCGGCGCCAAATGCTCTTCCGAAGGGGAACGCAACTGCTCCTGCACCACCGGATTGACGGCCAATGCGCGAAGCACATAGAAATTCCTCATGAACAGCTCCGTCACATGCTCCTCCACCATGGAATTCCGGAGCCATGTGTCATTCATAGCCGCCTGCTCCAAATTGGAAAAAGTGCGCACACCGGCGATGCTGATGACAATCAGCATCGGTATTGCCCCCATCACAATCAAGAGGAGAAACAATTTGTTCCGAATACTCCCTGTCCCCATGCCAAACTCCTCAATTCCGCACACATATCTTCATTTATAAAGTATACATCATTTGACAAAATTCTTCAAGAAATGCGGTCACCATTGTCCACCTTCCAAGTTGACATAATACTTGCAATTTGCTCATAAAAGTAGTATATTTATAGTAAAAGCAAGAATACAGCAATGTGGTGCCTCTTGCTTTTTTTCATTCCTCGCCCTTATCCGATTGTATACATTCCATGAATATCCCGGCAAGGCAAATTTCACTTACAAGGGGAAATTCAGATGATTTCTAAGCTATTGGACATGCTCAATGACTTGCAGCCCCGTCAACTTCTCATGCTGGCAGGGGGTGTGGCAGCCCTTATCTTCATTGTGATTTATTTTGGGCTTTCTTCGCTTCCGCAGCCGGAACCGGCGCCAACGGCAACGGTGCCCATCGTCGAGATGCGCTCCGTTGTTGTCGCGAAGCAGGATCTCGCGCCCAGGACACTGCTCCAGGAAGGCATGCTGCAGATCCGGGATCTTCCGGCGGACTCCGTGCCGGGCAATGCCATCACCAATCTCCAAAGCGTCATTGGCAAATCGGTAAGCTCCACGATCTACGCAGGAGATATCCTCACGAGCCAGAAACTCCTGACAGGCAATAACACAGGCTTCATCGGCTCCATCCCGGAGGAATGCCGCGCTATATCCGTCAATGTAAGCGATGTCACCGGCGTTGCGGGCTTTGCAAAACCCGGCGACTATGTAGATGTGGCTCTCGTGGAGAAAAGCGCCGAAAGCGCTACGAGCCGCATCCTGCTCCAGAATGTCCTTCTCCTGAGCATCAACAAGGACATGGGCATCCCGGGCGCGGATGAATCCGCCGAGGACAGGAATACGAAGCCCATCGACAATCCCACGATTGCGACCATGGCCTTGCGCCCGGAAGAAGCACTGGAACTCATGTCTGCCTCCAAGCTCGGGGAGATCTACCTCATGCTTCGGCCCTCCCAGCCCACAGACATGTATGCGGAGCAAGTGGACTACACCGTGAATTCCAGCTATCCCCCCAAAGAGCCTCCCAAGCAGACTCCCACTATCGTGCAGCCTGCCCCGGTCGTCCAGCCGACCCAACCTGCTGCGCCGGAGAAGCCATCGGATTCCGGCTACGAGGTCATCCTGGGCGATCAAATCCAGCAGAATCAACCCCAGCAGAATCAAATCCAGCAGAAATGAGGTCATAGAGTATCGTGAAGCATAAGTTCTATCGAAACCTTGCTGTTCTGGCAGCCGGCGCATTCCTGGCAGCAGCGCCTTCGGTCTCTGCCGCGCCCCAACCCCTGAACATTGGCCTCAACAGTTCCAAATACATGAGCGTGGAGCAGCCCATCCTGCGGGTTGCCGTGGGCAATCCCGAGATTGCGACCATCGTCCAGCTTCCCTCCTCCAAGAAGGACTTCCTGCTCGTTGCCAAAAAAGCGGGCACCACCACCCTTTTCATCTGGAC
This sequence comes from uncultured Veillonellaceae bacterium, assembly GCA_902773295.1. Lineage (GTDB taxonomy): Bacteria > Bacillota > Negativicutes > Selenomonadales > Selenomonadaceae > UBA3796. The sequence continues at coordinate 32,231 of CACYDT010000068.1, read as the reverse complement.
CACCCAGGGCGAAATGATGGAGTACGTCGTCGCGGTCTCCCCTGAAGATCCCGGGCTGGCCGGCCTCATCGAAAAGGCCATCGGCCTCAGGGGCGTCCATGTAAAGATGGTGGGCGGCAAGGTGCTTCTCACGGGAACCGTGGAGAACCAGTACGAGCGCAATTATGCGGTTCGCATTGCACAGCTCTATGTCGATGACAGTGGCAAAGGCAATCTCACCGTCGGAAGCAATGTCGATATGAGAATGAATACCGAGCAAACCAAGCGTGACAATGGCGACTTTTCCTCCCGCACCATCGGCGGAAGCGAAAACCGGGAAACCGAAAGAATCATTGACTTGCTGCACATGCTCCACCCGAGCCAGATCCGCCTGGAAGCCCAGGTCATCTCCATCAACCCGGAAAGCCAGAAGGACATCGGCGTGCTGTATGGTTCCGGAGACCAGTCCAGCCTGTTCAGTTCGCCGAATGTATTCTATGCAGGACAAACTTACAACAACAGCGGCACTCCCCTTCTCAACAAATACGGGAGCATCAATGTGGCGCTTCAGGCCCTCGTCATGCAGAACAAGGCAAGAATCCTCTCGCGTCCAAACATCACCACCATGAGCGGGGAAGAGGCGATCATCCAGGTCGGCGGGGAAATCCCCTATACCAACCGCGACAGCAACGGCAATCCCACCACGGAGTTCAAGAACTATGGTATCATCCTGCAATTCAAGCCGTCCGTGGATGCCGAGGGACGCATCGTTTCCTCCATCCATACGGAGATCAGCATGCCGAGCGGCGACACCGTCGATGATCAGCCGATTCTCGACCGGAGGCGCGCGGATGCCGTCGTAACAGTCCCGTCCGGTTCCACCATGGTCATCGGCGGCCTTCTGGATTCCAGGGACTACAAGACCGTCCGGAAATTCCCGCTCCTCGGGGATATCCCCATCATCGGCGAGTTCTTCAAATACACCTCCAAGACCAAGAACAAGCAGGAACTCATCGTTCTCGTGACCCCCTATCTGGTTGATGAGGACGAGATGTCCCGCACCAGAATGTCGGAGGAAATGCACAAATACTACAACCAAGGCGAGCAGGAAAGAAAAGCCCAGGAAAACGTGGATCTCAATCCTCCCGTGGAAGTGGACACCTCGGGAAACGACAGCTTCCTGAACCAATACTTGGATCGCAAGGCATTGCCGAAGCCTGCCGAAAAGAACGAAAAAAAGCATTCATAAGGTCTGTTATTTCATCGTAGTATACCATCCGGCTGATTTTTGCGTCCGCAACCGGATGTTTCTCAGGGAAGGGGACTGTTTGTCATGGAAGGACACCAGAGTATCGTCATTGCTGTGTTCAGCACCTCCTCCGGCATCGGGAAAACCATCACGGCCATCAATCTGGCCGCAGAATTCGCAAAGGAGGGCTATCGTGCCTGCCTCGTAGATCTCGACCTGCAGTTCGGCGATGTCATGAGCTATCTGAAACTGCCCAGCGGAGTCACCCTCGCAGATGCACAGAATGCGCTTCTTCGTTCCCCGGAGAATTTCAGGATCACGGATTTCCTCACGGAATACCGCCATGAAGATGTCTCTTTCTTCGTTCTGCCCCCCCCAAGGGATGTCTATGATGCCTACATCATTCGGATCAGCACCATTGAGAATATCATCTATCAGCTCTCCGGCTTCAACTTCATCATCCTGGATCTCCCGGCTGTGTTCAGCGCATTGAATCTTGCCGTATTAGACTTGAGCACCATCATCAACTTCATCGGTGTCATGGATTTCCTTCCTGCGGTGAAGAACTACAAGGTTGGATATGACACGCTGCTCCGCTTCGGCTACGAGGAACAAAAAGTGCGCCTCGTGGAGAACCGGTCCGACTCCCAGAAATTCATCCGCTCACGGGACGTGGAACGCTTGCTGGGAACGAAGTTCTATCATCGGCTCCCCAATGACTTCCCGGCTGTCAGCAAATCCATCCGCGAAGGCCGCCCCCTCATGTTTGCAGCTCCGCAGTCCGCATTGACGAGGAGCTATTGGGATCTCGTCGGCCGCTATACCGGGCGCCCCAAGTCGGCAAAGCGCCCCTATGAGCAGAAGAAGCCCGGAGCCTTCATGCGATTTTTCGGCATGTAGTTGAGGAAAGGAATGTGAGCAATCTTGGCTGAACGTGTCATCCTGCTGGAACATGATGAAGATATGGCTGCCCGGTTGGCTGCAGCGCTCCGTGCAACATCGGATTTCACACTGGCAGCGACTTACCATGATGCCATTTCGGCTTTGGGCAAGGGCGGCGTGTTCCGCCCCCACCTCTGCCTCATCGACGTAGAAAACGAGGACGCCCTGGAGCATCTCCCGGATTTCGCCGAGCATTTCCCCACGGCAACCATTCTTGGGCTCATGGAGGAATGGAACGCCGATACCGCCGAGCGGGTTCTTGCAGCCGGTGGAACCGGCTGTATCCTGAAGCCTTTCCAGGTGCAGGATCTTCTCGATGCCATAGCCCTCTACAAGAGACGCGGGCAGCCCAAACCGTCCCGCACCCTGACCTTCTTCAGCCCGAAGGGGCGAGCCGGCCGGACAACCCTCGCCGCCGTCCTTGCCATCGAACTGGCGCGCCTGAGCGGCGAGTCTGTCGCACTCATCGATGCAGACCTGCAATTCGGGGATCTCTCCATGTTCTTCGACATCAATCCCCCTCATAGCATCATCGATGCAGCTCACGATATCAAACTGCTCACACCTGCGACCTTCGCCCCCTATTTCCATCCCCTGGGCAACAACGTCTGGCTCCTGAGCAGCCCGGATCGCCCGGAGTATGCAGAGCTTGTGGATGCAGAGGGACTCATCGAGGTCATACGCATGGCCAGCAATCTCTTCCGCTTTGTCCTGGTAGATCTCCCGGCAGGATTCAGCCCCATCTCCATCGCCCTCTGCGAATTTGCAGACACGGATTTCCTCGTGACCATGATCAACAGCGGGCAGGAAGTCCGGCACGTGCGGCGCTCCATGCGCATGTTTGCTCTCTGGGAGAGCTACGGGAAGCACGTGCATACGATCTTCACCCGTGTGAATCCCTGCACCACCGAGGAAAAGGAGAAACTGGAACGTGAACTCGGCCATCCCGTCTCTGATATCCTGCCCAATGAATACCAGATGACTGCCATCACAGGCGCCGGCCGCCTGATGAAGGAATTGCCGCGGGATACCTTGCTCATCAAGATCATCGGCTACATGGCTGAGGACATCATCAACGGAAGAAGGTGACAGCAATGCTTCTTCTGGCTGCAGCCATCTCCGCTGTCCTTGTCTTCTTCCTCGTGGTTCTTCTCACACTCTATGTCCAGCATGTCCGGCGCATGGATCTCTTCCATCGCCTTGAGAAATACAACATCACCCGCGCAGATCGGAAACCGAAAGAGGAAATGCGCCTTTCGGACTATCTGATGCAGTACCTCAAAAAGATTTCCGCGCCCATTGTGGAGCGCGGCCCTGCCCAGGCACTGGACTTCAAAATGCGGCAGGCAGGTCTTCCCCTTTTGGGAGGGGAATTCCTGGTCGGCAGTCTCATCCTCTCGGCTCTTGTCGGCATCGGCACGTGGATGCTTACCCTGATGCCTGCTCCTGCGTTCTTTGCCGCATGGTTCACCCTCCTGATGCTCTGGGTACTTGTCTCCTTTCGCATCCGCCGCCGCCGCAATGCCTTCACGGAACAGCTCGGCGACTGCCTCAACACAGTGGCGAACGCCCTCCGGGCAGGCTACAGCTTCCAGCAGGCCATGGATGTCATTGCCAGGGAGATGGAGCCTCCCATCAGCGAGGAATTCGCACAGGTGACCAGAGAAGTCTCCATGGGCGTGCTTCTGGAGACTTCCCTGGAGTCCATGAACCAGCGCATCGGCAGCTCGGACTTCGATCTCGTGGTGACTGCCGTCCTCATCCAGAGGGAAGTCGGCGGCAACCTCGCCCAGATTCTCGACAACATCAGCGATACCATCAACGAGCGCATCCGCATGAAACGCGAGATCAAGACGCTCACCGCGCAAGGCAGGCTGTCGGCCTGGGTTCTCCTGCTCCTGCCCTTTGCCATCGCAGGATTCATGTATGTGGCGAACCCATCGCAGATCATGACGCTCATAACGCATCCCTTGGGACGCATGGCGCTTGGCGTGGCATTCGTGCTGGAAATCTTCGGCTACCTTGTCATCCGGCGCATTGTCAATATAGAACTTTAACAAGGAGGTGATTCAAATGTTGCAACGCATCCGCAAATTTACCCAGAAAGGCCAGGGCATCGTGGAATACGCATTGATCCTCGCATTCGTCGTGGCAATCGCCGCTGTGGCTCTTTCCACGGACAGCGGCATCGGACAGGCAGTCAAGAATGTTTTCTCCAGGACGGCAACCCAGCTTGACAGTGCCGGAGGCAGTGGCGCTAGCAGTGGCAGCTGAAACACTTGACTTTCAAGCAGTGATTGATTCATGGTAATTACGTCTAGATGCAGAAAGAGCTTCCTGTATTCCAGGAGGCTCTTTCTGCCAAAAGAAAGGATGCTTTCCGTGACTGACCGAAAAGGACAGGGGATTTTAGAGCTTGCATTGCTCCTCCCCCTTTTCCTCTCACTTATCTTTATTCTCATCTACAGCGGGCTTGTGTTCATGGACTATCTCCATTACAGCAACGCCGCAAGGGAGATTGCAAGGGAGATTGCCGTACTGGACAAGGATCAGAGACAGGCAAAGGCAACTTCGCTGTCAAATGATGAGGGTGTCCTGATTGACCACGTCGATCCCAACACCAAGCTCTTCCATGCTACAGCCGATATACTGCTGGATGACCATACGGGAACCTCCTCAGAGTCAGAAAATCCGGGAAGGGTCACCGTATCCATCACGCTTTCCTTCATTGACCGGGAAGCCATCCCCATTCCCATTGATGTCTTGCGGGACAGCTTCGCAGATGCCTTCCTGAAACCCATCACCATTACATACACCATGCAGCTGGAACCGGAGCTGAACCCGGATCGAACGAGCCAGGAGGGCAATTCCTCGTCCTCCTCCGGCAGCCATTAGGAACGGTTCGCTAACGATGGACAATTCCACAAATCTATAGCGATGGAAAGGATTGAGATACTATGTCGCTCCTGGAGCGTTTAGGAAAGACCAAGGAACAGGCCAGCAAAGAAGCCATGAAAACCGCCGCCCTTCGCACAGAAAAGCCCGCAGAGGAGCATGCCAAACCGGCTCCGCCGGAACCGCCCCTGCCGTCTCCTCCGCGAAGGACTGCCGTAAAGGAAGAGGACTCCATTCCCACCTATCTCAGGAATGACCCCCATACAGCCTCCTCCGAGGAGCCGCAAATGGCCTACTCCTTCGCGGGACGACGCGCCAATGCCCTGCAGGGGGACACGATGCAGGAGCTCCGCATCGCCATCCACCGCCGCATCGTGGATGAAATGACACCGGAGGAACAGATCATCCTCGCCCGTGGCGAAGATGCCCGGGATCAGATCAAGAATCTCATCGCCTCCTACAGCGAACGAGAAATCGGGAACAGCACCTACAATATTACACGGGCAGAGCGGATGCGCCTCGTGGACGATATCTGCGACGAGATTCTGGGACTGGGGCCGCTGGAACCCTTGCTGAAAGACAATTCCATCACAGAAATCATGGTGAACGGGCCGAAGGACGTATTTGTCGAGCGGAAGGGCAAGCTCCTTCTCTCCGACATCCATTTCTACAACGACACCCATCTCATGAACATCATCGAGCGCATCCTTGCTCCTTTGGGACGCAGGGTGGACGAGACCTCTCCCCTGGTGGATGCCCGCCTCGCAGACGGCTCCCGCGTAAATATCATCATCCCGCCCCTCTCCCTCGTGGGGCCTGCCGTGACCATCCGCAAATTCTCCAAGACCGCCCTGACCATGCAGGATCTCGTGGGCTTCGGGACCCTCAGCGACGACATGGCTTTCTTCCTGGAAGCCTGCGTCAAGGCACGGCTGAACATCCTCGTCTCCGGCGGCACCGGCTCCGGCAAGACCACCACACTCAACGCCTTGTCCTCCTTCATCCCCGCCACGGACCGCATTGTCACCATCGAAGATGCGGCGGAACTTCGCCTCCAGCAGCGCCATGTCGTGACCCTGGAGTCCCGCCCCGCCAATCTGGAGGGCACCGGCGCCATTACCATCCGCGACCTCGTGCGGAACTCCCTGCGCATGCGCCCGGACCGCATCATTGTGGGAGAGGTCCGCTCCGGAGAGGCACTGGACATGCTGCAGGCCATGAACACGGGCCATGACGGCTCTCTGACCACGGCTCACGCCAACAGCCCGAGAGATGTCCTCTCCCGTCTGGAGACCATGGTTCTCATGGCAGGCATGGAACTGCCCGTCCGCGCCGTGCGGACCCAGGTGGCCTCCGCCATCGACCTCATCCTCCAGCAGTCCCGCATTCGTGACGGCAGCCGCAAGATCACGCACATCACGGAAGTGCAGGGCATGGAAGGAGATACCATCATCCTTCAGGATCTCTTCCGCTACGTGCAGGACTATATCGATGAAAACGGGAAATCCGTAGGCCACTATGAGGCTCTGGGACTGCAGCCCGCATTCCTCGACAAATTCCGCATGAACGGCGTGGACCTTCCCACGTCCATCTTCCATCAACCTCAGGGACAGGAAGGGAGGAGAAGGAAATGACCCTGCTCATCGCCGGCATCGGCGCTCTTCTCTGGTTTCTTATTTTCGCTCTGGTGCTCCGGGCGCGTCAATCCCAGAGAGCACGCGTGCGCCAAAGGCTCTTCCGCTTGATTCTCGCCGCAGAGAAAGAACGCGCAGAAACGGCCCGCAAGGAACAGGCCGCAAAGAGTCAGGAGCCGCTTCCCGTCCATCACACCTTGCAAGAACTGTCGTTCACCGAACGCGTCCTGCGCCCCATCCTGAACTCTGTGGAAGTTTCCCTTGCGAAATTGGCACCGGCAGAGCTGCAGGCCATGCTGGAACAGCAGATTTTCCGCGCCGGGAAGCAGGATCAATGGACGGTTCCCCGCCTCGCTGCCTGCTGGGTGATCTCCGCGATCCTGGGGTTCCTGCTGGCCTTCCTCCTCGTCCAGAGCCACCCTGCTCTCAAACTCCCCCAGGGAATCATCCTTCTCCTTCTGGGAATCGCAGCAGGAGGAGCCGTCCCTTTCCTCATCCTGCAATCCGCCGCCCGGAAGCGCAAGGCAGCACTGCGCCGCCAACTGCCGGAATTTCTGGATCTCCTCTGCGTCAGTGTCCAGGCAGGCCTGTCCTTCGATGGCGCTGTCGCCAAAATCACCAGCCGCATGAAGGGCGTCCTGACGGACGAGTTCCAGCACATGCAGCGTGACACGAGCCTTGGCATGACCCGCCAGAGATCCCTCATGCAGATGGCCAAGCGCTGCGACATTGAGGAATTCTATCTCTTCACCTCCTCCGTCATCCAGGCCGAGCGCCTTGGCACCAGCATGACGCGGACGCTCAAAGTCCAAGCGGACAATATGAGGGACCGCCATCGCCAATATGTGCGGAGCCAGGCCATGAAAGCTCCCGTCAAAATCATCTTTCCCATGGTATTCTTCATCTTCCCCGCCGTCTTCGTCGTCGTGATTTTCCCCGCGGTTCTGTCTCTCCTGAACTCCTTGGGGAGATAAAATTTAATACGAAAGAAGGGATTCGAAATGTTGCTGCAGAACTTGCGAAAACAAACCGGCCAAGGAGTGGTCGAATATGCGCTTCTTCTCGCTTTTGTGGTGGGAATCGGCTTGCTTTTGACGGACAGCGGCCTTGGAAACAGCATCCAGCAGGTGTATGCCAGAGTTGCGGCAGCCTTGGGCGGGGATTCGGGAGGAGAGAAGACCTATGCCCAGGCGCTGGCAGAATACGGGCAGATGTCCATGTCGGATCTGAGGAACATCGACAATGCCGATCGCATTGCCCTCGACCGGGCGGCGCTGATGAATCTGACACGCCATTTCCTCGGCATGACCAAGGCGGAACTCAAGAGCATATTGCACCAGAATCCCGATGCCAGGACGGACAAGCCCGGCCTCCTGCTCTTTGACTACGATGTCGTGAAGACCGGCGATGAGGAGCCAAACGGGGCGGTCGTCATCAGAAACCGCTACAACGGCGGAAACGAACCGGATGCCAATCTGATGGTTGACTGGCTCCAGGGAAACTCGGGAACCGAGGGCAATACCTACTTTGACAGCAACCGTCAGGCCAACACGCGCTACTTTTTTTCCGATGACACCATCAGTCCCAACGGCGTTTTCTCGAACAGCAACACGCCCTCCGGCGCTCACTCCTCCACCGTCCGGGCCAACTTCACCTTTGACAGCGAAGGCAGGGTGGACAGCGTGACCACGACCGTATACCGCAACATCCAGAACAGCCAGGGCAAATGGGAACGCGACAAATGCGAAGGCCTTCAGGACATCACCGTGACCAAGTAGACACCGAGGAACCGCACTGACAAGAGCATCCACAAGAAAGGCAGGGATATGTATGAACCAATGGAACACATCAAAGGAAAAGGGCTATGTCCTCGTCTTCTTCGGCCTTGCGCTCCTGATCCTCCTGCCCTGCGTCGGCCTGGCCGCAGACTTCGGCAGAGCCTACCTCCACAGCTCCTATCTCCAGAATGCTGCAGATGCAGCGGCATTGGCAGGTGTCGCAGGCGTCGCAGCCGAGAAAACGAACGAAGGCAACCCCTTGGCCCAACAGAATGGAGATGGAAGCGAAGACCGCAAGTACCGCCGGGTGCGGTTAATCGATCTGGATGATGATTCTGAGAAAAGTCTGAGGGAGAGTCCATCCTACGATAAAGACAATTCTGAAAATCCAGAGTATTTGAAAACAGCAGACGAAGCTGCCAATCCCCTTCTGCGGGAAAATACAAAAAACTCTCCCGATTCCGATGGAGCACAACTGGATCTGACGAGCAAAGATGAGAACCTCAAAACGAAACTCATAGTGCTGTCAAAACCCGGGAGTGCCGATAAAGATTTCTACTACAAGGTGACAATCCGCGAAGCCGTACAATTCCTCTTCGCCCAGATTCTCCTCCCGGAATCCCTCCTGCCCCATTGGACGATTGGTGTCGTCGCCTGGGCCACAACGGCAGAGCCTCTCGGATCTCTGGAGCCCGGGGAAACCGGAGGAACCACGACAGGGAACAATCCATCGGAAGCAAATCTCTATGACCAGGTAAATGAAATCCTTACGGGGCAGACCCCCAAAACCTTCTATGACCTGCCGGGAAATGGCGTGCAGGAAAAACGGCAATACCGGGAATCGTCCGTAGGTATCTACTACCGCCTGGATGAGAATGGAGAAAACCCAACGCGTACCGAATACTTCTATCCGGGAACCGAGATGCCGGACGAAAAGACCGTCGACAAGAACGCCCTGCTGGACGAAAACGGAAAGCCTCTGAATGCCAATACCGTACGATTGAACCAGCGCTACCTGTTCATTGACTTCAAACCCGATGTTTCCAGCCCCACGAAGCTGCCTGATGGATGGGATCTCGACTCCATCCCGCCGAATCTTTCCTATGGCAACCTGCGCTTCAACGGCATGAAAAATAGTTGGGCATACGATACGAGAACACAGGAAAATGTATCGGATTCCCGTTGGGGCGTCATTCCGGAACTGATGAAGCGCCTCCTGGGCGTAGAGGATGATGGTTCTCCTGCCGCACTGGAAGCGCGGGAGAAAGTCATGGCACTGTTGAACACCCGCATTGAGTCCATCATCACCTTCGACCGGCTGTATGAAGTCCGGGGAACCAAAGAGCAGCTGGAAGCCCTCGGAGACCAAGCCGTAAAGAATACCGACGGGAAAGTCGCAACCGACGATCCCTTGCTGGTGCGCATCGAAAGCGAAGAATTCAACCAAGGAGCTGTCACAAATTCTGTCCGGAAGACCACCATCGACATCAAGCCTGCGGCAGGAACCACCGACACGTTGCTGACAACGAATTCCGACGGCAGCTATCGCTACCGCCCGCTCGTGTTTTTCTATTCGGGGCCCATCGGCAACCGGAAATCCCAAACCCTGACGCTCAATCTCGACTCCGATTTCCGCGGAGCAATCTTCGCACCCAACAGCCGGGTCTGCATCACAGGCAACAACCACACGATGAAAGGCTTTATCATCGCAAAAGAATTTGCCTATTTGGATGAAAACGGAGAGGAAGTCGTGATTTCTGCACCGCAAGATACATCCAACTACGCAAAACTCGGTTTGAAAGATCCCACGTTCGATGATTTTGGAACCGATACCAAACTCGTCAACCTGAACCAGCTGCCGGCCAAAAACCGTGTCCTGTTCTTCAACGAACAAGCAAAATCCATCAAATGAACAAACAACGCCCCCAAGCCGCTATCGCTTGGGGGCGTTTTCTTGTTCCGTCCTTCCATACTCAATCCACAACCGCCCGCGCAAATGCTTTCATATGCTCGATGGTCGTGTACTCTCCGCTGTAGTTCTCCGTCATGATGACGAGAATGGTGTCATTCCCCTCGTTGTAGATGATGCCGCCATCATCGTAGAGCCCCACGAGGGCACCCGTTTTGTGGGCAATGACCTTTCCGGGAAGCGCCGCCGGGAAGCAGTCCGTATCCGTCTGGCCTTTCAGGAAGTCCAGCATGATCTCGTCATAGTCCCAACTGACGCAGCTATGCTGGTAGAGCTCGAGGAAAATCGTGCCGAGATCCCTCACGGAGGAATAATTCTCCCGTCCTGCATTCACCGCATCGAAATCCATCATCTTGCGCTGCAGGATGGTATCGCTGTACCCGTTCCTGGCGATATAATCATTGATCGCGCTCATGCCTATCCGATCAATGACCATGTTCGTTGCCGTATTGTCGCTTTCCGTGATCATGAGCCGCATAATCTCCCGAAGGGAAAGCTCCGTACCGCTCGCATAGCCTGCAAGGATGCCGGCGCCGCCGACCTTGTCGCTGGATTTCAGGACAATCCCCTCATCGATGCTGAGTTCCCCGTTGTTTGCCTTTTCCATGACCGCCGCGAGAATGAAGACCTTGATCATGCTCGCCGAGCGCATGCTCTGGGAATGGTAGATATAGGGGGAGGAAGACTTCTGGGGATAAGCGAGATAGACGGCGTATTCCGTGCCGTCATCCAGAATCTCGCTGACCTTGGCATCCATATCAGCGAAAAGATACGGATCTCCTGCCTCCGCAGGCGCGGCCTTCACCGAGGATGCGACGGGCACCGGCCGCTCCACCGATGCCGTTTTCGGAGCGGCCGGTGAACAGGCAGAAGCAACCATGAGGGCAGCGACCATGAGAGAAGAAACCAAGACTTTCTTTTGCATCATCATCACAAGGAGTTCCAACTGCGATGCAGACGGAACTCCTCCTCTCCTTTCCATTGCGAAGAAACTTAATAAAGTCAGTAATTATTGACGACAAACCGATAGATGCTGGCCGCCACCGGCGAATCCCCGCCGTATACATAGGCACTGTAACCTTCGGAATTCCTGTAGTAGGGGCTTCCGTTCACCGGGTAGAAAGAGTAGTAAAGATATCCTCCCCCGGAATACTGCACCGTGCAATCAAACGTATAGGGATGACGGCTTCTGATACTGATGGACTCCGTCAGCAAATAAGCATCCGTCCCATCACTATAAGTACCGACATACTGTGCATACGCCTCTGCCCTGTTGTCCTGGGCGCCTGTGAATACCAGGGCCATCGCCAACAGCGCCATCAAAAAAATCCTGCGAACCATAAAACCGCCTCCTCAAAATATTTTTCCGACCCTGCTGCAAAACACATCAACAATATCGGCTATGCTATTTCAGTATAACACAATTGCCGGAATTTTTCCATAGAAATATCTATGAAATTTGATTTGCCATAATGCGATACCAAACAGCTTCTCACACGAGGATATCCACCCCGGCCATGCGTTCCGCATTCTCCTGTGCCTTCCCTGCCGTCCGGGGATCGGCTTCTTCCGGGATGTCCCCGAGCAGGCGCGGGCTGAGTTTCTCCCATTTTGCCCGGAGCGCCTCGTGCGCCGCCATCTCTCTCTCCGTCACCTTGGTTCCCTTGTTGGGATCTTCCGTATCGAAGGTGAAGGGCTCCTCCGGCGTCTTGCGGTCCTCCACATGGCGCAGCCTGTCGGTGAATTCAAAAGCCGCCGCATCTTTGCCCTCCGGCTTGCGCTTGGCGAGCACATCCCCGGCGGACTCGAAACCCTCGTCGCTCTCCTCATCCTTCCCCAGAAGCTTGTCCATCAGGCGGCCTTCCTGCACGGCCTCATGCCTCTGCATGTCCAGAAAGGACATGCCCCTGGGATCCTCATGGACCTCCTTCTTTTTCTTCTGCTCTTCTTCCTCCTGCTTTCCGGCCTTGTTTCCGTATTCCTCATAGATGGCATTCTTTACCTCATCCCGGAAACTCTCGCTCTTTTCCTGAATGGCATTCCCTCCACGGACGGTTTTCACCATGCTGCGCATCTGGTTCACGAGTGCATTGGTTTCATCGGGATCCAGCTCGTTCAACGCAGTGGAGAGCCTATCGAAAAAGCCGTCCTCCGCCCCGAACTGTTCCAAATAATCATTCAGCCGGCCGGCCAAGGCGCCGAACGCGCCGCTATGGAACGAGATTCCGCTCTGCATCCTGACGGACATCTCATCCTCATCGATGCTGTATGTTCCGATGCCGACCTCATCCTTGTACAGGGCATCGTATGCCTCCTCGTAGGTTTCATAGGGCTTCAGGATGTCACCCATGGTCCTGCGGATGCCGTCCACCAACTCCTTGCGAACTCCCTCCCGGAGCGCCTCGATTTCCTCCTCCCTGGTAAACGTCTCCTCGACTCCCTTTTCCTCTGTCCACCTGTAATGCTCGGTCCGAATCTCCGCGACAGAAAACTGCCCGGCATCGCGGACAGGGCTTTCCTCCAACCCCGTGGCGGTTTTCACGATCTGAGCAATGTTCCCGTCCTTCACGAAAACTCCGTCTCCCGTCGCCGTCGGGGAAGCATCCAACATCCCTGCCGGGAACATGTCTTTGATGGGAACCCCGGCCTTGTCCAGGCTCCAAGGGTAAACGGTCTCTCCCCTGACTGCTCTTTCCTTCATATCCTGATAGCGCTCCACGGCCTTTCCCAAGGCCTCCAGCTCATCCTTCCTCGTCCAGCCCATATCCCCAAGGATCTGGTAGAAAGAGCCTGTGCTGTTGCGAAGTCGCTTCTTTGCCTCATCGCTGATGTCCACTTGGTAGGCATCCCCGGACTTCTTCCCGAGGTCATCCAGCAGTTCCTCGTTGCGCTCGCCGATGGTCTTGCCCTGGATGGCACGGCTGACCTTCGCCGTCCCGTCCCCATGCTCCTTCCCTGTCAACAGATTCGAGTCCACATAACTCGCGCTCTCCGCCTTTCCAATCATCATTTGGAATCACTCCTTTGCATACTCGGTATCCACGCCCTGCACCAAATCCACGTCCCCGTTCATTTCTTTCCGTCCAACGATTCTTCCTTCTCCTGCTTCCCCATTTCCATCTCGAATTCCTTCATGTGGATCTGGGTTTCCTTGTAGGCGTTCAGCATATTTACCACGGGCTTGGTCGGCGCCTCCACCTTGAACCTGTGCCTCTTTTCCTTCCTGCCTTCCTTCTTCTCCCTCATGGCCTCGATGGTGTCATCGGGCAGGGCCTTGTAATCCTCGGATACGGCAAAGGCCATCCACTCGTCCTGAATGGCCGCCACAATCATGAGGTACTTCTCCAGGATGGAGTCCGGGGCCATGTCTGCCCGCATCGCTTCTGCAGCCGCTTGGAGCGGCGAGGCAGGATTTGCCTTGCCATGCTCTGCTGCTTCCGGAGCTCTTTCCTCCGTTCCGGCCTCCCTCGCCCCTGTATCTGCCGTGGTTCCGTTTGCCCCGGCAATGGCCTTGGGATCTGCCTGCGCTTCACTGCCGCCCGCCGCCTGCATGGAAGCCGTCCCGGATTCCGCGCCTGCCGATGCCTCCGTGAGAGCCGCGTCCCCGGCTCCTGCGGCGGCATCCCCGCCTGCCTGTGCCCCCAGGAGTCCCGGAGCAGGAGCGGCGCCTCCCCCGCCCGGCTCCGCAAAGCTTGTGGCAGAAGCCGCGCCTCCACCACCGCCCGCCATGGCCTTCGCCGCGGCAAGCTCCGTCCCGATCTCCGCCGCTGCCTTCGCCATGGACTGGGCAACGGCCATCATGGCTTCCTGCTTGGTCTTGCAGTTTTTCAGCTTCGCCTTGAGCTCATCCCGGTATTCCTCCGCCTTCTTCGCCTTCTTGTAGAGGGAGGGATCCTTCTGCCGCAGATACTCGATCTCCGCCTGCGAGACCCGCTTGCCACTCAGGAGCTTCTGCCGGATGAGGGACACCCTCTGCTTCGATGCCTCGTCCTCCGCCTTGCGCCCGGCGGCCATCATGGAATCCACCACGCCGGAATTCATAGCCTTCACAGCATCCGAGAGCCTCTGCCCCGTCTTCATCTTGTAGTTCGCCGCAAAGCGCAGCTTCTTCTGTTGCAGATACGTATTCAACGACCCTACGTTCCTGAACGACCCAATCCCTTCAAACATTTTCCTCAGCTCCCTGCTTGCAAGTATCCAGTTCGTCGAAACACTCCATCTATTCAGTATATCGTCTTTCCGGCGAAAATCTTAAGCTAATCTTTGCAAAAGAAGGAGCATCCCCACAGGAGAATCCTCCGAAAGACATGCCAACCGAAAAAGGATTCCGGCAAAGAGTGAGGCTCCTGTGCTTGGCACAAGAGCCACCGGACAGAACTGCCCGGTGGCTCTTGGTTTCTACAAATATATTTCTTAAATGGTATAGACGCGAATGGAATTCGTATTGCCGTCCTCCGCCGTCTTGATGCCGGAGGTGATGATCGTGCAATCGCCCACCTTCACATAGCCATGCTCCAAGGCTGCCGCCGCAGCCGCAATAGCCATCTCGTTCCTGTCGTTCCACTTCTTCCCGAGCATGGGGTACACACCCCAGCGCAGGTTCATCTGACGGACAGCCTTCTCATCCGGGCAGTAGGCAATGATGGCAGCTTTCGGGCGGTACTTGGAGACCACCTCCGTCGTAAAACCGGATTCCGTGGGCGTGATGATGGCGGCCGCATCCATTTCATAGGCCATCTGCACGGTGGCATGGGCAACCGCGCGGGTGCGGGACTTGAGGTGCTCAATGCCCTGCTCCACAAAAAGATCCTTGTAGCCAAGGGACTCCTCAATGCGCTTGGCGATACGGCTCATGGTAGCCACGGCCTCCACCGGGTACTTGCCGCTGGCCGTTTCCCCGGAAAGCATGATGGCATCCGTCCCGTCGAGAATCGCATTGCCCACGTCCGAGACCTCCGCACGAGTCGGGCGCGGGTTGTCCGTCATGGTCTCAAGCATCTGAGTGGCAACGATGACCGGCTTGCCCGCCTTGTTGCACTTGCGGATGATGTCCTTCTGGATCAGGGGCACATCCTCGGCAGGAACCTCAACGCCGAGGTCGCCGCGGGCAACCATGATGCCATCGGAAACCTCCAGGATTTTGTCGAAATTTTTCACGCCTTCCAGATTCTCAATTTTCGGGATAATCTCCATGTGCCCGTTGTGCTCCTCAATGAGCTTGCGGATGACGAGCACATCCTCCGGGCGCTGGATAAAGGAAGCCGCCACGAAGTCCATGTCCTGCTCACAGGCAAAGATGATGTCCTTCTCGTCCTGCTCGGAAATCGGCGGCAATCCCAGGGAAATCCCCGGGGCAGCCACACGCTTGCGCGTGCTCATCTTCCCGCTGTTCTGGATAGTCGTCTCGATATCCTTGTCATGAATGGCATCCACTTTGAGAGCGACAAGGCCATCGGAGAGAAGCAGGGTATCCCCCGGCTTCACTTCCGTGTAAAGACCCTTATGGTTCACGGACACATGGGTTTCATCCCCCGGCTCATCCGAGTACGTCAGCGTGAACTTGTTCCCCTTCTCCAGCATGACCTTGCCGTCCTTGAACTCGCCGAGGCGCATCTCAGGACCCTTGGTATCGAGAATCAGGGATACCACACGCCCTACTTTCTTCGCCGCCTCGCGCACCATATTGATGCGCCCGAGATGCTCCGCATGGTCGCCATGGGAGAAATTGAACCTCGCGCAGTTCATGCCATTTTTGATAAGCTCTTCCACCACACCCGGCTTCTCCGTGGAAGGCCCCTGTGTGCAGATAATTTTTGTCTTCTTCAGCATATCACTCATCCCACCTTATCTTCCTGTTCCTTATTACTCGGTGACACTTCTATTCTACACCGTTTCCTTCAGAAAGTAAAGAAACCCGGTAAATGGAGAGGCGGAGCAACGAACAGCAAATCCATTTGACACTCTCCCTGAATGAATTCAGGGGATTCTCAATTCAACGACCGTTGCGAAATAATATCCTGCTCACTCTTCCTGACGCTTCCCCAAATGCTGATCGAAGAAGGACAGGATCCGTTGGATGACCTCATCCTGCACCCAATACTCTCCTGCGTGTCCCGCCCCCGGCACAAGACACCTCACTGCCTCTACTCCTTTCTTCCTCAATGCCTGATACAGGAAATCCGTCTGTTCCGGCAATACTACCCGGTCCTCCGATCCATGCAGCAGGAGCATGGGAGCGGATTCCTCCGTGATATAGCGGATGGGATTTGCTTCCTCCATAGAGGAACGGTTCGCCTCCACTCCTCCGCCTCTGCCGCCAAAACCGGGAACGCCGTTCACGAAGAGGGACGGTACGCCCGCAGGCGAAGAATAATACTCCTTCACTTCCTCCGGAGCCCCCTCCCTCACATGAAGGAGATCCGATACCCCGTAGAGGTCAACTGCGGCTTTCACCGAACTTGGCACGTCCAGATGCTCTCCCTTGTCAAACGCCGTAGGATAATTCGTAATGCCTGCAAACGCCGCAAGATAACCCCCTGCGCTGTCGCCTATCACACCGATCCTGTCCGGATCCGCATGAAGCTGTTCCGCATGGGATCTCACATAACGGATGGCGGACTTCACATCCTCCAAAGGAGCGGGGAACAGCGCCTCCGGCGTCACACGATACTGGATGCTCCCAACGAAATAGCCTGCCTCGGCAAGGCGCAGACGAAGCTGCAGGCACCTTGCCCGATCCGATGCAATGAAGCCCCCGCCGGTCACGAAGATCACCGCAGGCAAGTTCCTCCGTCCCTTTGGGCGGAGCACATCCATGCGAAGAGGCACATTCGCATAGTCCAACGTACTTTCCTGGGCATAGACAATGCCGGGAACGGACTGGATCTGGAGCCTCCTCGGATTCACCTGCAAAATCTCGCTCTCATACGGAGAATCTTCTTTCCTTGCTCCATCTTCCTGCGCCTCATCCTCCGCATCGGAGGCAGCGCTTTCTTCCGGAAGCTTCTCTGTCGTTTCTGCCACAGTTCCCATACGCTCTCCCGCAAAGCAGAAGCCCTCGTTTTCCTTCAGGAAATCAGATACCAGCGACGTATAGTTCAGGAAGTGCTTCACACGAACGGCCAGCCATTGAACCGCAGCGATGATATCCTCCTCATCGGCCTTCGCCTTTTCGGCAAGCAGGCTCACAAGGAAGAGCTCCAGGAGGCTGTACATTGCGAGGAAAATCTGCGCGTTATGGCGAAAACTCCCCAATGCGGCGCAAGGATAAAGAGAACCAAAATATTCATTGACCAGATAATTCTCCAAGATATGGCTGCATGGCTCAAGTATTTCCTTCTCATAGGCGGCAAAAGCAGCCTCCTGCTTCGCCTCTGCGCCTTGCTCCGGTTCCAGCGCGCGATGGATGCGCTCCCGAAGTTCCGCAGATTTCGGGTCATCATCCTCGGATTTCTCCATAAGATTGTCCAGCAGGCGCACAATCATCGGAAACCGCAAGGAAAAAGGCAGCACCGGCAAGCCATGCCCCATTTCTTCCGGAAGGCGGGAAATTGCCTCCCCCTTGCCCTCCGCCAGAAGTTCCTCTGCCTGTCCGAGGAAGCTCTCCAGCTTCGCCAAGCGCTCCGGCAGGGAAAGGCTCCGATCCTGAAGGATGCGGATGCCGCCCTTCTGCACATCAAAAAAATGAAGCGCTTCGATGGCCTCCGCATCATCGGCCTGCTGGAAATAGGTTTCCCTCTCCGTTTCGATCTCGACCTCCTCAAACGCTATGGGAGCCTTGTCCAGAAGAGCGAGCCTCGCCACCACGGGACAGGTCACGCAAAGAGCACGTTCCAGCATATCCGGGAACTGTGTCGTAAGACGGGGATATTCCGCGCAGACATCCGCCAGGAATCCCAATCCTTTGCGCTTCTGCAAGATGCAGAGCCGATCCTTCCCCAAAAAAGGACAGGAATCCTTCTCCTTGACAATCTCTTGCAAGCCCGTGACCTTGTTCTCCGCAATATGGGAAAAGAGCTTGCGTCGAAGCAGCTTGGGCGCCTTGCGGAACCTTGCAATCGCCCCTATGTCCAGCTGGATATTCCATCCACGGCAGCATTGGGCATCACAGACCGTCCCGTCACACTGGAAACGGCTCACATAGTTCGGCTGCAAACAACGATACCTTGACATATCCTTCCATCGTCCCTTCTTCCTGCGGCTGCCTTCCAACATTTCCCTGCACCATCGACTTGATTTCATATATGCCTATCAAAACATTTGGAATATTTATCTGCTTGCCGCAAAGATGTTTCTTGCGCCTCTATTCTATCATGCCTCCCCTTCCCCCGCAACCGTTCCCTCATTTTTCCTTCGCAAGCATAAAATCGTGCGAGAGAGGCAGGAAGTCTGATGTCTTTTGTAGAATAGTCAATGGATACGAAAGTTTCTTTCCGGTTCCTGGGAGTACGTTGATGAGACTTCACCAACACGCTCCTTTCATCTAAAGAAAGCGAGGGAAAAACATGCCATTTCTTCATTCCGTGCAAGGCAAGCTGACCGCCTTGCTTGTCTCCGTCAGTGTCTTGATCACACTGATTGTAGGAGGTTTTTTTATCTACAGCACCGTGAGGGACAACGATGCCGCAGAGATGGCCTACCGCAAAAATCTGGAAGAGCAATATGACCAGATTCTCAAACTCCAGACCGAAGGACTTATCACAGCCCTGAATGCCATCTATAAGCGACAGATGTCCGGGGAACTTACCGAAGAGCAGGCAAAGGATCTGGCGGCCGATCTCATCCGGTCGGATCGCTACGATGACGGAAAGGGATACTTCTTTGCCGACGAAAAGGATACCGGCATCTGCGTCGTCCATGCGGGACAGCCGGCGGCAGAAGGAACGATGCGCCAGGAAGCCAAAGACACCAACGGCTTCTATTACATGAAGGAGATCTTCAAGGTAGCCCAGGCTCCGGGAGGCGGCTACTGCAATTTCAACTATCCCAAGCCCGGCGAGACCGAGAGCCTTCCCAAGCGGGGATACTCCGTGGAGTTCAAGCCCTACCAGTGGATCGTCGGCACCGGTTCCTGGATTGACTACATCGACGATGCCGCAGCCGCCCATATCGCAGAAAATCGCGAGGCTCTTTACCAGAAAATCCTCATGTCCGTCATCATCATGGTCGCCGTGACCATCATCATGACTGTGGCAGGAGCACGTCTTGCCAAGCGCTTTGCCGATCCCATCAGCTTCGTCACGAGACGTTTGCAGAAATTCGCCGAAGGGGACTATCGGCAGGAGCCGGTCAATCCGGCCTTTGCAGCAGCACAGGATGAAACCGGGCAAATGATCCAGGGAATCTCCGCCTTGGGAGTCAATATGAGGAAGCTCCTGAACGCCATGGGCACCTCTGCGGAGCAAGTGGCCGGAAATGCTTCCCAGCTCAACGAAATGACGGAGCAGTCCTCCGCAGCCAGCAACCAGATTGCCGAATCCATCACGGACGTGGCCGGTTCCACCAACAAGCAGCTCGCTGCCGTGGACGAGGCTTCCCAGTCCATGACACGCCTGTCCGAGCGCATCGGCCTGGTCTTCAACCATGCGAAAAAAGCCGCCACGGAAACCCTCCAGGCCACGGAAACCGCCCGGAACGGGAATGCCGTGGTAGAACGCACCGTATCGGATATGGAACGGCTCAATGAAGTGGTCGGCGAATCGGCAAAGACAGTCAACGAACTCGGCGAGCGTTCCGAGGCCATCGGCAAGATCACCGAGACCATTTCCGGCATTGCCGAGCAGACGAACCTTCTCGCCCTCAATGCCGCCATCGAGGCAGCCCGGGCAGGAGAACAGGGACGCGGCTTCGCGGTCGTCGCCGACGAGATCCGCAAGCTGGCAGCCCAATCCGATGAGGCCACCAAGCAGATTTCCACGCTCATCACTCAGATCCAGCAGGAAACCTCCCATGCAGTCAACAGCATGGAACAGGGAACAGACCAGCTCTCCACCACCCGCTCCAGCGTCGAAGAAGCCGGGCACGAGTTCCAGTCCATCGTCCGGCTTGTGGAAACCATCGCCAAGCGCTCCAAGGAAATCGAGGACGCTTCCCGCGAAGTATCGGGGAATGCCGAGAACTGCCAGAAGGCCATCCACGCCATCGAAGAGATGAGCCGCAACGTCGTCTCCAACTCCGAGACCGTCTCCGCCGCCACCGAGGAGCAGGCAGCCTCCATCCACGAAATGGCCATCAGCAGCCAGCAGCTTTCCGAAATGGCAAGCTCCTTGCAGAAGGAAGTGGCACATTTCAAAGTCTGACCCATAGATCCACAAACAAAAAAGCCGCTCTCACAAGAGAGCGGCTTTTTTTCGCCTCAGAAACAATTGATTGTCATCTCTGCCAATCCATATTCCAAAAGCCTCTGGAATTCCCGATAGGTCATATTCTCGACGCTTACAGAAAAAAACATATTGTTGTACCGCCAATGGGCGGCATAGGCATTGGAAGCGCCAGGAACATCGGCGATAGCGATTGGGAGGCCGTTGATACGTTCTTCTCCCCATTTCGCCCCATGTATGCCACTGATGTCCCCATTCATCCGTTCCGTGCAACGAGCTGTGCGGAGACGGAACTTGCCGGCAGGCAGGTCTTCCGATACGTATTCCATATCGATGACATCCCCGCCTATGACCCAGACCTGATTCATACGGTAGCCGCTGATGGAGGGAAGATACAACGGCTGAAATCCTGCGGCCCCCCTGGCTGCCGCTACGCTGTCATAGCTGACCATGGGATTGGGCAGGGCCATTGCCGCTTCAGTTCCGCCGGCGAAACCGAAACAGGCAGCCCCCACAGCCAACGCAGAAAAAAGACGAAAGATTTTCTTGTTCATATTTCAGGTATTCTGTTCGATGTTTACTTCGCCATGGCTTCCTGCACGGCAACGGCGACGGCAACGCTCATGCCCACCATGGGGTTGTTGCCTGCGCCGATGAGGCCCATCATGTCAACATGCGCCGGAACGGAGGAGCTTCCTGCGAACTGGGCGTCGCCGTGCATGCGGCCCAGAGTGTCCGTCATGCCGTAGGAAGCAGGGCCTGCTGCCATGTTGTCCGGATGGAGGGTACGGCCCGTGCCGCCGCCCGATGCAACGGAGAAGTACTTCTTGCCCTCCTCGATGCGCTCTTTCTTGTAGCAGCCGGCCACCGGATGCTGGAAGCGGGTGGGATTCGTGGAGTTGCCCGTGATGGAGATATCGACATCCTCCTTGTGCATGATGGCAACGCCTTCCTGCACGCTGTCCGCGCCATAGCACCTGACCTTTGCGCGTGGGCCATCAGAGTACGCGACTTCCTTCACCACATTGACCTCGTTGGTCTTGTAGTCATACTGGGTCTGGACATAGGTGAACCCATTGATGCGGGAGATGATCTGCGCCGCATCTTTTCCGAGACCGTTCAGGATGACGCGCAGCGGGTTCTTGCGGACCTTGTTCGCTGTCTGGGCGATACCGATCGCACCCTCAGCGGCAGCGAAGGACTCATGGCCTGCAAGGAACGCGAAGCAGCCGGCATCCTCCGAGAGGAGCATGGCCGCGAGATTGCCATGGCCAAGGCCAACCTTGCGGTGATCCGCAACGGAACCTGGAACGCAGAAAGCCTGCAGGCCCTCGCCGATGGACTTCGCAG
Source organism: uncultured Veillonellaceae bacterium (assembly GCA_902773295.1). Classification (GTDB taxonomy): domain Bacteria; phylum Bacillota; class Negativicutes; order Selenomonadales; family Selenomonadaceae; genus UBA3796. Next base: position 10,116 of record CACYDT010000068.1, on the reverse strand, counting down.
CCTCGACGGCCGTCTTGTTGCCCTTCTTGATAGCGATAGCCGCACCGAGGGTATATGCCCATGCAGCATTCTCGAACGCGATGGGCTGGAGATCCTTGACGATCTTGCCGGGATCAAACCCCTTCTCCTCGCAGATGGTCTTCGCATCCTCTATCTTCTCGATCCCGTATTTCTTGCAAACTTCGTTGATTTGGTCAATACGGCGCTCATAGCCTTCAAACAATGACATTATCTTCATTCCTTCCCTTTATCTCAACATGTAATGGACGACATTGCTGCTCATGCAATCCTGCCCAATTACTCCTCGCGCGGATCGATGTACTTCGCGGCATCGGCGAAACGGCCCTTGGTGCTCGTGTTCTTCTTGATGGCCTCGTCGGCATTGACGCCCTTCTTGATGGCTTCCATCGCCTTGCCGACCTGCACGACCTCATAGCCAATGACGCGGTCTTCCTTGTCAAGGGCAATGCGGGTGACATAGCCCTCTGCGAGTTCGAGATAACGGGGACCCTTCTTGAGGGTGCTGTACATGGTGCCGACCTGGCTGCGGAGACCCTTGCCGAGATCGTCAAGACCTGCGCCAATGGGCAATCCGTCATCGGAGAACGCTGTCTGGCTGCGGCCATAGACAATCTGGAGGAACAGCTCCCGCATGGCGGTGTTGATGGCATCGCAGACGAGATCCGTGTTGAGGGCTTCCAGAATCGTCTTGCCGGTCAGGATCTCTGCCGCCATGGCTGCGGAATGGGTCATGCCGGAGCAGCCGATGGTCTCCACGAGAGCCTCCTGGATGACGCCTTCCTTGACATTAAGGGTCAGCTTGCAGGCTCCCTGCTGAGGAGCGCACCAGCCCACGCCATGGGTGAGGCCGCTGATATCCTTGACTTCCTTCGCCTGTACCCATTTGCCTTCTTCCGGAATCGGAGCCGGGCCATGATTTACTTCCTTCGCTACGCACGCCATGTCTTCCACTTTTTGTGAATAAGCAATCATTGTTCGTATTCCTCTCTTTTCTATAATACACACCAGGCATCCCTCGGGGAAAGGAATCCCCTTTCCCCGGGAATCTGCCACATCTCACTTATTTCATATCCACAAGCACCTTGCCCGTCATTTCCTTCGGGATCTCCAGGCCCGCAAGCGTCAGGAGCGTCGGAGCCACATCGCAGAGGGCGCCCTCCTGGATGGACTTGACGCGATCCGAAACACAGATTACGGGAACAGGATTCGTCGTATGCGCCGTGAAAGGCTCTTTCGATGCGGGATCCACCATGACATCCGCGTTGCCATGGTCCGCAATGATCACCACTTCACCGCCGACAGACTGAAGCGCCTCAACAAAGCGTCCCACACAGGCATCCACGGTCTCCACGGCCTTGATGGCCGCCGGAAGGACACCCGTATGCCCCACCATGTCGCCATTGGCGTAGTTCAGGATAATGAAGTCGTATTTCCCTGACTTGATGGCTTCCACCACCTTGTCCGTGACCTCGATGGCGCTCATCTCCGGCTGGAGGTCATAGGTTGCCACCTTCGGGGAAGGAACAAGGATGCGGTCCTCGCCCTCGTACTCCTTTTCCACGCCACCGTTGAAGAAGAATGTCACATGGGCATACTTCTCCGTCTCGGCAATGCGGAGCTGCTTGAGCCCTGCCTTCGATACCACCTCGCCCAAGGTGTTCTGTATGGACTGGGGCGGATAGGCAATCTTCACGTTCAAGCCCTTCTCATACTGGGTCATGGTGGTAAAGGAAAGCTTGAGGCCCTCTACCCTCGGGAATCCATCGAAGGTCTCATCCGTAAAGGCATGCGTGAGCTCCCGGGCGCGGTCGGGACGGAAGTTGAAGAAAATCACGCCGTCACCGGACTTCATGCCCTTGTAGCCGTCAATGACCACGGGGACAACGAACTCATCCGTAACACCCTCGGGCTTTTCCGACTTGTCCGCATAGGAGGCCTGAATGGCCTCCGCCGAGGATTTCGCTGTCTTTCCCTCGCCCTTGGCAATCGCATCGTATGCCTTGACCACGCGCTCCCAGCGCTTGTCGCGATCCATGGCATAATAGCGCCCGGAAATCACGGCAACCTTGCCCACGCCGATTTCCTTGATCTTCGCCTCCAGCTCCTCCAGATACTCCGCCGCACTGGCCGGGGGAACATCACGGCCATCGAGGAAGGCGTGGACATAGACCTCCTGAAGCCCCTGTTTCTTTGCAAGCTCCAGAAGCCCATAGAGATGCTGGCTGTGGCTGTGCACGCCGCCGGGGGACACCAGACCCATGAGATGCAGGGCACCGCCGTTTTTCTTCGCATCATAGATGGCTGCAAGCAGAGCCTCATTCTCAAAGAAATCGCCATCCTTGATGGCCTTGGTGATGCGGGTAAGCTCCTGATAGATGATGCGCCCGGCACCGATATTCGTATGCCCGACCTCGGAATTCCCCATCTGCCCGTCCGGCAGCCCGACATATCCGCCGGACGCCTGCAAGCGAGCATTGGGATACTTTGCCACAAGGCCATCGAGATTCGGGGTCTTGCCGACAGCAATGGCATTGTTCGGATCCTTGGGATCGCCGATTCCCCAACCGTCCATGATGATCAGGGCGATAGGGGCATGCTTTATAGTTGCCATACAATTTCTCCCTGTCAGAAATTAGCGATCTCGGAGAAGTCCTTCGCCTTGAGAGAGGCGCCGCCAACGAGGGCGCCGTCAACATTGGGCTGCTTCATGAGATCCTTGATGGTCGCAGGCTTCACGCTTCCGCCATACTGGATGCGGATGGCATCGGCGGCCGCCTGGTCGAACTTCTTCGCCACGGCTTCGCGGATGGCCTTGCAGACTTCCTCGGCCTGCTCGAAGGTAGCCGTCTTGCCCGTGCCAATCGCCCAGATAGGCTCATAGGCGATGACAAGCTTCGCCACATCGGCAGCGGCGAACCCATCCAGAGCCGCATCGATCTGCTTCACCACATGGTCGATATAGTTTCCTGCCTCGCGAATCTCCAGGGACTCCCCGCAGCAGATGATTGGCGTGATTCCTGCGGCAAAGGCGGCCTTGGCGCGCTTGTTCACGCCCTCATCCGTCTCGCCGAAGTAATCGCGGCGCTCGCTGTGGCCGAGGACGCAGTACTCCACGCCAATCTCGTTCAGCATTTCCGTGGAAATCTCGCCCGTGAAGGCCCCGCTCTTCTCCCAATGGACGTTCTGTGCGCCCACATGGATGTTGGATCCCTTCACCGCCTCAGCCACAGCAGCAAGAGCCGTAGCCGTCGGGCAGACCACGATATCCACGTCCTTGTTGTCCTTCACGAGAGGAGCCAGGTCATTCACGAGCTGCTTGCCCGCCGCAATCGTGTTGTTCATCTTCCAGTTACCGGCAATAATCGGCCTTCTTGCCATAGATATCAACATCCCTTCATACTATTCCATCAATCTATTCCATCAATTGTGCGTACTGCCTTATTTATCCGCAATCGCGGCAACACCCGGCATTTCCTTGCCTTCGAGGAATTCAAGGGTAGCGCCGCCGCCCGTGGACACATGGGAAATCTTCTCCGTAAGCCCCGTCTTCTTGAGCGCCGCGACGGAATCGCCGCCGCCGACGATGGAAACCGCGCCTTCCTCTGTCGCCTTGGCAACGGCCTGTGCCACAGCCAGGGTGCCCTTGGCGAAATTGTCAAACTCGAACACGCCCATGGGGCCGTTCCAAATCACTGTCTTCGCGCCCTCCAGAGCCTTCACATACTCCTTCGAAGTCTCCACGCCGGAATCCAATGCCTGCCAGCCATCGGGAACCTGGTCCACCGGAACCGTCTTGAAATTGGCATCCTTGTCGAACTTGTCGGCAATGACGAGATCCACCGGAAGAATGACCTTCACGCCCTTTTCCTCCGCCTTCTTCAGGAGGTCACGGGCCAGGTCGTACTTGTCCGGCTCGCAGAGGGAATCGCCGATGGGGAGCCCCTTCGCCGCATCGAAGGTATGCGCCATGCCGCCGCCGATGATGATGGTATCCACCTTGTCGATCAGGTTGTTGATGACACCGATCTTGTCGGAAACCTTGGCTCCGCCGATGATGGCAACAAAAGGATGCTGGGGGGCTTCCAATGTCTTGCCGATATAGTTGATCTCCGCTTCCATCAGGAAACCTGCAACCACTTCGACATATTTCGCGATGCCCGAATTGGAAGCATGACCGCGATGGGAAACGCCGAAAGCATCATCCACAGCAACATCCGCCAGGGATGCCAGCTGCTTTGCAAATTCCGGATCGTTCTTCTTCTCTGCCTTATGATAGCGGAGGTTCTCGAGAAGCAGGACTTCGCCGGGCTTCAGGTCCTTCGCGGCAGCCTCAGCCTCGGGGCCTACGCAATCGGAAGCCCATTTCACATCTTTCTTCAGGATTTCGGAAAGATGGTCCACGAGATGCTTCGTGGAGAACTGCGGCTCACGAGCCTCGGAAGGACGGCCGATATGGCAGGCAAGAATCACAGCCGCACCATGGTCCAGAAGGTAGTTGATGGTCGGCAATGTGCGGACCATGCGCTCGTCATTCGTGATGTTCTGGTTCTCGTCAAAGGGAACATTGTAATCCACGCGGACAAACACCTTTTTGCCCTTGACATCGATATCCTTGATGGTCTTTTTATTCATTCTCTAAGCCTCCAATTCCTAAACTTCGTGCGAAACGGTGTTCCGCACTACGCCCTTACACGAAATTTTCGCAGTAAAGGAAAAACAGGTCCGGCCCAACGAAGGCCGGACCTCTAAGGACCTCAATTCTTTTCAGACACTATGCGATTAGCCCAGCTCTGCGAAGTACTTGATGGTGCGAACCATCTGGCTCGTGTAGCTGTTCTCGTTGTCGTACCAGGAAACGACCTGCACCTGAGTGTTGCCGTCGCCAATGGGGCTGACCATGGTCTGGGTGGCATCGAAGAGAGAGCCGTACTTCATGCCGACGATGTCGCTGGAAACGAGCTCTTCCTCGGTGTAGCCGAAGGACTCCGTGGACTCCTTCTTCATCTGTGCATTGATCTCTTCTACTGTGACCTCGCCCTTCACAACGGCAAAGAGCAGAGTCGTGGAGCCCGTGGGAGTCGGAACGCGCTGAGCTGCGCCGATGAGCTTGCCCTTGAGCTCGGGGATAACGAGGCCGATTGCCTTGGCTGCGCCCGTGGAGTTCGGAACGATATTCACGGCTGCGGCACGGCTGCGGCGGAGATCGCCCTTGCGCTGCGGGCCGTCCAAGGTCATCTGGTCGCCGGTGTAAGCATGAATCGTTGCCATGATGCCGCTCTGGATCGGAGCGAGATCGTTGAGAGCCTTCGCCATCGGAGCAAGGCAGTTCGTCGTGCAGGATGCAGCGGAAATGATCTTGTCATCCTTCGTGAGAACCTTGTGGTTGACGTTATAGACAATCGTCGGGAGGTCATTGCCTGCGGGGGCGGAGATGACGACCTTCTTCGCGCCGGCCTTCAGATGAGCCTCAGCCTTCTCCTTCTTCGTGTAGAAGCCCGTGCACTCCAAGACAACATCCACGTCATGCTTGCCCCAGGGAATGTTCGCGGCATCTGCCTCTTTGTAAATAACAATTTCCTTGCCGTTGACCTTGATGGAACTCTCGCCGGCCTCTACTTTATCGGCGTACTTGTAGGTGCCCTGAGTGGAATCATACTTCAAGAGATGGGCAAGCATCTTGGGGCTTGTGAGGTCATTGATGGCAACAATTTCATATCCCTCAGCGTCAAACATCTGACGGAATGCAAGACGACCAATACGACCAAAACCATTAATAGCTACTTTTACTGCCATTGAAAAATACCCCCTAAAAATTTAGAAATTTCCCGGAAAAACTCCGGTTATCCTATTTCAAATGCCGATTCAAGGAGCCGTCTCCAAAAATGCCCCTCGCGGCACCGAAACTTCTGCAATCCAAAAACTATCCGGAAACACTACTTATATATTATAATAATTTAGGGCAAATTGTCAATCTTTTTATCATAGAGAACTATGTGAAAATACTTTGCACATATCTGCCCCTTCCTTCACATCACAGGAACTCATCCGCCGAGAGCACCACATAGAACACGCCAAAGTCCGCATAGATGCGCAGAATCAGCTGCCGGTTCCCCTCGGGGTTCATGAGTTTTCCGGAGCGCGGAACCTCCAGATCCAGTTCCTTGTCCTTCTCCGCTTCCTGGATGCTGAAGACGCCGTTCACAACGTTCAGGAATTCTTCCAAGCTGTCAATGGCCAAGGCATCCTCAGGGCTGGCCACCTTCTCCTGGCTGTAGCGCACAGCCAGCTCCATGAACTCATCCCGCTCAGCCAAAATACCGCTGACTATGCTGAGATCTCCGTCCATACGCTGTGACACCGCATAGAAAACATCGCAGGACTCATCCGCAGGTACAGCCACCGTGTCAACGACTGCCGGTGCTCCCAGGAAATCCATGAGGGACTCCATGAAAAGCTCCATATAATCGCCATACGCCTCCGCTTCCGGCTGGAGATCCTCCCCTGCCGCCTTCCGCACTGCGGTCAGGACAGGATGCCCATCGTCACCCGAAAGGCCTTCGGCGGCTGCTTCGACGGCCTGAAAACTCTTCTGTCCCAAAAGCCCCGCCAGCTCATCTCGCGACAAACGCCCTTCATTAAAAAGACGCTGTGCAAGATACTGCCTACCCATTCTTCTCTACCCGTTTGCGGATCTGCTCTACAGCCTTCTTGATCTGCTCACTGGTGTAAGGCTTCTGGATAAAGTCAATCGCCCCCATCTTCAGAGTCTGCATGAGCTTCTGCGGGGTGCCTGCCGAGGAAAGCATGACAACGGGAACCTCCGGGCTTACCTCGCGGATCACCTGCAGCGCCTCGATGCCTCCCACCTCCGGCATGACAATATCCAGGATCACGCCATCGGGCTTCTCGTTCATCTCCTTGAGAATGGCTTCCTTTCCATTCTCTGCCTCAATAACCTCACAATCCAAGCTCTCAAGCTCCGCTCTGAGCTTCTTGCGGAGCAGCTTGGAATCATCGGATATCAGCAATTTCAATTTTCTATCCAACAGTACCGCCTCCTAAAAGGACCTTCCGAAAAATCTTCCCGTACTCTTCTATTCGTCACAAAAAACATTTCTCCTTCATGATTCCCACGGAAAAGAAGAAAATTTGCAAAGCCCCTATCGCCCATCCTCCTGCGGCTCCCTGCCCGGCACCGGCAGTTCAAGCCCCTGCGCCCTTCTCGCCCGATACTCCCGGTCAAGAATGCCAAGAATCACAAGATTCTCATAGCGCCCCTCCGTGAGGATGGTTTCCCGAATCAGGCCCTCCCTGACCATCCCTTCCGCCTCGTAGAGATGAAGGGCACGGGCATTGTAGTCCTTGCAGTCCATCCATGCGCGGTGCGCCTTCATCACCTCGAACGTCCAGAGCTTCAGGAGTTTCATGGCCTCATGCCCATAGCCCTGCCCCTTCTTCCCGATGATGACATGGGTCCACTCGATTTCATGGGAAGTATTCCTGAGCCCTGCCACCCAAAGATACCCGACAGGCTCTCCCGTGTCCTTCCTCTCTACAAGGACATCCATGCTGTCCTCCCCCGAGCGGATCACCGCCAGGTGCATCTCCCTCGTGAAAGGCACGATGAACTTCAGGTTCTCCGGATCCTCCTCCAGACTCATGATATAGTCAATATCCCGCTCCTCCGCCTGCCGCAGATGAAGCCTGGGACCTGTCACAATGATATTCGACATAGGCAATGGCATCCTCCGTTTCTGAAAAACTCTGCTACGATTGCCATTCTATCATAAATATAGGCATTAGCAATAACTGATTTGCAGCTTTCGCCATTTATTGCTGCCGTCAGTATTTCTTCAACGAGAGGAAGTATCTCGGCTACGAGATAAATTCGGGACTGTGCGCCGATTTTTTTAGTTTGGTTTGCAGGAAGAAAAAGATGCTCTGTCGAATAATTCAAAGATTTGCATCAGGAAACCAAGAAAGAGGCGATCGCGACAATATGGTTCAGGATATCATACGGAACGAAACTTTTCTCGCCGAAAAATCGGAGATTGCGACCAAGGAGGACCTCTCCGCCGCAACCGATCTTTTGGATACGCTGAAGGCTTACAGGCATCGCTGCGTGGGGCTTGCCGCCAATATGATCGGCATTCGCAAGCGAATTATTGCCATACGCATGGAGGACACCTACCTTGTCATGCTTAACCCGGAAATCCTCAAGAAATCAGCCAGAACCTACAAAACTGCCGAAGGATGCCTGTCCCTTGACGGGGAGCGGGAAACGCTGCGGCACGATTGGATTGAGGTCAAGTTCCGGGATATGGAGTTCAAGAAGCAGCGGCAGAAGTTCTCCGGCCTTACGGCGCAAATCATCCAGCATGAAATTGACCACTGCGATGGCATTTTGATTTGACAGGGAGCTTTCGACAAATGTATCCATCCATAAACGAAGCCATTGGAGACATTTTCGGCCATGATGTCACGATAGAACATCGGCAATCTGTTTCCGGCGGCGATATCAATGAGGCTTATCGCCTTTCGCTATCCAACGGGGAAGAGGCGTTTCTGAAAGTCCATGCAAAAGTGGGCAATAATTTTTTCAGCGCCGAAGCAAACGGTCTGGCTGCGTTAAAAGAAGCAGGCGCCAATGTACCGGAAGTGCTTGGCATGGGAAATACCACAAGCGGATCCAATTTCCTGCTCCTTCGCTATGAGAGGAGCAGCCGCCCTGCGGGAAATTACTGGATTACGCTCGGGCACAGCCTTGCCAATATGCACCGGGCAAATACCGAAAAGTTTACCAAAGACGGCACGTACGGGTTTTATGAGAACAATTTCATTGGAGCAACACCGCAAAAAAATAAACCGCACGTCGGCTGGATTGATTTTTTCCGTGAAGAGCGGCTTGGGGCACAGATGAAACTCGCTGACCGCTATTTCGACAAGGAGGATCGGCGGCTATGCCAAAGACTCCTCTCTGATTTAGGCGAATTTTTGCAAGAACCGTCCTTTCCGTCTTTGCTCCACGGCGATCTATGGAGCGGCAATGTCATGCCGGACAGATTCGGAAATCCCATGCTCATCGATCCGGCGGTATATGTCGGACACCATGAAGCCGACCTTGCCATGACAGAGCTTTTCGGAGAATTTCCGCCTGCCTTTTACGATGCCTACTGCGAGATAATCCCCCATAATCCGGGATACGCCCAACGACGAGATATCTACAATCTGTACCATTTGCTTAATCACTTGAATATCTTCGGCGGATCGTACCTTGCATCGGTCAGGCGGATTCTGAAGCGGTACGCAGGTTAGGAACTATAGACTTATAAACTAGACATCCTGCTAGTCTAAATCCGCGTGGATCTGCGTCTCTCCGATAAAAAAATTTCATTCCAATACCTCCCCCACCCACGCGATATAGGCTTCTCACTCCCGTTTATGGAAGCGGGAGACTCGTAGACTTAGTTCAAGTCTAACGCATTTCGATTGCCTTGCCGATGACCTTCATAATCTATTTCTTTACGATTTTCAGTTGCAATTCCCTTATTACTATTTTCCAAAACAAATAATTTATTTCTTTTTCTAAGCTTTAATTCGAACATATCTTTTGATAGTTTCAATTCAGTTAGTATTCTTTCATATATGCTATTTATATCTTCCTCTGTAAACTCATATGTACTAGTATTTGATAAGTTGCCGAGTAATTCTATCATTTTTATGATTTTGTTAGTCCTTGCCTCTGCCAACCTAACAAACTTATCTCTTTTTGTTTCCATAACATAATCTCCCGTTTATATTCTGGGCGTGTTTCAAAAGGCGTCATTTTCGGTTAACAAATCTTTGGGCACGTTGCAGGGCTTCCGCCTACTGCTTCGCTTTACGGGAACGCTCAGATCTCCCCTCTCTCCAAAGCGGGAGGATATTTGTGCTCAAAATCTGTCAGAATCCGCAAAAATTCTTCATTCAAGAAGGTAAGTGCGTGTTTTCTGATAGCCGTCGAGATGCCTTGACACTCCCCATGGCTAAAGCCAGGGGATTCTTGGTTCGCTGAGCACTGCGGCACGACCGTAGCCGTTCCGTCTTACACGCTCT
>CACYDT010000067.1 GCA_902773295.1 uncultured Veillonellaceae bacterium | reverse complement strand
TCTGCATTGATGACGATGACGAAATCACCCGTATCAACATGCGGAGTAAAGGTCGGTTTATTTTTACCGCGAAGAACTTTTGCGACCTCTGCAGCAAGCCTGCCGACGGTCTGGCCTTCAGCGTCTACAACGTACCATTTGCGCTCGATATTGGATGCATTTGCCATAAACGTTGTCTTCATGCGATTTCCCCCCTAATTTTCTTTTGAAATCTTTTCGTGACTCCGTTCAGGCTCCCGGGGCTAATGGAAAGCCCTGCGCGTAACATCACATAAAAACATTCTAATAAAAACGGCTTGCAAAGTCAAGGACTTTCCTCATATTTTTTCCAAGATACGGCTTTTTCCAAGATGAGCTGTGCTGTTCATGAGTTCCACGCTGCTCCACCCATCCTCATAGCAGACAATGCTGACCGCTGTATTGAACTGCCGTATCGACCAGAGATATTCCAAGGGTATATGCAAAGCATTGCAGAGAATCGTGCGCAGAATGCCCCCGTGGGCGACCACTGCCACGGTTTTCCCCGGATGCGCGGCGACAATTTCATGGACTTTTGCCATGGCCCGCTCCTGAAGCGCCAGAAAGCTCTCGCCTTCCGGGATGTGAAGCCTGTCCGGATGGCGCAGGAAATTTTCCAGCGCGTCCGGCCACCGGGAGATGATCTCCTCATAGGAAAGCCCCTCCCATGCACCAAAATTCAATTCCCGAAAGGATGCCTCCAATCGCACAGGAAGCTCAAAATGTTTCGCGAGGCATTCTGCCGTGACCCTTGCCCTGTCCAGATCACTGGAATAAATGGCATCCAAATGCCCCACAGGGAAATCTTCTGCCAGCCTCCGTGCCTGCTCCACTCCTTCTGCAGAGAGAGGGACATCTGTCTGCCCCTGATACCTCCCGCTGATATTCCATTCCGTCTGTCCATGGCGGACCAACACGATTTTCGTCATGCCTTTCTCCTTACCTTCCCACAATTTCTTTCCATGCATCCATCAGCTTCTGGTTTTCCTCATGTCCCCGAATCGCCATGCGAAGGTAATTCGCGTCCAGAGAAGGATAGTTGCTGCAATCCCTGAGAAGGATTCCCTTCCGTTTCATGCAGGAAAGGATATACGATGCTGCTTTTCCCGTGTTCCGCACATCCACCAGCACGAAATTCACGCTGGGAGGAAAGATCCTCATTCCGTGAATCCCCTGCAAAGCCTCCGTCATATATGCCCGTTCTTCTGCAAGCCAGCGGAGGGTATCCCTTCGATAGGCCTCGTCCGAAAGGGCTGTTGCCCCTGCTTTCTGTGCGAGGACGTTCACATTCCAGACATCCTTGGCAGCCTCCATGTGCTTCACGATTTCGGGATCCGCTGCAGCGAAGCCAATCCTGAGTCCGGGCAAGGCATAGAACTTCGTCAGGGAACGCAGTACGAAAAGATTGGGATAGCGCTCCACAAGATGGCGCACCGTATAGCGCTTTTCATCCTCCCGGAAGTCCAGAAACGACTCATCCACCAAGACCCATGTGCTGACTGGGATAGTTTCCAGGCATTCTTCCAGTTCCGCTGCCAGAAGCAGGGTTCCTGTCGGATTGTTGGGATTGCCGAACACGATACAATCCACGGAAGGAATCCTCGCCAAAAGGCCTTCCCATGAGACGCGAAACTCATCCTCCGGACCCGTGAAAAAATATTCCACGCGGGAACCCGCCGCTACAGCTGCCCTTTCATATTCACTGAAAGCAGGCTGCGGCAGAAGGACATGGGAAAAACGCATCATGCCAAAAAAAAGGTAAAGGAGTTCGGATGCTCCATTGCCCAGAACGATTTCTTCCAAAGGCAAGCCATAATGCGAGGCAATCCCTGTTTTCAGCGCTTTGGCATCCGGGTCAGGGTAATGCACCACATCATCGATATGCTCAAGGATGCATTGCCTCACCCTGTCCGATAATCCCAGAGGATTGATATTGGCACTGAAATCCAACCACGTTCCTTTGGGCGCAGGTTCCTTATAAATATTGCCACCATGACGGAATTTTTCCATGGCAAAGAATCCTCCACAAAACAAACTGCACGATATTTCATGCGCAGGAAAATCTCCAATTGTCGTATGAAATTGATACAACTACATTAGGGCAGTTTCAATAATCATTGGCAGTAGCCAGCGCAGGCAAACCATCCATTGCAATCGGCAGATGTGACAGCCGCCACCGCC
>CACYDT010000066.1 GCA_902773295.1 uncultured Veillonellaceae bacterium | reverse complement strand
CCAATTGGACGAGCAGGAGGCTGAGGTCATGGGAGCAGCAGCAATCAAGGATGCATTCAGCGCAGCCGATCTTTTCATGCAGAGCGAAGAACAAAGGCTTGCCTATATCAACCGTGAGATGGCAATCATGGACTATCAGTCAGACATGAATGCATCCAGAGAGGAAGGTCGCAAAGAGGGAATCAATGAGGCATCAATCAGCATAGCGAAGAATATGATGTCGATGGGCATTAGCCCGGATATTATTTATCAAGCGACAGGAGTGAATCTTCAGGAACCGGTTGGATGAGCAGAATCCGGAATAATGAACGCAGAAACGTTGCCAATAGAACTGGTTGCAATGTCCCAAGGTACATTGCAATAGGTGATTCCTGCAAATCCACAATTGACACATGAAACATGCCCAAGCCATTCGCGGTTTGGGCATGTTTCATGTGAACTATAGAAATCCACTCCGGCTCGGTGCACACTTATGTCTCGCGTCCCGCTTTGAGGGATGCTTTGTGCTGGTACATGCCTTCATCGGCGGCATGGAAGACGGTGGCGTATTCTGTTCCGGGCGAATAGAGTCCTAATCCGCGGGCGACGGATACCGGGACGGTCACGCCCTTCCAGTCAAAAGCCTGCCTGGCGATTTCTGCGTCGAATTCCAGCAGCAGTTCCTCGCGTCGCTCGTAGTCGCTGTGTTCCAGGATTGCGACGAATTCATCCCCTCCGATGCGGAATACCGGACTGTGGGCGAAGGTGCGGCAGATGGAAGCAGAAGCGCGGCGGATCAATTCGTTCCCCGCTTCATGGCCGTAAGTGTCATTGGTGCGCTTAAGGAAATTCACATCGAAGAGCACCACGGCATATTCTGTAGTTTCCCCCTTTCGGCATGCCTCTTCCAGTTCCTCGTGTTTGCGTGCGTAGGCGGCCACATTCCTGAGTCCCGTCAGTTTGTCCCGATAGACGTAGATTTCCAGCTTTCCCACCATTTCCCGTATGCTTTTCACCAGAGTTCCCAGTTCGTTCTGCGTTTCCTTGGGAAGACGCACAGCCAGATCCCCTGCCGCGATTTTCCTTGCGGCTTCGGTGATGAGCATGAGCGGACGGATGCCGCGCTTTACCAGTTTGACATTGAGGAAAGAAATGACGATGACGACGCAGAACATCACGGCAATGAAATGCAGCAGCATATTGTTTCGGTCAGCGTAAATGTCGTGGGAAAAGGCAGCGATTTTCAGCCATACGCCGTTGCTGAGGTACGACTCGGCAGTGTGGAGCCCCCGCTGCTTCAGATATTCCCCACTGTCTTCCTGGCTGGCATAGAGAATGTTGCCGTGTTTGTCCAAGAGGCATACCAGGCTGTGTTCATAGACGGACATCCGCTGTATCTCGTGGATGATATAGCCAAAATCAATATCCAGGCCCACAAGTCCCACGAACCGATCCGCTTCTCGCAGGGGCACTACATAGGATATCATGTATTTCCCTGTGGCGGGGCTTTGGTAAGGCTCGCTCAACGTAGCCAGATAGCGCTCGTGCAGCAAGTGGTACCGGTCCCGGTAACGGTTCAGATCGGAAGGCGCAAAGGGGGGAAGCTTTGTGCCCCATCGTTCCGGCTGCCGGGTCCAAAGGAAGTCCCCGCCTCCGAACTCTTTCGACAAAGCCAGGTAGAAGCTGACACAGCCACGGGAATTCTCGGCAATGGGACGGAACTCCCTTTCCATGGTTGCCAGATAGTCCCGGCGATAGGCGGCATCGCTTTGTAGCTGTGCTTTGTCAACATGCCCGTCCATAGCAATCTCGGCCATGCTCCGCGTGGCTGTAATGGTTTCCCGGAAGGTATGGGTCAATCGCTCCCGGTAGATGACGCTCATTTTCTCCAAATCATTCTTGACACGTGCCTCGATGGCACTGTTCATGCCCGCGAAACCAATGCTTCCCAAGAGCAGGGCTGTGAAAAAAATGGTGGTCAGTTCCATGATGATCAAATGGGTCATGATGGACTTGCGGTATTTCATCAGGAGATACAGGAGGGAGAAAATGGTGGCATCCATGACGGCGAGGATTTCGCCGATGAACTGCAGCCAGGTATCAAGCTCGTCCAGGTCAAAGATGATGCCGGAAACGTCCAGCAAGAGGAAGATGCCCAGGAAAAAAGCATAGAGAAAGACAAGGGAGAGGGGATTCAGGTCATAGTTCTTGGGCAGGGGATACTCCCGTCTGCCGGGAGGTAGATAAAAGGGATAGCCATAGCACACGAGGATGAAAAAGAAAGGCATCCCAAAGAAAACAGCCACGGTGAAATCATTCAGGAAACGAAGGGCGATCCATTCCCATGCCGCAAGATTCCAGCCGGAAGCGGAGAGCGCAGACCATTGGCTGTCGGAGAGAAGCAGGGGAAACGTGGAAGAGGTTATTGCACAAGCGGCAAAGATAATTGCCAGGAATTTCCACAGGGTTTTGCGGTAAAAGGGAAAAACGGCCTCGTCCGGGGGCGGCGGGGAAAGATGCCAAAGCTTGTAAGGAAGAAGCGCCCCCAGGAAAGCCAGCCAGAAAAAAAGAAGAGCATCGGCAAGGCCATGTTCTCCGGCAAGGCCGGTCACGAAGCCGCCCAGAGCAGATCCGGCGATTCCCGCCGGGCCCCACGCCAAACCCAAAAGCGGCGGCCAGAAGGCCCACAGGCTCAGGATCTCCTTCGGATAGACCAAGAGCCATGATGTGAGGCTGTCCCAACTAAAGCAGATGATGGCGGACAGGATAAAATGGGCAATATGTCGTCTCATGGATGTCACATCCTTTATTCCTCGAAATCACTGTCGCTGTAATATCCGGAGCCGAACAGCACTTCCCGGTAGTTCTCCAGGTCGATGAGCTCGGGCCGCATCAAAAAAGTCGGAAGGATTTTCACGCCGTTGTCGTAATTCCCGATATCGTTGGTTTCCGGCTCCCGGCCTGCGACGATGGCGTTCACCATGCTTGCCACCTGCGCGGCCAGAAGGCGGGTATCCTTGAAGATGGACATGCTCTGTTCCCCTGACATGATGGCCTTGACAATCCGTTTTTCGGCATCCTGCCCGGTGATGAGGGGCATGTTCCCTGCTTCGGGGGAATATCCCGCCTCCCGCAAGGCTTGCAGCGCTCCAAAGGCGACGGAATCACTGGCGCAAAGGACGGCATCCAGCCGGGTTCCATCGCTGTAATGCTCCTGAAGGATTTTTTTCATCCGCGCATGGGATTTCTCCACGCTCCAATGGTCAATGGCGCAGCTTTTCAGGTCGTTCTCGCCGGATTTTGTCACAAGCTGGCCGTTTTCCATATAGGGGCGGAGCACTTCCATGGAACCTTCCCAAAGAAAGATGGCATTGCTGTCATCCGGCCCTCCGGCAAAGAACTCGATATGATAAGGGCCCTTCCCTTCAGCCAGGCCCAGCTTTTCCTCCAGGTATTCCGCCATCATGATGCCCACGCCCAGATTGTCAAAGGTGGCATAGTAATCAACGATATCCGTGTTCATGATCAGGCGGTCATAGGAAATGATCTTGCAGCCCTTTGCCTTCGCCTCGTACAATACCTCACCCAGGGCGCCGGTATCCACGGAAGCGATGACGATGACCTTGCATCCCTCCGTTATCATCTGGCGGATCTGGGAAATCTGCAGCTGCGGGTCGTTGTCGGCATATTCCAGGTCCACGAGGTAGCCATCCTGCCTGAGCAATCTTTCCAGATTGGCCCCGTCCTGGTTCCAGCGCTGGAACTCCCTCGTTGGCATGGCCACGCCGATTCTTACATCCGAGCCTCTGTTCATGGCGCATCCCGTCACCACGAGGAAAAGCAATGCCAGAAGGCCGAAAAATCCCATATTCAGGCAGGTGATTGGCTTTTTCCCCTGCAGCATAAAGCAGTCACTCCTCCCAAATGTTCTCTTCTTCGTTTCCTCGATGTTTTCGCTATGGCTTCATTGTAACACATTCGCTGTGGCATTACAAAACATTCGGATGCTTTGCTTTATTCGAGCAGTCGATATTATATTTTTCTTCTCGTTCCGGAATATGCAGGATTTTTTCCGGGAGGGGCGAATTACTACTGTATATAGAGCATTTGGAAAGATAAACATCGTTCATCAATGGCGGAGGAGTGGAAAGTATATGTATGCGATTATCGACGTAGGTTCCAATACGGTGCGCCTGAACATCTACAAGATGGAGTACGGCAGGCTCTCCCTTGTGCTCAGCAGGAAGGAGTCTGTGGGACTGGCATCCTATGTGAAGAATGGGCAGATGATGCCCTCCGGTATCCTGCGGGTGTCCAGCGTGCTGAAGGAATTCAAGGAGCTTCTTGTGGATCTTGCCATCTGGAATGTCCATGTCTTTGCCACGGCGGCGCTCCGCAACGCAAAAAACAGCGAGGCGGCCGTGGATGAGGTAGAGCAGCGTTCCGGCCTTGAGGTGAAGGTGATTTCCGGGGAGACGGAGGCAGAGCTGGACTTCATCGGCGTTTCCCATGCGGTGGATGTGCAGGACGGCTTGCTTGTGGATATTGGCGGCGGCAGTACGGAGCTCGTTCCGTACAAGGATGGAAAGATCCTGCAGGCGGTCAGCATTCCCCTGGGATCCCTCAATGTCTACAATAATTTCGTCTCGAACATCCTTCCCACACGGGCAGAGCGGAAGGCCATCAAGCAGGCTGTGCTGGATGAGATCAAGCGCTATCCCGGTCTGGGCAAGGGGAAATATCCCGTGATCTGCGGCGTGGGAGGAACGGCGCGCGCCGCCAACAAGATGAATATCGATTTGTTCCAGTTGGATCGCGGGAATTCCAAGATCAAGGTGCCGAATCTCAAGAAGATGATCAAGCTTTTGGAGAATGACGAGGGCGCCACTGTGCCTGTGGAAACGCTGGATGTGCTTCTCAGGGTGGTGCCGGATCGCGTGCGCACTCTGCTTCCCGGCATGATCGTGCTTCAGACCGTTGCGAAGCATTTCAAGAGCGAGGCCATTGAAGTGACGAATGCGGGCGTCAGGGACGGATATCTGTACAAGTTTGTATTGCCGCATGCCGAAAAGCCGGAAGAGCTACGGGAGGGAGAGGCGGATGCGCCTGTCGAAGAAGACGAACTTTGATACGAGTTATACACAGAACCGGGAGCTTTCCTGGCTGAAATTCAATACACGGGTGCTGGATGAGTCCCTGGATGAGAATGTGCCTCTGTATGAGCGCATGAAGTTTGTGGAGATTTTCAGCAGCAATCTGGACGAGTTCTTCATGGTCCGCGTGGGCAGCCTCTGCGACATGGAGCGCATGCAGCCGGATATTACGGACAACAAGAGCCTCATGACTCCCAGGGAACAGCTGGATACCATCTATGCTTCCTGCCAGGGGCTCTACCGGAAACGGGAGAAGGTCTTCCACTGGCTGGAGGATCTGCTTGCGGACAACGGCGTGGTGCATTGTTCGATGGAATCCTTGGACGAGGATCGGAGGAAATATCTGGAGCGCTATTTCATGGAGCAGATACTTCCGGTCCTGTCGCCGCAGATCATCGATATGCATCATCCCTTTCCCCAGCTTCGGAGCAAGGGGCTGTATGTGGCGGCTCTCCTGAAGTACAAGCGCAAGGTGACGCTGGGGCTGATACCTCTGCCGCCTTCCCTGCAGAGGTATGCCTTGCTGCCGGGGAATGGCATAGAGTATGTGCTGCTGGAGGAGATCATTTCCTGGTTCGTCTACAAGATCTATCCGGCGTATCCCATCATTGAGAAAGCGGTTTTTTCTATTACGCGGAATGCGGACATCAATCCCGATGATGAGGAAGTGGAATTCGGGGAGAGCTACCTGGAGCAGATGCGGAAGGCGCTCAAGAAACGCCGCAGCATGTTTCCGGTGCGTCTGGAAATCCAGTGCGACGGCGATTCCCTGGTGGCGCCGTATCTCAGGCGGCGGCTTGGGCTGGAGAAGAAGCAGGTCTATGTGACGACAGCTCCCTTGACGCTGGAATATTTCTATGGGCTGGAGGATAATTTCACGCAGGAAGAAAAGAAGCAGCTCTGCTATCTGCCGTGGCATCCCGTTTCTCTTTCCGAGCGATTCGGGGAGGATGTTTCCATGATGGCGGAGATTCGCCGGCGGGATGTGCTGCTTTCCTACCCCTATGATGATTTTGGCATCTTTCTCTCCCTGATCAAAGAAGCGGTGCATGACCCTGAAGTAATCTCCTTGAAAATAACGGTGTATCGCATCGGCAAGGGGCATGTGAAGCTCATGAGCTACATGATCCTGGCAGCGGAGATGGGGAAGGACGTGACCGTGCTTCTGGAGCTGAAGGCGAGGTTCGACGAGGAGAACAATATGGGATGGGTGGACAGTCTCAAGGAGGCCGGCTGCCATATCCTGTACGGCTTTGACAGCTACAAGGTCCATGCCAAAGTGTGCCTCATCACGAGCCGTCACGAGGGGGAGCTTGACTACATCACCTACATCGGCACGGGGAATTTCAACGCGAAGACAGCGGCGCTCTATACGGACGTGGCGCTTCTGACATCGGATGAACGCATCGGGAGGGATGCGGTCCTGTTCTTCCGGAATATGGGCATTTCCAATCTGGATGGAAGCTATGGGCAGCTTCTGGTAGCCCCGGTGAACTTCAAGAGTCGCATTGTGGAGCTCATTCGGAAGGAGGCAGGGAAGGCCCAAAGGGGAGAGGATTCGCGCATTGTCCTCAAAATGAATTCCTTGACGGATCGCCAGCTCATTGATGAATTGGTGCAGGCAGGAAGGGCCGGCGTGAGGATTGACATGATCATTCGCGGCATCTGCTGCCTGATTCCGGAGATTCCGGGCAGCACGGAGAATATCCGTGTGCGGAGCATCGTGGGAAGGTTTCTGGAACATGCCAGGATTTTTGTGTTCGGTGCGGATGAGGACGCGGAGATGCTCATTTCTTCCGCTGACTGGATGACCCGCAATACGGAGAACCGGGTGGAAGTGGCCTGCCCCATCCATGACAAGGCGCTTCGGAAGCGTCTCTGGGATATGCTGGAACTTCAGCTGAGGGACACGGAAAAGGCCCGCCGGCTCGGCAGCGATGGCGTTTACCATCATGTGGAGAAGGCGGGGGAAGAGGCGCTGTGTGTCCAGGAGTATTTCATGGAGCATGCAAAGGAAGGGGCTTTTAACAGTTCAAGATAAATTGATAAAAGCTATAAAATGTTAAATTATTGCATCACATCATCAGAATATATGTTCTTGACTT
>CACYDT010000065.1 GCA_902773295.1 uncultured Veillonellaceae bacterium | reverse complement strand
CTTGTGATAATATTCTGGAGGAATATTTAAATGACGAAGATAGAAGAAGTGAAAGAGTTTCTTGAATCTGTAGGTATGCCTAAAAAACAACAAGCCGATGTATGTTGTCTTGCTTTGCTTACTCTAGCAAATATAAAAGAAACCGACAGTTGGGAAAAAGCCACTAACGAATGGATAAGAATACATGATATTATCCAGTTCGCAAAAGAACACTATGGTATAGAATATGCTGAAAACAGCAGAGAAACTATTCGCAAGCAAGCTATGCATCCATTCAGGCGTGGGGCATTAATAGAAGATAACGGCAAATCAACTAATAGCCCTAATTACCGTTATCGGCTTACAGAAGAAGCCTGTTCTTTGCTTAAGTGCCTTGGTTTTTATAACTGGCAACAAGAACTTAATAAATTTTCCGCTGTGCATGAATCTTTAATTGATATTTATGCTTCTAAAAAGGAAATGCAAAAGATGCCTGTAAAGATAAATGGTATAGATTTATCTTTTTCAGCAGGGAAACATAACCAATTACAAAAAGCTATTATAGAGGAATTAGCTCCCAGATTCGCTCCTCATTCAGAATGTCTTTATGTTGGAGATACAACAGAAAAAGACATGGTAAAAAATGTAGACAAGCTAAAGCAACTAGGCTTTGAAATAACTCTACATGATAAAATGCCAGATGTCGTTTTATATCGTGAGGATAAAGACTGGATTTACTTTATAGAATCTGTAACATCAGTCGGTCCAATGAATCCAAAACGTATAGACGAGATTTCAACTATGACAAGCAATGTTAAATCTGGTAAAATTTTTATTACTGCTTTCCTTGATTTCAAAACTTATAAAAAATTCTCCGAAGATTTAGCTTGGGAAACAGAAGTTTGGATAGCAGAAATGCCAGACCACATGATTCATTTGAATGGAGACAAGTTTTTAGGTCCTAGATGATAAGAAAAGCACTCACTATATTAAGTGAGTGCTTTTTTGTCGTTACCACACAGTTCTACAACAATCAATAAAATAATCCAATATAAAGATGGTAATACTAAAAAATACAGAAGTATTACCACGAATTTGCACTACCACCACCCCTTGTGCTACCATCTAAGGGAATGTCAAGTAAAGTGTGTATTTAAATTTTACATGGTTGCCTGATACTTGGGTTATGGTTGTCATAAAATGTCCGGCGGTTTTCGAGACGATGTCAAAAGAATCAATGTGTCTTGTACAAGGATTATGTTTTTATGTCTAATTTTTTTTAGTTTCGTGTCCAATTTTTGTTGACAAGTGCACTTGATAGTACCATATAATGATTATATAATAATCTTACAAATTAGATATTTGGGTTATTTATCGTGTGTTGTCGGGGGGATGAGGATGCGGGGATTTGAGATTGTGAGTTCCTATCGGGACAAGGGAATCCGCCTGCCGGAACGCCGGACGGCGGGGAGCGCGGGATATGATATCGAGGCGGCTGAACCGGTATCCATTGCGCCGGGCGGCTGCGCATTGGTTCCTACGGGGTTGAAGGCATATATGGAGCCGGATGAGGTTCTGCAGCTGCACATACGCTCCAGCATGGCGATTCACCATAAACTGTTCCTTATGAACAGCGTAGGGATCATAGATGCGGATTATTATAATTCGGCAGAGAATGAGGGGCACATCCTGGTGGCCTTTACGAATCACGGCAGCGAAACGGTGCATATCGGGAAGGGATCCCGTATTGCGCAGGGGATTTTCATGAAATATCTGCTGGCGGATGGGGACCGGACAGGACAAGGCGGGCTTCGACAAGGCGGATTTGGGTCTACGGGGGAAAGTTGAGGGAAGGACAGATGGATGACAGCTTGGATTTGTTTTCGGTGGCAGAGGAGGAGTCTCGCTGTTTCGAGCCGTTGGCGCAGCGCATGAGGCCGCGGAATTTCCGGGAATTCATTGGACAGCAGGACGTGGTGGGCCGGGGAAAGTACCTGCGCCACATGATCGAGCAGGACCAGGTTCCGTCCCTGATTCTGTTCGGCCCGCCGGGGACGGGGAAGACAACGCTTGCCCAGATGATTGCAGGGCTGACGGGGAGCAATTTCAAGAAGCTCAATGCTGTTTCGGCGGGAATCCAGGACATCCGGAACATCGTGAAGGAAGCGGAAGATCAGCGAAAGTTTTATCAGAAACGCACAATCGTTTTCATTGATGAGATCCACCGCTTCAACAAGAGCCAGCAGGATGTTTTGCTGCCTTATGTGGAGGATGGCCGTCTCGTGCTCATCGGCGCTACGACGGAGAATCCTTTCTTTGAGGTGAACCATGCCCTGCTGTCCCGCGTGCGCATCGTGAGGCTCAGCAAGCTCGGGGAGGGGCAGATTGTGGAGATTCTGCGGCAGGCATTGAGCGATGAGGAGCGCGGGCTTGGACGGCAAAGGCTTCTCTGCAAGGATGATCTCCTTCTGCGCGTTGCCCGTCTGGCGGGCGGGGATGCCAGGATTGCCTTGAATCTCCTGGAAGAGATGGCATCCATGCTCCCGCCGGATGGAGGGGAGATTACGGAGGAGATTTTCGAGGGGGTTGCCGGGGAGCGTGTGCAGTCTTATGACAAGATGGGGGACAACCATTACGATACCGTTTCGGCTTTCATCAAGAGCATGCGGGGGAGCGATCCGGATGCGGCTCTGCATTATCTGGCACGTATGCTGGCGGCAGGAGAGAACCTCAATTTCATTGCCCGCCGCGTGGCTATATGCGCGGCCGAGGATGTAGGGAATGCAGATCCCATGGCGCTGGTCCTGGCGATGGCAGCCGTTCAGGCCGTGCAGTTCCTGGGGATGCCGGAGGCACGTATTCCCCTGGCGGAGGCGGTGTCCTATGTCGCCTCCGCACCGAAGAGCAATGCGGCATATATGGCCATAGACAAGGCGTTGTCCGATGTGAGAGGAAGGGACTGCGGTCCCGTTCCTGCCCATCTCAGGGATTCCCATTACAAGGGCGCCGCCAAGCTTGGACATGGGAAGGGCTACCTCTATCCCCATGATTATCCGGGACATTTCAAGGAGCAGCAGTACCTGCCGAAGGAGATGGAAGGGGTGAGGTACTACGAGCCGACGGACAACGGGCGGGAGGCTTCCATCAAGGCATATCTGGGGAAGTGCTGGCCGGAAAGATATTGATTTGTCCTCTTTTTGAGGCATTTGGAAATTATTTTGTGCGAATATAAATTTTTTTGTTGATTTTATCTTCTTGGGACATTATAATGATGATAGATAGGTTTTTAGACCTATAAAAATTAAATAGGCCGAAAAAACGCGCCAAAAGGAGGAGATTGGGATGCATGTCGGCGACAAACACGTGACCTGGGATGGTACGGTATTCACGTTGAAGGAACTGGTCCGTCCAGCGAAGCATTTGTATGAGGACGAGTACTGGGAATGCGAGGACATTCATCGTACTGCCTGCGAGCTTCACTCCGGGGATGGGGTGGCCGCAGGGGCGGACGATGTAGTGCCGGAAGGGACGGTCGGCAAACTGTACGCCGAGCCGGCACACGGCGCAAATTTCTGCTATGTCTTTCGCTCCCTGGACGGGAAGCACACACTCTATGATGAGTATGGGCTGACCTTCTTCGGATGCGCAGATGCAGATATGGAACCTGCATTGGTCAAAGAAATCGGATAAGAGATAAGAAAGGTATTCTCTGCATGGATACCCGCAGAACCGTGGGACGTTCTGCGGGTATTTTTGCCTTGCGGGGGCATTCTGACGTATGATATAATATTATAGCAAGCATAGATTTTTCTGCATAAGATTTTGAGGAAAATGGAGGGGTTTGTATGAAGTTCAGTGTGTTGAAAAAGGCTTTGGTTGCCGGACTGGCAACAATCGCTGCTGTGGCAGTGCTGGCCGGCTGCGGAGGCGGCGATCAGAGCGCGAAGAAGCAGTTCCTGAACATTGCCACGGGAGGCACGGCGGGCACCTATTATCCGATTGGCGGAGCTTTGGCCGAAATCCTGAACAAGGAGATTCCCGGAATGAATGCCAGTGCGCAGAGCACTGGGGCGACGGTAGCGAATATCAATATGCTGAAGGACGGTTCTGTTGACCTGGCGATTGTCCAGAATGATATCACCTATTATGCAGTGAACGGCACAGAGATGTTCAAGGACAAGAAAGTGGACAATATCCGCGGCATTGCGTCCTTGTATCCGGAAACCTGCCAGTTTGTGACCTTGGATTCTTCCGGCATCAAATCCATTGCAGAGCTCAAGGGCAAGCGTGTCGCCGTGGGCGCTGCAGGCAGCGGCGTCGAGGCCAATGTTCGCCAGATCCTTGCGGCCTATGGCATCGAGTACAGCGATATCGATGCGCAGTATCTTTCCTTTGCAGAGGGCGCCAATGCCTTGAAGGATGGCAATGTGGATGTTGCATGCCTTACGGCAGGTTATCCGACGGCTTCCGTCCAGGATATCGCATCGCAGCATAAGGTGCGTCTCCTGCCGGTGGATGCCGATAAGGCAGACGCGCTCATTGCCAAATATCCGTTCTATACGAAGACGACAATTCCCGCAGGCACGTATGCCGGTTTTGACGAGGAAATTCCCGCCGTTTCTGTGATGGCCATGCTGGTCTGCACGGACAAGGTGGATGACAAGCTTGGCGGCGAGATCGCGAAGGCCATTTTCACGAATCTTGACCGCTTGAAGGCGGCGCATTCCGTAGGAAAGCTCATTACGAAGGAGAACGCGCAGAATGGCCTTTCCATCCCGATGAATGCGGGGGCGGAGAAGTTCCTGAAGCAATAAGGAAAAGATATTGGTGAGGAAGCAGCGGGCGGTATCGATGTGCCGCCCGCTCTTTTGGATTATATGAAGAAATTATATGCTTCGTTGGTACTGGCAGTTCTTCTGCTGATGATGGATGTTCTTCGGCAGCCATGCTTTTTTGTCTATGGGGAGGGCGTATGCATTGTGTCTGTGCCCATGGCAGGGGATCTGCCTTTTTCTGTTCGCTTCCTCCATTCCGTGCAGAAAACGCCGGTGCTGGAAAATCTCGTGGCAAAAAAGGATGGGAGCGGCATGGAACTCGTTTCTACGAAATATCAGTCCTTTGGCGTAGGTCTTCCCTTTATGGAATCCGAGGGGGATTTCAGGATGGAAGGGGATTTCTATGTGTTCGATCGTATGAGCCGGAAGTTCCGGGATGTGAGCCTGCGGACGGGCGTGGGAACGGAGCTGGTTCTTTTCTTCGGAGGAAAGGAGTACCGGCTCTATGAGAAGTTTCCGCCGGGAACGAGGATTGATTTGTTTGTGGCGCCCATGTACAAAAGATGGTTGATTTGAGGATGTGTGTGTATGAAAGAGAAATCAGACCGGGATATCGCGCAGGATGTGCTGAAGAAGTACGACAATGAATCCGATAAGATGGAATATACGGGAATCATGGCAAAAATCGTTTCTGCGATTGCAATCTCTTTTTCGGTGTTCCAGCTCTATACGGCAATTTTCGGCGTTCTGGATGCGCAGCTCCAGCGCGCGATCCATCTGGGCTTCGGCATGGCTCTGGCCTATCTCCTGTATCCGACACGGAAGTCATGGTCGCGCACGGAGATTCACTGGCTGGATGTATGCCTGGCAATCATTGGGGCGGCAGCGCCTGCGTATATTGTTTATGAATACCAGCATCTTATCCTGCGGGCGGGGACGGTCACGGGGACGGATCTCCTGGTGGGCGCCGTGGGCATCGTAACGGTGATTGAGGCCACGCGCCGCGTCGTCGGGATTCCCATGGTGGTCGTCGTTCTGTTCTTCCTGGCCTATGCCTTTGCAGGTCCTTATATGCCGGGGATTCTGGCTCATAGGGGATTGACGCCGGAGCAGCTTGTGAGCCATATATACTTCACGACGGAGGGGATCTTCGGGATTCCACTGGGGGTTTCTTCCACGTTCATTTTCCTGTTCATCCTGTTCGGCGCTTATCTGGAGTCTACGGGTCTTGGGAAGTTCTTCATAGATCTGGCCAATGCGGTGGCAGGCTGGGCAAGCGGCGGCCCTGCGAAGGTCGCGGTGCTTTCCAGCGGGCTCATGGGAACTGTGTCCGGAAGCTCCGTGGCAAATGTGGTGGGAACCGGCAGCCTTACGATTCCCATGATGAAGAAGCTGGGCTATCACAAGGACTTTGCCGGTGCCGTGGAGGCGGCGGCTTCCACGGGCGGGCAGCTCATGCCTCCGGTCATGGGGGCTGCGGCATTTCTCATGGCGGAGTTTGTCGGCGTTCCCTATGTGGAGATCGTCAAGGCGGCGGTTATTCCTGCTTTACTGTATTTCGTCGGCGTCTGGCTCGGCGTCCATTTTGAGGCGAAGCGGAACAATCTGAAGGGAATTCCGAGGGAGCAGCTCCCGAAGCTCGGAGCCATCCTGCGCGAGCGCGGGCATCTGGCGCTCCCTCTCATCGTCATCGTCTATCTCCTGGTTTCCGGCTATACGCCCATGCGGGCGGCTCTGGTGGCGATTTTTCTCGCCATTATCTGCTCTGCTCTCAGGAAATCCACGCGCATGAAGCCCGTGGAGGTCATCCGGGGGCTGGAAAACGGCGCCCGCAATGTTCTGGGCGTCCTGATCGCCTGCGCTTCGGCGGGCATCATCATCGGCGTTGTCACCAAGACGGGCGTGGGGCTGAAACTGGCATCGGGGCTTCTGGATTTTTCCGGAGGGCTTCTCCTGCCGAGCATGTTCTTCACTATGCTGACAGCTATTGTGTTGGGAATGGGCGTGCCGACAACGGCCAATTATGTCATCACATCCACCATTGCGGCTCCGGCTCTCCTGCAGCTCGGGATTCCCATGCTGCAGGCCCACATGTTTGTGTTCTATTTCGGCATCATCGCCGATGTGACGCCGCCGGTGGCGCTGGCCGCCTATGCCGGAGCGGGCATCAGCGGGGGCAATGCGCTGCGGACGGGCGTCAATGCCTCGAAGCTCGCCATTGCGGCTTTCATCATCCCCTACATGTTCGTTCTGGCGCCGGAGCTTCTGATGATCAGTCCGGATGCGGTGCATATCGTGTTGACTGTTCTCACAGCCATCATCGGCATGGTTGCCCTGAGTTCGGCATTGATCGGCTACCTGGCAGCCAACTGTGCATGGTGGGAACGCCTGGTTCTCGCTGCAGGCGGCCTCATGATGATCAAGCCGGGCATGGAGACAGATCTCGTCGGCGTGGCCATCTTTGCCATCATCCTGTTTTTGCAGAGAAAGCGCAGGACAGCATGATTCACTGAAGGTCATCTCATTTTTCCGGAAAACAGGTAGACGAGAATGGTGAGAAGGATTCCGAGGCCTCCGTAGAGGGGGCCTTTTTCTATGAAGGCGTAGACGGTGGCACCGAGGCAGAACAGGACGGCAAAGAATGTCTGCTTGGCTGTTTCCCTGCGGCAGGCGAAGGTCTTGTAGTCGATGCCGGTGGCCTTCCGGAAGCATTCCGGGCAGATGATGTGCTTTTCGCCGTTGCTGTCCTTATGTACGAGGGCTTCTTTTTCAGGGAGATCCCTTCCGCAATCTTCACATTTCAGCAATGTATATCACTCCTGTCGTTTGATGCCTTCTATTTTATCCTAAATCGAATCGGACTTCTAGCCTATTCCTTGACACCAATCAAAAAAAACATTAAAATAGTAAGAAGGTACATATACCAATGAGGTGATCATGAGGGGGTGAATCATCATCGAGACAGCATTAGTAGGAATTCTCGCAGTACTTATTGGCGGTGTCGGCGGCTATGTTGCGCGCAAGCGGACGGCAGAGGCGCAGATTGGATCCGCCGAGGAAGAAGCACGAAGGATTGTAGCAGACGCTGAAGAAAAAGGCGAAACGAGAAAAAAGGAAGCTATGCTGGAGGCGAAGGAGGATATCCATCGCCTGCGCCAGGATTTGGACAAGGAGACCAAGGAGCGCAGGAATGAGCTTCAACGCCAGGAACGGCGCGTTGTCCAGAAGGAGGAAAACCTGGACAGGAAACTGGATTCTCTGGAGAAGAAGGAGGAGTCTCTTTCCCGGAAAGAGGCGAAGCTTGATCGGACGCAGGCTTCCATTGATGAATTGCATGAAAAGCAGAAGACGGAGCTGGAACGCATCTCCAATCTTACGGTCGAGGAAGCAAAGTCGTTGCTCATGGCAGAGGCGGAAGAAGAGCTGAAGCACGAAAAGGCCATCAAAATCAAGGAGTATGAGCAGCAGACAAAGGATGAGGCTGACAAGAAGGCAAGGGAGATTCTTTCCCAGGCAATCCAGCGCTGTGCGGCAGATCATGTTGCAGAGACGACGGTGTCCGTTGTGGCTTTGCCGAATGATGAGATGAAAGGGCGCATCATTGGGCGCGAGGGACGCAATATCAGGGCGCTGGAAACGCTGACGGGCATTGACCTCATCATTGATGATACGCCGGAGGCGGTCATATTGTCGGGGTTCGATCCCGTGAAGCGCGAGATTGCCCGCATTGCTTTGGAGAGGCTGATTACAGACGGGCGCATCCATCCTGCCCGCATTGAGGAAATGGTGGAAAAGGCGCGGCGCGATGTAGACCAGCGCATCAAGGAAGCGGGTGAGCAGGCAACCTTCGAGACGGGGATCCATGGCATTCATCCGGAGCTGATCAAGCTTCTTGGGCGTCTTCGCTACCGCACGAGCTATGGACAGAATGTATTGAACCATTCGATTGAGGTATCCCATTTGGCCGGCATTATGGCGGCCGAATTGGGCGTTGATGTTACCTTGGCGAAGAGGGGCGGTCTTCTTCATGATATCGGCAAGGCCATCGATCATGAGGTGGAGGGGCCGCATGTCACGATTGGCGCAGACCTGGCGCGCAAATACCGCGAGTCGAAGGAAGTCATCAATGCGATTGCCGCCCACCACGGGGATGAGGAGACGACAACCGTGGAAGCGGTTCTGGTTGCCGCTGCGGATGCAGTGTCCGCTGCCCGTCCGGGAGCGCGCCGCGAGAGCCTGGAGTCCTATCTCAAACGGCTCAAGCGACTGGAGGAGATTGCCGAGTCCTTCGACGGTGTGGAGCGTTGCTTTGCCATCCAGGCAGGACGCGAGATCCGTGTCATGGTGAAGCCCGACAAGGTGGATGATGTGGAGGCCGTGGGGCTTGCACATGATATTGTCAAGAAAATCGAGGACGAGCTGGAGTATCCCGGTCAGATCAAAGCAACCATCATCCGGGAGACGCGCGTAGTCGATTATGCGAAATAAGGAACTGGTAACAAATAAATTTTAAGATAGGACGAAGGATAAATCTTCATAGGCTAGGCGGAGGAAGGAGGCATAGCGGTGCTATGTTGACTGACGACAACGACGCATATGGAGATTTAGACAAGTCAAATCTAAAATTTATTTATGGACAGTTCCTAAGGGGATCCGCCCCTGCAGGAGAGGATGCTGCGGAAATGTCCGCCGCATCCTCGTTTTTTACAGAAATACGGGACTGCTGGAACCCGGCACGTTCTGAGTTGCTGTCCGGTGGGGCAGCAACTGTCATGAGGATTTTGTTATCATGGTAAGTTTCAGGAAGAAAAAGCAAGTGGATTCTGATGGAATCCATCTCCTGGCATCGATTCTGGTGTGTTTTTCGGAGATTACGACGATATCCTATGAACCGGAGGATGAAAGTCTGAAGATTACATTCACTCTCCAGAAGATGATGAAGCAGGAAGATTTCGATGCGCTGACGCATTTCCTGGCAGAGAGCATCCATACCTATCATGTGCTGGAAGGGTATCTTGAGGGGCGCGTGGATTTTTCCATGGAGACGCATCATGACTTGTCATTCCTGCATATGACAAGGGATATCGCGACGGTGTCACGGGGTGAGTTTTCCTTGGTGGTATCCATCATAAAGGAACGCTTCAAGGAAGCGCTTCTCGTGGATCGCCATGAGTATGGCCCCATCGATCCTGAGTTTGCTGCGGCACAGGAGGAAACACTTGACCGCATGCTCGGCAATATCCGCAGCATCAATTTGTCAGGGCGGCTTGTGGGACTCAGGGAAGGCGATCATGTGGTGGTATTCGATCGGTGAGGGAAGGGATATGTTTTGAGGATCATGTTGGTGGGCGATGTCATCGGTCGTCCGGGCAGGAGGGCGTTCCAGAGGCATACGCCGGTCCTGCGGGAGGAGAAGCGCATTGACGTTGTCATCGTGAATGGCGAGAATTCTGCCGGAGGGAAAGGCATTACGAGAAAATCCCTGGATGAGCTTTATCATGCCGGGGCGGACATTGTCACCTCGGGCAATCATATCTGGGACAAGAAGGATGTGCTGGAGTTCATCGACAGGGAGCCGTTTCTTGTCCGTCCTGCTAATTATCCCGAAGGCGCCCCGGGGAAGGGGTACTGCATCTATCCGTTCCGGGCGAAAAACATCGGTGTGGTCAATCTTTCGGGGCGCACCTTCATGCCTGCATTGGACTGCCCGTTCCAGAAAGCGGGGCAGATTGTCGAGAGGCTGCAGAAGGAATGCGATCTCATTTTTTTGGATTTCCATGCGGAAGCCACGTCGGAGAAGATGGCCATGGCATGGTACCTGGATGGCTGCGTGCAGGGAATCGTGGGAACCCATACCCATGTACAGACGGCGGATGAGCGCATCCTGCCGAAAGGGACGGCTTACATCACGGATTTGGGAATGGTGGGGGCGTGGGATTCCATTTTGGGCGTGAAGCCTGATATCATCGTGGACAAGTTTCTCACAGCACTCCCTGCGCGTTTCGATGTGGCAGACGGCCCATGTGTCTATTCGGCCGTCATCGTGGAGGTCGATGACGGCACGAACAGGACGGCAGGAATCGAGAGGGTTCTTCTGACAGAGCATTGATTCCTGAAAATTTATTTTGAAATCGTTCTGCGGGAAGGATTTTTTTGGAACATGAAGAATATCTCCATATAGCATAGAAACAACAGCAATGACTTTACCAAGTTCAGAGAGAGGACGTGCTAATCGTGGAGGTATTGAAAGTATCGGCGAAATCGAATCCGAATTCTGTTGCCGGGGCACTGGCAGGTGTGCTCAGGGAGAATGGCAGCGCTGAGATGCAGGCCATCGGCGCGGGGGCGCTCAACCAGGCGGTCAAGGCCGTGGCCATTGCCCGGGGGTTCGTGGCTCCCCACGGTGTGGATCTCATCTGCATACCGGCATTCACGGATATCAAGATTGAGGGCGAGGAACGTACAGCCATCAAGCTTATCGTGGAGCCACGCTGATTTCTGTGGCCTGTCATGGATTCGTTTCGGTACGGATCCTTGGTATAGGAGTGAAACGGTATGCCAAGTGATTTGCATATGCATACGACGTTCTCGGATGGCAAGCTTTTGCCGGAGGAACTCGTGGCAGCCGCAAAGGCCGCCGGTCTGAAGTATATTGCCATCACCGATCATGATACGGTAGAGGGCATTGGTCATCTCTATGAGAATGGATTCTATCCCTCGCGGGGAATCCATATCATCCCGGGGATTGAATTCAGCGCACATCATCCCATCCGTGAGATTCATATTCTGGGATACAACATTGATATTTACCATCGCACACTGGCGGACAAGCTCAACGAAGTAACGGAAGCACGCTGGACACGGTTCAGCGAGATGGTGGAAAAGCTTAGGAACCATGGGTATGATATCAATGAGACCGATGTTTTGAAGGTGGCAGGGTCCAGCCGGGCTATCAGCCGGTCCCATATTGCAAGGGTTCTCGTAAAGAAAGGTTGTTTCCCTTCTGTCCGTGACGTGTTCAGTGCGGTGCTGGAGAAGGGGAAATCCTGCTATGTTCCTCATTATCGCTTGGACGTTGAGGAAATCATTGCCATTATCAAGCAGGCAGGAGGGATTCCTGTGCTGGCCCATCCGAAGCTTATCCATGATGATGAGATTGTGGAGAACCTTTGCCGGCAGGGAATCGAAGGAATCGAAGTCTTCTATCCGAAACATGATGAAGCGGATGAGAAACGCTATATGGCAATGGCGGAGAAATATGGCCTGCTTGTGGCGGGCGGGTCGGATTTCCATGGATTTCCGACAAGATACCCTACAGAGTTGGGAGTCTTCACCATAGAGGATCGATGGGCGGAGCGTATTTTCCGCCCGGAAAAGGTTCTTTGAGAGCAGGAGTGGATTGCAAGATGGATGTTATTGCATTGGTCGGGCCCAGCGGGACGGGGAAGAGCCATCGGGCGCTTATGGTGGCGCAGCAGCAGCATGCGGATGCCATCATTGATGACGGTATTCTCATCAAGGACGGCAAGATTATTGCCGGTCATTCCGCGAAGAAGGAAAAGAGCAAGATCATGGCCGTCAGGCGGGCGATTTTTGTCCTGCCTGGCCATGCGGAGGAAGTGCGCAAAGCCATCCGGGAGGTTATGCCCCATCGCATGCTCGTTCTTGGAACCTCGGAGAATATGGTACACAAGATCACAAAGATACTGAGCCTGCCTTCGATTGCAAGGGTCATACGCATCGAGGATATTGCGAGCAAGGCGGAGATGGCGCAGGCGCAGATTTCCCGTTTGAAGGAAGGGAAGCACATCATCCCGGTTCCAACCATCGAGTTGAAGCCTCATTTTTCCGGCTATCTGATTGACCCGTTGCAGTCTTTTTTCAAGCGTTCGCCTACCAGACGGCGGAAATTGGGGGAGAAGTCGATTGTGCGTCCGATTTTCAGCTATTATGGGAAGCTTGTCATTGATGATTCCGTGGTCAAATCCATTGTGGCAAATGTGGTGAAGGCAAAGGAATTTGTGAAGAAGATCGGGCATATCCATGTCAGGCATCTGTGGAATGGCGAGGAGGATCAGGGACTGAAAATTTCCTGTGAGATTACCCTGTCCTATGGGAACCACCTTCCCACATTGATTGCACAGACACAGCAGAGGGTCAGGAATGCTGTGGAGTTTATGACAGGCATGGTGGTTCATGAAATCAATATCATGGTGAAGGCGCTCTATGTAGAGGCATGAAAAGGCGGCCAGGGTACTGGCCGCCTTTTGTTGGAGGGATAGGCATGCTGCAGGTATATACGGGAAATGGGAAGGGCAAGACCACGGCGGCGATTGGCCTTGCAATCCGCGCACTCGGCGCAGGGAAAAAAGTCTATGTCATGCAGTTCATGAAGAGCCTTGCCTACAGTGAGCAGAAGGTGCTTCAGGGATTTGCGCCGCAGCTTTTGCTGGAGACAACGGGGAAGCCTTTCTTTATTGCGGAGGAGGGAATGCTCTCGGAGACGGAGCGGAAGGAATGGGGGGAAGATGTAGTGGTGTTCCCGAAGGGAAAGCCACCGGAAGATTATATGGCCCTCATGGAAGCGGGACTGCGGAAGGCTGCGGAAACGGCAGCAGAGGGGGCATACGATGTGGTGGTTCTCGATGAGATCAATGTGGCGTTGGCTTTCGGTCTCGTATCCCGGGCATCGGTGGAGAACCTGCTGGAAAAAGTCCTCTCCGGTGCCGAGGTAATCTGTACCGGGCGGAAAGCACCTTCCTGGCTGATAGAATGCGCGGATCTCGTGACGGACATGCGGGAGGTCAAGCATTATTACCGGCAGGGGATACCTGCCCGCAGGGGAATCGAGAATTAGAAGGAGCTATGTGGCGTAGATCTCGTCGCTAAAGTGTCGTGATTTTGCCCGGAATGGGTAATCTTATGGAAAATTCTTTCGCCCTATGGTAGAATGGAGGCAAAGGGAGGCGAGGCCATGCCGACACCTACATCTTCACCCATGAAAGCCGCTTTCGGCAATATGAGCAGGATGCAGAGAAACTGGAACTTCTTCTGGCAGAGTATGCCGAAATACAGGGAACCTTGGAACAACTCCAGGAAATGGGAGAGATAAATGCATTGGCAAGGCAGGCCATCATCGACATGACAAAGCGGGTCGTGGATCATATCGCCCGCCATTTCGAGAAAGTGCAGGAGGGAGTGAAGACCGTCATGGGAGGACAGATATTAGAATATGAGGCAAAAACCATTTGGAGGGAAGGCCGCGATGAGGGTCGTAATGAGGGCTTTTAACAGTTCAAGATAAATTGATAAAAGCTATAAAATGTTAAATTATTGCATCACATCATCAGAATATATGTTCTTGACTT
>CACYDT010000064.1 GCA_902773295.1 uncultured Veillonellaceae bacterium | reverse complement strand
CTTGCAATTTGTCCCAAAGGTGGTATAACAGGGGCAAAGGGGTTGCTTGCGCTAGACTACTGCCAATGATTACTGAAACTGCCCTAAGTGGAAACCAGAAGGACTTAGAGGTATAATGTTACGGAATAGATAACTTGATTTTTTTGCATGGAGGTGCCGGTGTCCATGTATCACTGTCAATTGAATTTCATCCTTGTGGGCATGCAGGATGAGCCTGCTGCCATCATCAAGGGGTGGAAGCCGCTGGAGAGATTTTCCCATGAGGTGGAGATCTACAATTGCCTGGAGGATGTCCCGAAGGGCGCGAAATATCCGGGGGAGACCATCGTGTTCCTCGATGATGATATGAGCTGGCGTCCCGCGCAGCTCCGGGAAAAGTTCGAGGAGAAGGCCAGGATTATCCTTTTCACGAGGCATGTGGAGGAGATGTCGGCGAAGATGCTCGACCTCTTTGAGGCGGTCTGGCCCCTTCCTTTGACCGAGGTGCTCTTGCGTTACGAGATGACCCATTTCCTGGCAAGCATCAAGAAGGAAAAGGATGCCGCGCTTACCCAGCAGTACCTTGACACCCTGATTGACATGCTGCCGGACCTCATCTGGTTCAAGGATCTTCCGGGCTGCCATCTCAAGGTGAACACCGCCTTTTGCGAGGCTGTCGGAAAATCGAGGGCGAGTGTCACGGGGAAGTATCACAGCGAGATCTGGGGAACCCTGGATGATGAATTGGAGCATGGGGAAGCGGTCTGCCTTGATTCGGAGGAAATTGTTGCCAAGGCCCGGCGCACCTGCTATTTTGAGGAGGAAGTCCGCCATTCCAAGCGGGGCATCTGCCAGCTGAAAGTGTTCAAGACGCCGGTCTATGGCGAAGACGATGAGGTGATCGGCACCATCGGGGTTGCCCGTGACGTTACCAAGGAGATGGAGGACCATGCCAAGATCCTGCATCTGGCGCGGACCGATGCTCTGACGGGCCTTGCCAACCGGCGCTATTTCTACAAATACGTCGAGGAGAACCGTGCGAACCAGGGAATGGCGGTCTGCTTCATCGACCTGGACCGCTTCAAGCAGCTCAACGATACCTATGGACATCAGTCTGGGGATGCGGCCCTCCTGGGCGTGGCGGAGCTTCTTCGGCGGACGTTCCCCAAGGACTTCATCACGCGGCTGGGCGGGGATGAGTTCGTGGTAGCGATTCTCGGGGCGGTCACCGTGAATGACGTGAAGGATCGGCTGGATGCCCTGACAGAGGCCGCGAGGGAGTTCTTCCTGATGGACGAGTGCCTGAGAGGCCTTTCCATGAGCATTGGCGTTGCCATATCGGAGGATGAGGATACTTCCCTGGAACTGTTGCTGAAGCGGAGCGACGAGGCCCTCTACTACAGCAAGACCCATGGGAAGGGAAGGTATACCTTCTACGATGATATGCACTGAATCGCCTAATCGCTTCTGCCCTTCCTTTGAGGAGGGGCAGTTTTTTTGTCAAACAATTTGCACAACCTTCTTGACAGCCTTCCCCAAAATCGGTACACTTAAAGTAATTCGATGGAAACAATCAGAAACAGGACGATTCCTGTATCGAGAAAGGGTGGGGATTTCATGTATCAGGACGACTACAAGCGTTGGCGCGAAACGGATTTGGTGGATTTCGACCTCAACAAGGAGCTTCTCGACATCGAGGGGGATGACGAGGCCATCAAGGAACGGTTCGCGGTTGCCTTGAAGTTTGGGACGGCAGGATTGCGCGGGACGCTCGGCGCAGGGACGAACCGCATGAACATCTGGGTGGTTCGGCAGGCGACCCAGGGCGTAGCGGACTGGGTAAAGACCCAGGGCGGGACGCAGACCGTGGCCATCAGCTACGACAGCCGCCTGAAGGGCTGGACGTTTGCGCGGGATGCCGCAGGGGTTCTGGCGGCGAACGGCATCCATGTCCGTATCTATGATGAGCTCATGCCGGTTCCGGCGCTTTCCTTTGCCACGCGCTACTACAAGTGCAATGCGGGCATCATGGTGACGGCTTCCCATAATCCTGCGAAGTACAACGGCTACAAAGCCTACGGCCCGGATGGCTGCCAGATGACGGACGATGCGGCGGCGGTGGTCTACGATGCCATCCAGAAGACGGATGTCCTCACGGGCGCGAAGTACATGAGTTTTGCCGAAGGCGTGGAGAAGGGTCTCATCAAGTTCGTGGGGGATGACTGCAAGGATGCCTTCTATGAGGCCATCGAGAAGAGGCAGGTCCGCCCGGGGCTCTGCAAGACGGCTGGCCTCAAGCTGGTCTACTCGCCTCTCAACGGCACGGGCCTGGTTCCGGTCACCCGTGTCCTCAAGGATATCGGCATTACGGACATCACCATTGTTCCGGAGCAGGAGTACCCGAACGGCTATTTCACGACCTGTTCCTATCCGAACCCGGAGATTTTCGAGGCATTGGAAAAGGGGTTGGAGCTTGCCAAGAAGGTGGGAGCGGATCTCATGCTGGCGACGGATCCCGATGCGGATCGCGTGGGCATTGCCATGAAGTGCCCCGATGGCTCCTATGAGCTGGTTTCCGGCAATGAGATGGGCGTCCTGCTTCTCGATTACATCTGCCAGGGACGCAAGGAGAAGGGCACCATGCCAAAGGATCCCATTGCGGTCATGTCCCTCGTGTCCACGCCGCTGGCCGTGAAGGTCGCGGAGCATTATGGCGTGGAGCTTCGCCAGGTCCTGACGGGCTTCAAGTGGATTGGCGACCAGATCCTGCAGTTGGAAGGAAAGGGCGAGGAGGAGCGCTTCATCTTTGGCTTCGAGGAGAGCTACGGATACTTGGCAGGCCCCTATGTGCGCGACAAGGATGCTGTCATTGCCTCCATGCTGATCTGCGAGATGGCTGCTTACTATCGTTCCATCGGTTCTTCCATCAAGCAGCATCTGGAGGAGATCTACCAGCAGTACGGCAGGTATCTCAACAAGGTGGATTCCTTCGAGTTCCCGGGACTTTCCGGCATGGATAAGATGGCAGGCATCATGGAGAAGCTCAGGAAGGAGCCTCCTGCGGAGTTCGCCGGGAAGAAAGTGGTCAAGGCCACGGACTACAACAAGCCGGAGACCACCGGCCTGCCCAAGGCGAATGTCCTGATCTATTCCCTGGAGGATGGTTCCACGGTGGTGATCCGTCCTTCCGGCACGGAGCCGAAGATCAAGACGTATTTCACGACTCTCGGCAAGGATCTCGCAGAGGCACAGGCAGCGAAAGACAAACTGGCGGAGGCTGTAAAGCCGATGTTGGCATAAGGAACTGGTAACCAGGATGCAATCGGCATGGCTGATGGAATTCAGCCATGCCGATTTTTTGCTGTGCGCAAGAGGAAATCACTGTTTTGTCACGAATCCTTATGGTATGGAATGCAAAACGGGGGTGTTTTTATGGCGATCAGCGCGAAGGGGTTCGGCCCCTTTGACATTCGGGGAATTTATCCCACGGATGTCAATGAGGAACTGGCCTGGCGGGTGGGGCGCGTCTTTCCCGGCCTTTTCGGAATCCGGAAGGCGGTGGTGGGGCGCGATATCCGCCTTTCCAGCCCTTCCATGCAGGAAGCGCTTGTCAGGGGGCTGCGGGAGGCAGGCTGCGATGTGGTGGATATCGGGCAGTGCGGCACGGAGATGATCTATTTCACGACGGTGCATTACGGGCTGGATGGCGGGGTCATGGTGACGGCAAGCCATAACCCGAAGGAATACAACGGCATGAAGTTCGTGAAGGAGGGAGCAAGGCCGATTTCCGAGGATACCGGACTCAAGGATATCGAGAAGGCGGTTTTGGAAGGGGAGTTTGCTCCAAGGCCTCCCACAGGCAAAGTGGAACCGCTAGATGTCATGCAGGAGTATGCAGAGCATATTCTGTCCTATGTAGATGTCGGGAAACTCAAGCCCTACAAGGTGGTTGCAAATGCAGGAAACGGGGCGGCAGGCCCCATCATTGACGCGTTGGAAAAGCATCTGCCCTTTGATATCGTGAAGATACATCATGAGCCGGACGGAAATTTCCCGAACGGAGTGCCCAACCCTTTGCGCCAGGAGAACCGGGAGGCTACTATCCGGGCTGTCCGCGAGACGGGAGCCGATGTGGGGGTGGCATGGGACGGGGATTTTGATCGGTGCTTTCTTTTTGATGAGAACGGGGATTTCATCGAGGGCTATTACATGGTCGGATTCCTGGCGGAAGCCTTTCTGCGGAAGGAGAAGGGCGGGACTGTGGTCTACGATCCTAGGATGGTATGGAACACTGTGGAAATCGCGGAGAAAATGGGAGGAAAGGCCGTGATCTGCAGGAGCGGCCATGCTTTCATCAAGGACAAGATGCGGGAGCTGGATGCGGTGTACGGCGGGGAACTGAGTTCCCATCATTATTTCCGTGATTTTTCCTATTGCGACAGCGGCATGATTCCCTGGCTGCTCATCCTGGAACTCATGTCGGAATCGGGCGGGCAGACGCTCTCGGAACTCATGAAGGAGAGGAAGGAGAGATACCCTGCCAGCGGCGAACTCAACAGCCGGGTGAAGGACGCGGATGCCGTGTTCAGGAAGATCGAGGAGCGATACGGCTCCATGGGGATTGTGTCGAAGCTCGATGGGATTTCCGTAGAATTCGAGAACTGGAGGTTCAATTTGCGCAAATCCAGTACGGAGCCGGAACTCCGCCTCAACGTGGAATCCCGCCATGACAGGAAACTCATGGAGGAAAAGACGGAGGAGCTTTTGCGTTTGATTCGTTCGTAGAATATGCGAGTTTTCAACCATATCTGAATCGAAAGAATCTTCACAAGGAACAGGGAACGTGGTATAATAGAGCATGGAAGGAAAAGAGCCGTTTGGTACGAGATGGAATGGCTTGCCATTCCGGAAGTGATGAAGGAGGGGCTTTGGTTTATGAGTTTGACATTGAAATCCGGTTTTTCTTTTGATTATGACAATCTCTTTGGCGAGGGCAAGGTCACGGAAGCCGATCTGAAAGAGTATGAAGGAGCCTTGAAAGAGGCGCATGAGGCCATGAAAGTCATGCGGGAGAAAGGCTTTATCAAGGCGCATCTTTCGAAGGACGGGGAGCCGGAGAAGGTTCTGTTCTCCCAGCTTCCTTACGTGGAGGAGGGGCATCTCAATTCCCCCAAGTCCATGGCCCATCTCAAGGAACTTACGGACCATGTGAGGAATAACGTGGATGCGGTGGTTTCCCTCGGCATCGGCGGTTCCTATCTCGGGAACAAGGTGCTCTTTGATGTCTATTGCGGCGACTTCTGGAATTCCATGTCCGATGAGGAGCGCGGAGGTTTCCCCAAGATCTATTTCAGCGGGCAGAACATCGATCCCCGCCGCACGGCCGATCTCATCAACTGCCTCAAGCGTTCGGCAGGCTATGTGGAGTCCCACAAGAAGCGCAAGGAAAAAGTGCTCCTTTTGGTCATCTCGAAGTCCGGCGGCACGCTGGATACTATGTCGAATTTCATGGTTCTCTACGATGCCCTCCGGAACTGCGGGAACATCGAGACAGAGGTTGTGGCTGTGACGGATCCCAATGAGGAAAAGCCCACCCTTCTCAAGAAGCTCGCCATGGAGAATGGATGGCCGACCTATTCCGTTCCCGATGGTGTGGGCGGGCGGTTCTCGATTTTCTGCGAGGTGGGGCTCACCCTTGCGGCCTGCGTCGGCATGGATATCCAGGCATTCCTGGATGGCGCAAAGGATATGGACAAGGCCTGCCAGAACGAAAACCTCTGGGAGAACCCGGCCATGCTCAATGCAGCGTTGAAGTTCGTGGCTTCCAAGAAATATGGCCGTCATATTGAGGTCATGATGCCTTATGGCGATTACCTCAAGTCCGTGTCCGAGTGGTATATCCAGCTTTTGGCAGAATCCCTCGGCAAGCAGGTGGACAGGGATGGGAAGGAAGTGCTCTATGGGCGCACGCCGCTTGTGGCTGTCGGTACGACGGACATGCATTCCCAGACCCAGCAGCATCAGGAAGGCACCTTGGACAAGGTGGTTCAGTTCATCAAAATCGGGAAGTGGGCAAATGACTTCACGATCCCGAATGTGTTCCCGGAGGCGAAGAAGCTGGCGGATATCTCCGGCGTGAAGATGGGAGATGCCCTGGAGGTTGCGCGCCAGTCCAATGCGGATGCGCTTTCCTCGAATCATCGCTTCAATGCGTGCTTCACGCTTCCGGAACTCACGTTGTACCATCTGGGCGAGCTTCTCTACATGCTGGCCATGTCCGTGGCCTATGAGGGAGAGCTGGCGAATGTCGATGCCTTCAACCAGCCGGGCGTCGAGGCATACAAGCGCATCATGGGTCCGAAGCTCCAAGCGCTCAAGGCAGGAAAGTGATCCAGCGCAAATGAATGTTGGCTCCGTCGATCCTATGGAATCGCTGATGCGGTTTCCCAATCGGCGGAGCCTTTGTTGTCGAGGGGGTGGGAACTTGGAAGGCAGTAAGATATCCGAAAAACAGAAATGGGCAGGAATTGCCGCAGCTCTGGTGATCCTGGCAATCGGCGTGGTATGCGTTCCCGAGGAGGCACCCGTTCCGGCGGAGGCGGGAAATCCGCAGGAACGCAGATCGGATGGAGCCCGGCGGATGGAGCCCCGGGAAGAAGGGCAGTGGAACATCCTTGGAGCAAAGCTGGCGGCAGAAGGAAAAGAGACGCGGAATCCCTTTTCCCTCATGCATGAGGATCGCGGAACGGGGCTGGCGCTTCCGGAAGAGAAGACGGAACCGCCGGAGGAACCATCCAAGCCTCCTCTTCCGGCAGTTTTGACGGTTCCTGTGAGTACGCCGCCTGCGGTACAGCAAGCAGAAAAGCGCGAAAAAGAGCCGGCATGGGTCTTGAAGGGCATTCTTTCCGGAGAGGAAGGACGGCTGGCCATTTTGAGCAATGGAAAGGAAACCGTGAATGCAGTTGCAGGAGAGACGTTTGGCCATTGGGTCGTGCAGGAGATCGGAGAGGATTTCGTTCGATTTTCCGATGAACATGGCGGTGGCGAGCTTCGTATGCCGGGGCTTTGAGGGCGATGGATTTTTTATTGGATGGGAGGGATTTGGATGCGTTTTAGGGAGTGCCTGCGAGGAGGAATTGCAGCTTTAGGGATTTTAGCGATGGTGTCCGTGGAGGGACCCTTGCCGAAGACAGAGGCTGCGCCGATTTCATTTCAGGCCGTGGATGCCGATGTGCGTTCTGTGCTTATGTCAGCGGCACGGATGGGGCATTTCAATTTGGTGCTGGATGATTCCGTGAAGGGAACCGTTACCTTGAACCTGAAGGATGTGGAGCCGGAGGCCGTCCTGCGTTTCGTTTCCGGAGCCAGGAATCTCGCTTTGCAGAAAGTGGGAGGAACCTTTGTTGTGACGGCTGCGGCCAGCCAGGAAGGCATGCGGAGCATCCATTCTTTTCCTGTGCGCTATGGGGATCCTGAGGAGCTGAAAAATGCGTTGAATTTATCTTTGGGACTGGCAGGAAAAAACGATTCTGCGCAGAATATTATGCCTAGTAACGTCAATGCAGGGGATGCATCGGAAACAGCCCGGACGGCAGAGGGGCCGGAGGGTCGCATCCTTGTGGATCGGGCGACGAATACGCTGGTGTTCTTTGGGACACCGACAGAGGCCATGGAGGCAGAAGCTCTTCTGCGCAAGCTGGATGTTCCGGCGAAACAGGTATCCCTGGAGGCAAAGGTTGTTTCCATCCAGAAGGATGCATCGAAGAAGCTCGGAGTGGAATGGGCATGGTCTTCCGTGCCGCAATATCCCGGTTCCGATACGGGGGACGGGAAGAATCGCCGGGGGCTGGGGGACGTTGTTCCGGGAATCCTGAGGTTCGGACATGGGCCGGAAGGATATCCCTATGAGTTCTATTATGAGGCGAAGATCCATGCTCTCGTGA
The DNA here is from genome assembly GCA_902773295.1 of uncultured Veillonellaceae bacterium. Lineage (GTDB taxonomy): Bacteria > Bacillota > Negativicutes > Selenomonadales > Selenomonadaceae > UBA3796. The sequence continues at coordinate 1,370 of CACYDT010000064.1, read as the reverse complement.
CGGAGGGAAAGGCACAGATTCTGTCGCGCCCGAATATCACAACAATCCAGGGGCGCGAGGCCGTGATCAATATTGGCGGCTCCGTGCCGGTTCCCAAGGTGTCAACGACGAATTCCACGGTGACGAATTCCATCGAATACAAGGACGCGGGGATCATCCTGCGCTATACGCCGCAGGTGAATGAGGACGGCTATATCACAGCGAGGGTCCATACGGAGGTCAGTTCCCCGATTTATGTGGAGGAGATGAAAGCGTACCGCTTCCAGAACCGTTCCGCAGATACGACGGTACGGCTCCGGGATGGGGAGACCATGGTGATTGGCGGTCTCATCGGCAGCGAAGAATCGCGGAGTTTGAGCAAGATTCCGTTTTTGGGGGATCTTCCCATTTTGGGTGCTTTTTTTCGCAGTGTACGGCACAGCAAGTCAGAGTCTGAGATTATGATTTTTCTGACAGCGCATGTGCTGGATTGATACATCGTTTCCCGGGGGCCGGTATGGGTGAGCAGGAGTGTTCCTGTGCAGTCTCTGGAGAGGCTGTGTTGGGGGAGGAAAATAAATATGCCAATAAAGATATTGATTGCGGATGACCATGCACTCTTGCGCCAGGGCATCAAACGTGTGCTTAATTTCGAGGACGATCTGGAAGTTGTCGGCGAGGCATCGGACGGACAGGAGACCCTTGCGCGTACCTTGGTGCTGCAGCCGGATATCCTGCTGCTGGATCTCAACATGCCGGGGCTCAACGGACTGGAAGTGGCGAAGCAGCTTCAGGCGGCGAAATGCAAGACGAAGGTGATCGCTCTCACCATCCATGACAGCGATAATTATGTCTTGGAACTCCTGAAGAACGGGGCGCTTGGATACCTGCTGAAGGATGTGGAGCCGTCCGTGCTCATCCGGGCCATCCATGTGGTGAACGAGGGCAATGCCTTTGTTTATCCCAAACTGGCAGAGAGGCTCTTCGGTGGTATCAGCGAGACGGATGATGTCAATGAGAAAGCCAGGGAAATCTGGAAAGAGAGCCGGTCCGAGCGGCTGACTTCCAGGGAAATGGATGTGCTGGCCTGCATTGCGAAGGGCTTCAGCAATCAGGACATTGCCAAGGCTCTCTGTGTCAGCGAGAAGACCGTAAAGAACCATCTGACGAATATCTTCCGCAAGCTGAATGTCAATGACCGCACGCAGGCGCTGGTCTACGTGCTGAAAAACAAAATCATATCCTTGGATTGATGGATTGTTGCGAACGTACTCCCGCCTCTGCAGGCGGGAGTACGTTTACATATCCTTAACTTCTCAAAAAAATGTTACTCAAGTGCCATGAAGACAATAACGACGAGGGTTTGAGGCGATTTTTGAGTAGTGTGAAAT
>CACYDT010000063.1 GCA_902773295.1 uncultured Veillonellaceae bacterium | reverse complement strand
GGTTGACGATACAGAGCAAGCCTATCGGCTGACTTTCCGTGACGGCTCCTCCATTGTAGCCGGAGAACGGCATCTTTGGAATGTGGAGTGTATTAGCGAGGATTCTATTATGACCACCGGAGAACTATATCGCTCCGAACGTAGGGTGCGAATACCTGCTGTCAGGGATCTGCCCTTTGGAGAGGCAGATGGCTTCCATTATCTGGCAAATATTGAGCCGCTCTCCGGGAAAATCCCAATGCAGTGCATTCAAGTGGACAGCACCAGTCATTGTTATTTAGCGGGAGAATCTTTCGTTCCGACTCATAATAGTGAGCTTGCCGCAGCAGTCGCCCTTCTCCTTTGTTGCGGAGACGGCGAGGAACGAGCGGAGGTTTACGGCTGCGCCGCCGACAGGCAACAGGCCAGCATTGTTTTCGAGGTTGCCGCCGATATGGTGCGGATGTGTCCGGCACTCAATAAGCGGGTGAAAATCCTCGCATCCCAAAAACGGATGGTGTATGCGCCAACCAACAGCTTTTACCAAGTCTTGTCCGCCGAGGCTTACTCCAAGCACGGATTCAATATACACGGCGTGGTGTTCGATGAACTCCATACCCAGCCCAACAGAAAACTTTTCGATGTCATGACCAAAGGCTCCGGGGACGCTCGTATGCAGCCGCTGTATTTCCTTATCACGACCGCCGGGACGGATACGCAATCCATCTGCTACGAGACGCACCAGAAGGCTCTCGACATTTTGGAGGGACGGAAGTTTGACCCTACATTCTACCCGGTCATCTACGGTGCGAGTGCCGATGAGGATTGGACTTCTCCCGCCGTTTGGAAGAAAGCGAATCCCTCCCTCGGAATCACCGTAGGTATCGACAAAGTACAGGCGGCTTGCGAGTCAGCCAAGCAGAATCCCGGCGAAGAGAACTCTTTCCGGCAACTTCGGCTGAATCAATGGGTAAAGCAGAGCATAAGGTGGATGCCGATGAACAAGTGGGATGCCTGTGCCTTCAAGATTGATGAGGATGACCTCGAAGGGCGTGTCTGCTACGGCGGCTTGGACTTATCCTCCACCACGGACATCACGGCGTTTGTCTTGGTGTTCCCACCGATGGATGCCGATGACAAATACGCCATCCTTCCTCAGTTTTGGATTCCAGAGGACAACATCGACCTCCGTGTGCGCCGCGACCATGTTCCCTATGACCTATGGCAGAGGCAAGGCTTTCTACAGACCACGGAAGGGAACGTGGTGCATTATGGCTTCATCGAAAAATACATCGAGGGACTTGGGGAACGGTTCAATATCCGAGAGATTGCTTTTGACCGCTGGGGAGCGGTGCAGATGGTGCAGAACCTCGAAGGCATGGGCTTCACCGTCGTTCCCTTTGGGCAGGGATTTGCGTCCATGTCACCACCCACCAAGGAATTGATGAAGCTGGTGCTGGAGCAGAAAATCGCCCACGGCGGGCATCCTGTTTTGCGGTGGAACATGGACAACATCTTCATCCGCACCGACCCTGCCGGGAACATCAAGGCAGACAAGGCGAAATCCACGGAGAAGATTGACGGAGCGATTGCCCTCATCATGGGGCTTGACCGGGCGATTCGGTGTGGGAATGTGAATGGGGAAAGCGTGTACGAGAGTCGGGGATTATTGGTATTTTAGGCGATTGTATACACGATTTATTTCCACACATGGCCTTGCTATTTCTCCGATAGTACGGGAATATGTGACTACCGAAAGGGAAAACACAGCGACAACGAAACGGAGGAAACGAAAATGACCAAGAAGGAAATCGCCGAGATTATCGAGAGCAAGGCTGCCGAGTACGGATTCGAGATTGAGGAAAATTCGCTGGGCTGGAACAACAAGCGCACGGGGGAGGATTACATCAGCATCCAGATTTTCCAGAACAACAACCTCGATAAGACCGACTGGGAAAACCGCCAAGCCTGCATCGACATCGAAGCCTGCGCCAGCGTCAGCCGGATGGGGGGAAACCCCACAACGGAGGAGCTTTTGAAAGCTGCCGACGAGATTGCGCGGGGAGCGAAATTCACGGCAGAACTTCAGAGCATGGGGCTTTCCTACGAAAGAACATTCTAAGCCGAAACCAAAGCATGGGACACCGCTCGAAAGGGCGGTGTTTTTACGTGAATTTGAGTTATGCTGCTTTGTTTCTGGTTTGAATATTTGCCCATTTTTCTATTTGCGGCTGAAGGAGGCGGATTACCTTTTTCCGTGAAAGGTTACTCTCGAGGACAATCTTGTTTTCTTCGACATTGCCGAAGGCTTCAGTAGCGCATTCCAAAGCACCGTCACCATAGCAGGAAATAGTTGCTGCATATGTTTCAAGGTCGTGGATTTTTAAGAAAAGCATATCCATTTTTTGTGTAGAGTAATTTTTCAACACCCAATCGCCGAGCCTTTTCTCCAAATTGTGCCTTTTTTCCGGTGTTAATGCAACAACTGTGGCACATCCGTAAGAAATACCATTAATCATAAACTCCTTGTAATCGGAATAGAAAATATCTTTATCCGACATATCCTTATAGGCAGCGAATTCTTCTTCCATAGCAAGGAAATAGG
>CACYDT010000062.1 GCA_902773295.1 uncultured Veillonellaceae bacterium | reverse complement strand
ATCCCCAATTGGATGAAACATCGGCAGCCAAAGGGGACTGTTCCACGGAACAATTATGTCTAAATTTCAACGAGACAATACACTAGGGCATGTTGAAAAACTCCCTTTGCCTTTATTCTATCATAAGGCGAAAGAATTTTCCATGGAAAGAGATAGGACTTTGACGGCAACATGACCATCGGGTATCTCTGCGGACAGAAAACAGAATCGTTTTTCCTTCCGTGAATACAACTCCCGCTCCATCAGAAAAAGCCCGGAAGAAAGCGCATCCCCGCTTTCTTCCGGGCCCATCCTTGCAGCAGCTCATGGCAGATCAAAGGCAAATCATCAACGCAAGCGCAGCTACCATCCCGGCAAACGTATCCAACCGGAGCTTGTGGATTCCCCAGCGATATGCTTCCTCAGGAGTTTCTTCCCTGTGAGCGAGAAGCTCGCCAAGGCTTACAGGATACTTCGTATCCATGGATATCATCGTGCGAAAACCGCCCTTATTGAAAACCGGATGTCTCATTACTGCTTCCATCATCATTACCCCCTGTATCTTTTTGCAGCCTGCGGCCGCCCGGGACGTGTTGGAAAACTCCACCGGCACGCCCAAATATATAATTGCCTGATTCCGACAGAAACAACCTTCAATAATCCTGTACCCCTTCGGGTTCTCATTTCTTCCCTTGTTGTTTCCATCTGCGTATAGTATACTAAAAAGAACAGGGTCTGTCTTTCACAGGTACGACAAGAAATGTTCTAAAAGCGACAAGAAGGAGATTGTCATGATACAAAAACTGAAAGTCATAGAGATTTCTTCCAGCAGGGAAAAAGCCTCCATGTACGAGAACCCGCTCTTTCCCTGCAACGCCTATTTCGCAGACTGGCGCCATGGAGCGCTCGACGGCATCCCATGGCACTGGCATCAGGAACTGGAACTCATGTATGTCGCCAGGGGCCAGGCCGTAACGGAATACGGGAACAAAAGAGCCCTCCTGAAGGAGGGCGAGGGATTCTTCTGCAATTCCAAGGTGCTGCACCAGATACATATCGGGAACTGCGAGGACTGCCGGATCACCGGCCTCATTTTTGATATGGATCTCATCACGGGCGGCAAGGGAACCGTCTACGACCAGAAATACGTGCATCCCCTTGTCTCCGATGAGGGTTTTCCCGGCTGCTTCCTGCATGCGGAAAAAGACGGGGAAAAGGCCATCCTCGATCACCTGAAAGAAGCCCATGAGATTTCCCGCAGGGAACCCCTTGGGTTTGAATACGATGTGCGATACCATCTGTCCCGCGCTCTCCTGCTCCTATCCGCCGCAAACCAGAAAGCCGACCGGCTGTCCCGCGATGTGACCGCCCAAGCCGAACGGGCAAAGAGGATGCTGGACTACATCCACGCGCATTTTTCCGATCCCATCACCACGGAGCAGCTCGCCGCACATGCAAGCATCAGCGAGAGGGAGGTGCAGCGATGCTTCCATTCCATCCTGCACATGTCCCCCATGCACTACCTGCAGAAATACCGCATACAAGCAGCGGGGGAACTGCTTCTCGATACGGAGTCGCCCATCTGGGAAATCGCCATGAACTGCGGCTTCTCCAATCCCAGCCATTTCAGCAAGACCTTCCGCGCCTGGAACAAATGCACACCGCAGGCCTTCCGGAAACGAAATGTCCGTTTCCCGGAAGACTTCTCCCTCCATTCCTGAAGGAAAGCCGCCGTCCCCGGCAAAAACATCTGAAAATCATCTGAAAAATCAACTATAGAAAAAAACGCTCATTTACGATATAATTTCCCTGTTGACTTCTTCAAAAGAAAGGACTTGGTGAATCTCTATGATCATTGAAGGAAAACAAAAGGCATTGGCCCTGGCCGCCCATATCAGCTACTTGTTTTTTGGGGTTGGCTATATCCTGGTTCCCCTGGCGCTCTATCTGTTCTACGACAACAAGGATGCTTTCATTGCAGGCCATGCCAAGCAGGCATTGATGGTCCAGGCAATCTATGGCGTCATCTCTGCCATAGTGGCAGGATTGTCCTTCCTTATCGTTGGCATACTTTTTTGGCCCATCATTATCGCCCTGGGAATCATATGGTTCTGCTGTTCCATCTACGCCTGCTTCAAGGTCATCAATGGCCAGGAATACCATTACCCATTGCTCTGACCGTCATGTCCAAAACGAATGTGATTACATCCCTGTCATGCAAATTTTCTTCCCATGGAAGGCAATGCCGTAACGCCATATCTCACGCACACCTTGCCGGGAAAGCTCTGCCGTGTATTCTTTTTCTGCAATCTGCTCCAGTGCTTCCTTGGCTTTTTCCGCCAAATCCTCCTCAGATTTGGCGGCTTTCAGTTCCAGGATAACGCCGGGTGTGCCTTGGTTCAGTGGGAAAAAAGCCAGGTCGAAGCGTCCGTAGCCGGACTCGCGGTTTGACTCTACCCGGTACTCTCCTTCCATGAGGACTGTAAGCCCCAGCATCAGGCCATGATAAAAAGACTCAGGTTGGGCAGTGTCATGGTAGCTGGCCATGTCTTTGAGGATTTTGCCTAAGTGTTTTTGGAATACCGCAGCTTTGCCGGCCGCCATGGCGTTCAGCATGGCAAAAAGTGTGACGCGGTTGCCGGAACCCGCCACTTTGGCCAGGACTTCGTCCTCATAGGCCAGCAACACTTCGCGGTTCGGTATCTGCAGACGGCACCACCAGCGTCCCCGGCGATCCTGCCAGGTTTCGATGGCCTTCAGGTAACCCGTTGTCAGAAGCATCATATAGAGAGCGTTTTCGTCCGTCTCGATATCCGGGTAGATGATGCCCTCGTCTATCAAGGCTTCTACGGATGAATCCCGAAAGCGGAGCAAGCCTTGCAGTTCCTCGTAGCGATTTTCGTCAATGGAGCGAAGCAATACTTGCAGGATGCTGTTGCCGGAGACATTGATCCAGTAGCGCTGGAATTTGCATCCGTGCTGAACGAAGTTTATGACCGACCATGGGTTATATAGTTCCGTCTGGCCGAAGAGATAGCCGTCATACCATTGCTGCAGTTCTGTCTGTTTATCCTCCATCCCACATTCTGACATGAGTTTTGCGGCTTCTTCCTGGGTGAACCCCATGGCATCAGCATAAAGATTGGCCAATACGCCGCAAACATCCAGATTGTTAAGCCCGCTGAAAATGCTCTCCTTGGAAATCCGCGTGATACCTGTCAGAACAGCAAAACCTAGATAGGGATTCGTCTTAAGGGCGGAGCCAAGGAAGCTCCGCATGAAGTCGATACACTCCCGATAGTAGCCATTTTCCCATGCAGAAAGGATGGGAGCATCGTATTCGTCCAGCAAGAGGACAGGCTGGGTGCCATAATATTTTTCCAAATATGCCATAAGCCGCTTCAGGGAAATGGCCATGTCTTCCTCAGAACCTTTTCCTGCCAGGATGCGCCGGAAATATTCTGCTGCCGGATCATCCATAGCATCGCTGTCCAATATGCAACGATACCCTGCATAGACTTCTTGCAAAAGGGAAGCAAGCATGGCCAGCATGGAAGCATGGCTAGGGCGCCGGATTTCCTTGAGTGTCAGGAACAACACCGGGCGAGTGCCCTGCTGGCTCATGTAGTTCTCTCCCGCCCGCTCTATGTCCAGTCCCGCAAAAAGCTTGCGGTTTTCCTCAGCGTTTTCCAGTGTAAAGAAATATTGCAGCATGGAAAGGCTCAGTGTCTTCCCAAAACGGCGGGGACGGGTGAGCAGGGTGACCACTCCCTGGGTGTCTATGAGCTCCCGGATGAACCTTGTCTTGTCGATGAAATAATAATTGCCCGTGACGAGCTTCTTGAAATCTTCAATGCCTACGGGCATGGGTCTATTCTGTGCCTGCATTCCTGTCACCTCCGCTTATTTATGAACAGTTCCTACGTCCATTATAACATAGATGCGCCCCTATTCCAAAAACAATCCGTAGTCACTGTTTCGCACGGAGTTTAGGGCGCCTCCTCCATGGCCTTTCTCCGCAGCGTTTTCAGATACGCCTTCTGTTCCTCTGTGATGCGATAGCTTTCCACGGTCTTTTGGATGGTCTTGTTATGCGTCCAGCGATCCAGCCTCCTGTCCTCCAGGAACGGGAGCACGGCCTCATACTGCTTGGCCAGTGCCGTGGCGAAATACCAGGCAATCATCATATTGACATAATATTCTTCCGAGCGGATGCCTGCCACCATCCCGGGATAGGCCATATCAAAATCCTCTTCCAGGAAATGCGCCATCAGCATTCTCACGGCAAACCTGACGGCATAGGTTTTCTCCGAAGCAATCCATTCCCGGATATATCCCGCCAGTTCCGGGCGGTGCTTCCTGAACGTCTTGGGCGACATCTGGTCACACGTCGCCCAATTGTCAATAAAAGGCAGGAATCGGCATACTTCCTCCATGCACCGGCCAAAATCCTTCATGTCGGAGATCAGGAAGGCATGCAGCTGGTTTTCATCGAAATACTTATGCGGAAGCGCCTGCAGGAATTCCTGCAGGCATTTCTGTTCCGCTATCTTTTTCGCATACTTCCGCAGTTCCGGTGTCCTTACGCCGATCACGGAATCTACGGATACCGTTGGAATCAGTTTGCTCTGAAAGCTTCGGTATGCTTTGTCCTGCAGCCGGAACAGTTCTTCCTGTATGTTTTCCAAACGCATCCGCCCCCTCTATGATTGTCCCGCAACAGAAGCCCTTAAAGAATAAATGACATCCGCACGATTTTCATCTGCGAATGTCATTGGAATCTGAAATAGATTACTCTGCGATGGGCTTCATGGTCGGGAAGAGCAGGACATCGCGAATGGACGGGCTGTCCGTCAGGAACATGATGAGGCGGTCAACGCCGATGCCAAGCCCTCCTGTCGGCGGAAGGCCGTACTCCAATGCCGTGATGAAATCCCGGTCCATGACATGGGCTTCCTCGTCCCCGGCCTCGCGCTGGGCAAGCTGTTCCGCAAACCGCCCTTCCTGGTCGATGGGATCGTTGAGCTCCGTGAAGCCATTGGCAAGCTCGCGCCCATAGACGAAGAACTCAAAACGATCCGTGATGCGCGGATCCTCGGGATTCCGCTTCGCCAGAGGGGAAATCTCCGTGGGATGCCCCGTGATGAAAACAGGCTGCATCAAGCTCTCCTCCACCTTTTCCTCGAAGGCGGCGTTCAGAATGCCGCCAATGCCATGGCGCTGCTCATAGGGAACACCGATTTCGTCTGCCATGGCGCGGGCTTCCTCCACGGTCCGGCAGGAAAGGAAGTCCTTGCCCGTGGCCTCCTTCACTGCATCATTCATGCTCATGCGCCTTGTCTTCCCGAAGTCGATTTGTGTTCCCTGATAAGTGATGACGGTCGTGCCGCATACCTGCTGCGCTGCATCCTTCACAAGTTCCTCGGTAAGATCCATGAGATCCGTATAGTCCGCATAGGCCTGATAGATTTCCACCGACGTGAACTCCGGGTTATGGCGGACATCCATGCCCTCATTGCGGAAGACGCGCCCCATCTCGTAGACGCGCTCCAGGCCGCCGACGACAAGCCTCTTGAGGTTCAGTTCCGTCGCAATGCGCAGATAGAGATCCACATCCAGAGCATTGTGATGGGTCACGAAAGGCCGCGCCGCAGCTCCCCCTGCAATGGTGGAAAGTACCGGCGTTGCCACTTCCATGAACTCATGGGCATCGAGATAGCGGCGGATGGCCTTGATGGTCTTGTTCCTCGCCTCGAAGGTCTTCCTCACCTCGGGATTCATGATGAGGTCAAGATACCTCTGCCGATAGCGGATCTCCACATCCTTGAGACCATGGAACTTCTCGGGCAATGGGCGCAAGGACTTCGAAAGCAGTTCAAAATCCTCGATCTTGACCGTAAGCTCCCCTCGCCGGGTTTTGAACACACAGCCCTGAATGCCGATGATATCGCCGATATCCAGCATCCTGAAGCGGGAGTATTTCTCCTCGCCCAGGACATCCAGCTTGAAATACACCTGTATGGAACCGCTGCGGTCACTCAGCGTCGCAAAGCTGGCCTTGCCATGCCCGCGGATTGCCATGAGACGCCCTGCCAGGCGCACATTCCCATGCTCCGCCTCATCCTCCACAGCGGAAAACTCATCCCGCACATCCTGCGCATGGTATGTCACCTCATAGCGATGCCCAAAAGGTGCAATCCCCATGCCCCGATACGTCTCCAGCTTGTCGCGGCGAACCTTCAGCATCTCCGTGAGATCTTCCGCAAGAGCCTCCTGCTTCTTTTCTGCCATGAACACACTTCCCCTGTCTTTCTTGATAGTCAGCCTTCAATCTTCATAATCTGGTACTTGATAATGCCGGCAGGGGCATGGACTTCCACGACACTTCCCACTTTCTGCCCAATAATGGCAGCGCCCACAGGGGACTCATTGGAAATCTTCGCGGCATCCGGGTCTGCCTCCGTGGAACCGACAATCATATAGGTCTCTTCCTCGTCCAATTCCATGTCTTTCAAGGTGACCTTGCTGCCCATCTGAACGATATCGCCCGCACCGCTCTTGATGATATCGGAATTCCGGATCTTTGTCTCAAGATCTATAATCTCGCCTTCGAGAAAGGCCTGCTCATTCTTCGCATCATCATATTCCGAGTTCTCGCTGAGATCTCCGAGGGCAATGGCGGCCTTCAAACGCTCGGCAATCTCAATGCGCCGCACGCTTTTCAGGTAATTCAGCTTTTCCACCAGTTTATTGTAACCGTCCTCGGTCAGCATTACACGTTTCTCTGCCATATCGCTGCGCCCCTTTGCAAATGTGAAGATAGAGGCACGCAAGTGCCTCTATGTATACTCGCGAGCAATGAAATTCTCGTCTCGCTACAAATAGTCCGCGGTATATGCAGAGAGCGTAAGAGCTTTCCCTTCGGGAAATCTAACGCTCTCTAGTATAAATACCCTAAACATTATACGGTTCTTTCCCTGCTTTGTCAATGAGTGCCCGCTTCTCCTCACGGGAAAGGCGCTTGATATGCCATTCCCTGCTCTGCGCTGCCGTCTTGTCATCGAACGTCTCGAAATAGCACAGCCTCACAGGAATGCGGCCACGGGTATATTTCGCGCCCTGCCCGGAATTATGCGCCTGCACGCGCCTTGCAAGGTCTGTCGTCCAGCCGGTATAGAACGTGCCATCCGCGCATTCCAGGATATAGGTATAGGCTGCCGGCATTACTTTCCTGCCTTGATAGTGACCTTTTCCATGACAACTTCCTTGAGCGGACGGTCCTGGAAGTCCGTGTCCACTTTGCCGATTTTCTTCACCACATCCATGCCCTTCACGACCTTGCCGAAGACCGCATGATGCCCGTCCAGCCACGGCGTGGCATTCAGCGTGATGAAGAACTGGGAGCCGCCCGTATTCGGGCCGGCGTTCGCCATGGAGAGAATGCCCTCGGAGTCATGCCGGAGATCCTTGTGGAACTCGTCGGGTATCGTATAGCCGGGACCGCCCCTTCCCGTGCCTTCCGGATCTCCTCCCTGGATCATGAAGCCATCAATGACCCGGTGAAAAATCACCCCATCATAGAATCCCTTTTCTGCAAGATCAATGAAATTCTTTGTCGTGGCAGGAGCCTTGTCCTCAAAAAGCTCAATCTCAAAGGTTCCCATATTTGTCTCAAAAACTGCTACGCGATTTCCCATATTCTTCTCTCCTTTGCTTCCTCCAAATCCTGCCGCCAGGCATCCTCCTGTCAGGAAAGCCGTGACCAGCATGGCGCATACCAAAAACACCAGTTTCTTCATTCCCGGAATCCCTCCTTTTCCAGAATACGATGCTCTCCCGGCTGCACCGGCGTCCAATAGGGAATCTCCCTTCCTTCGCCAAAAAAGCCCGGGGACGGGGTCCATGCCGGGAATCCCACATTGTGCATAGTGACCAGCGCCTTCGTCCCCGTGCGGGCACAGAATTCCTTCGCGCCCATCTCCCATGCATCCCCCATGCGGCCATCCACCGGGAAAAAGGCCACCTCTGCCTCCAGTCCCTCCAGCTTCTTCATCTGTTTCTGAAAGGCATTCCTGGCCAGAAGCCGCTCCTTTTCGGGTTCCCCGGTCCAGTGCCACCAATTGAAGTCCCCCGCATGAAAAACCCTCGTCCCGCCGACATCCACAAGAAACGAAGTCCCCACATCCGTGGAATCAAAAGACCTGACCGACACATGCGTATCCTGCCAGGCAGAATAGCGCTTCATATAAACAATCTTCTCAGATGGGAATATCCGGCTCCTCCTCGTATGTTTCACATCATTGCTGAACACATATTTTGTCACACAATCTGCGTAATTGCAGATATGCGTATCGAAGTGATCGAAATGAGCATGGGATACAAAGATGTAGAAGGCATCAAAATCCGCCTGTTCTACAGCCCTGTCCACCACATGCACGGAATCCTCAAAATCATCGAACACCAAAAGAGTCCTTCCGAGCCTCACAAGAAAACCGCTGTTGAGCAAATACGTAATTTCCACAATCGCACCTCCTGCCATCATCTCTCCAGCCCCCGTATCTTCACCGGTTCCTGCTTGGGCATCGCAGAAGTATCAATCTCCTTCTCGCCTGCCAGAAGCACCGAAAGGTCATTGGAAACATCATCCTCCACGGCAATCGCATCTGCTTCCTCTTCGGTAAGGGGAAGGCATGTGATGCGGAAGGAAGTGAGATGCCCATCCTCGGAATCCGTCGCCAAAAGCAGATGCTCATGTGCCTTTTCCGGGTGATCGTACACATAATACATCACATCATCCAGCTTCTTGCGCTCCCCCGGACCATAAGTCGCCCGAATCTTATAGGGAGTCGCCCCGTAGCGCACGTCCTCCCGCGCCCGGTAGTTCCTGTCCTCGATGCGGATATCGACCACCTTTTTCGTGCGGACGGAAACACCGATCTCCACATCCTTGTCAAAGGAATAATATACCACGGCAATCCCATAGACACCGACCTGCTTATCAAAGAGCGGCTCCCCGAAGACGGACAGCATTTTCTCCTCGGAATCTCCCGGATAAACTCCCCGGCAGGAGAAATCATCCGCTTCCACATGCCCGGATCCCGCCGCTGCCATGGCCATCGAGGAAAGCAGGAACATCCCCGTAAAAGCAACCGCCAGAATCCGCTTCACAAGCAATACCGTATTCCCCCGCATCGCATTCCCCCGGCTTTCAAAAGGCAAAATTCCCATCCACGAACACCGGCACTTCTTTTCCGTCCCTCGTCCTGCCAAGAATGGACAGATCCCGCGAACCGATCATGAAATCTTCATGCAGGAGCGAATCGTTGACACCATGCTGCAAGAGCTCCACAGACTGCATATCCGCGCCCCCTTCGATGCAAGTGGGATATGCCTTCCCCAAGGCGAGATGGCAGGAGGCATTCTCATCAAAGAGCGTATGGTAGAACAGGATGCCGCTCCGTGAAATAGGGGAATCATAGGGAACCAGAGCCACCTCTCCCAGATAGCGGGAACCTTCGTCCGTGGACAAGAGCTCTCCCAGGATTTCCTGCCCCTTCTCGACCCTGTAATCCACCACTCTGCCCTCCCGGAACACCAGGCGGAATCCCTCAATGATATTGCCATGGAAATTCAGGGGCCTGGTGGCGACCACGGTCCCATTCACGCCATCGCGCTTGGGAAGCGTATAGACTTCCTCCGTGGGCAGGTTCGCGACAAAACGCACCCCCGTATCGGAATACTCTGCGCCCCCTGCCCAGATATGTCCTTCCGGCAATTCGACAATGAGATCCGTGCCCAAGGAATTCCTGTAATGAAGGGAACGAAAGGCATGACCGTTCATGAAATCCGCCGCCCTGCCCAGAAAAGCCGTATGCTCTTCCCATGCCTGCACCGGATCCCCGTCCTTCCCAATCCTCACCGCGGCATAGATTTCCTGCCACAGGCGCTCGACGGCCGCCTCGGCGGAAAGCTCTGGGAAGACCTTTCCCGCCCAAGCCCGTGTAGGGACGGATACCACGCACCAGGTGTTCTTGTTGCTCATGAGCCTGGCACGGTAGTCCATGAGAGCCGCGCCTGCCGCCTGGCTTTCCATGGTCAGCCGTTCCGGCTCCACATCCTTGAAGATTTCCGGGTTTCGCGCAGAAATCGTAACAATCGCCGCTCCCTGCTCCGCGTAATCCTCGTAAAAACGGCGGCGCCAGTCGGGAAACTCCCCGAAAACAGACGGTTTTGCCTTAAGGAAGCGCAAACGGGAAAATTCCTCATCCCCCCAGGATATCGCCACATCATGCGCGCCTTCCTCATAGGCCTCCCGCGCAATGCGCCTGGCAAACTCCGCGCATTCGATGGGAGAATTGATGACGAGCATCTGATCCCTCTGGAGATGGACACCCGTCCCCACCACCAGCCTCGCATATTGATCCAGCAAACTGTCTTCCATCATCCTCATACCTCATCTGTGTCAAAAATCAATGTCACAGGCCCGTCGTTGATGGACGCGACCTTCATATCTGCCCCGAACTCCCCATGCTCCACATGGAAGCCTCTCTGCCGGCATTCCTCCATGAATTTCTCATAGAGAGGTATCGCCGCTTCAGGCTTTGCCGCACGGGAAAATCCCGGGCGGCGGCTTTTCAGATCGGCATACAGCGTGAACTGGGAAACCACGAGAAGCGCGCCTCCCACTTGGGAGAGATTCAGGTTCATCTTTCCGTTCTCATCCCCGAACACCCGAAGATGGCAGATTTTCTCTGCCAGATGGATGGCCTCTTTCTCCGTGTCCCCGGGCCCGATGCCCAAAAGCACAAGATATCCCCTGCCAATCCTTCCCGTTTCTTTCCCTTCAATAGCAACCGATGCCTCACTGACTCTTGTCGTTACCGCGCGCATAGCGAATCACCTCATATATTTCCCCAGGAATTCTGTCACCTTCTTGTAGTACGCATCATGTGCCGTCTGGCTGGCCGCCCCATGAATGGAGTCCGGTGCAAGGAAGATCTCCTTGTTCTGCGACCGGCAAGCCTCATACAGCAGATCCGCCATATAGGGCGGCACCAATGTATCCTTCTCCCCATGGATGAACAGGATCGGCATCCTCACGCGATCCATGACCTTGATGGGAGCGGCATGCCGGAGAGAAAAGTCGGCCAGCCGCTCGCACCTCCAATCCAGAAGATTCATGGCAGGAAAGGCCGGGAGCCCGAAGGAATCCTCCAGCCGGAGCGCCAGCAGATGATATGCGCTCGTGAACCCGCAATCCTCGATACAGGCAACGACATTCGACGGCAGTTTGTCCGAAGCCGCAGCCAGCATCACCGCAGCAGCCCCCATGGAAACTCCGTGAAAGGCAATCCGTGACTCCGGGTCGCGCTTCGCAATCTCTTTGGCCCAATGCTCCACATCCACGCTCTCCTTATAGCCCATAGTAAGGAACTGTCCTTCGCTATCCCCGGATGCACGGAGATCCGGCGTGAGCACGTTATAGCCAAGGGACAGGTACGTTGATGCGATATACCAGGAATTCTGCTGAGTGCAGCCGTAACCGTGAACAACAATGACCCAACGATGCGTTCCTTCCTCCGGGTAGAACCGCGTAGCTCTCAGCAGAAGCCCGTCATCCGAGCGTATCTGCCACACCTCGCTCCTAGCATCCGGCTTCGAGAACTGCCTGCTTTCCGGCGGCATGAGCAGGGCATACGCCCTGGGCGGCGCCTTCGGATTGTCTGCCTCCCCTCCCCGTTCCAGACCAAACTGCACGATATAGTTCCCAATAAAATATCCTGCCATGGTACACCAGAACGCCGTCACAAGAATGGCTGTCACCAGGCAGGATATTATCATCTTCTTCATAATAAAATCACCCGATTGACAAAAGTGGTTTTATTATAACGCAGTTGTTCAAGTTTTGCCAGAGGCAAAATCACGTTTAAGGGGAAAAGCTGTCTGTTTCTTCGCTATCCTTCTCATGCAGTTTTTCTATCTTTTCAATCACCTTGTCTGCCAGATGCATTATCTGGTCAACTTTCCGCAACGCCAGCCGATAATTCTTGATATATCTGGTCTTGCTCTCCAGCGCCGTGATTGACTCTGCCCATGGTTCTATTTCAGGGAATTCATCTTCTTCGCACAAAGCCAGCAAGCTGTCGATATCATGCGTTTTGGGATATTCAACCCCGCTTGTCTCCAAATGATGCTTCAACGCCAGCTCTATCGCCTGCTGCAAAAGATACCCTACCGTATTAAGACGAATTTCATCATCGTCCTTAAAACGGTACAATAGCTTTGCCGATGACAAATTGCTCTTGGCTAAATCCAGCAGCGTATCATCTTTCATATACGGTAACCCCCTTCTGCTCTATCTCCTTCAGCAACTCTGGTGAGACTGAGAAATTCGTCCACTTGTCCCAAACCACTTTATGTGATGGATAAGTGGGCAGATTCGGTTTTTCTTTATCCAGTTCGAAGTAGATGTCTATATCACTCCAAGGATTGCAGGCCGCCGTGACACTGCTGCCAAAAACAACTGCCTTTCTTACATTTTCATCCTGCCGACAGGTTTTCACCATATCTGCCACATGCCTTTGTTTGGTAGGAAATATCCGTCTGGCATTCAAGAAATTATCACTAACCAATCTCCACATATCCCGATCCCCTTTCTCCATATTTCTCACTAGGGCGTGTTGAAAAACGGAAACTGTGCGCTACAGCGAGACAGTTTTTCGTATGACAAGGAAGGGAAGCCGCAGTCGTAGCAGAGCT
>CACYDT010000061.1 GCA_902773295.1 uncultured Veillonellaceae bacterium | reverse complement strand
GATATCAACCGCGATTACAGCCACGCCGAGGGAGAGCCGTTGATTCCTAACGCCGCCGAGGTTGCTTTCGTATCTGCATACAATATGAGATTCTTTGGAGACAAAACAGGGTACAGCCCAGTGCTGAGGCGACAGAGGCGTGTTGTGGATGATAGCTTGTATCGGGCTTTGGGGATATGAGAGTTGGTACCAGTTGGAGCTACCATTGATGCCCCTATGGGTGACGCGAAATGGGCATTGTCCTTCTTGTTGGACAAATTGGAGATGACCTTCTCCGAAGAGCTGATACAGCTCATTGAAAAAAAGGCTCTGTCCGTTTTCTTGTGGGATTCTGACTTGCGCCCCGATATAGCAGTAAATTAACACTTGTATCGAAGATACTTGTCTGAATCCGTCGAAACATCATCAAAAAACTCGACGCAGCTCTTTGCGTCGAGTTTTTTCGTTATTTCCTGCCAGGTTTTGAGCGTGATTCCATCATGAGGTCTGCCCATGGTATTCCACACGGCGGACTTCACGGATCTTGTTCTGCTCATCTACCATGACCACCAGAGGGCGATGGGTTTTGGCCTCTTCCTCGGAGCAGAAGGCATAGGCCATGATAATGACTACATCCCCGGGCTGCACGCAACGGGCAGCCGCACCGTTCAGGCATACAACGCCGGAACCTCTTGGACCCGGGATGGTGTATGTCTCCAGACGGGCGCCGTTGTTGTTGTCCACCACCTGCACCCGCTCATTCGGCAGAATGCCTGCTTGTTCCATGAGTTCCTCATCAATGGTGATGCTTCCCATGTACTGGAGATTCGCCTCTGTCACTGTGGCGCAATGGATCTTTCCTTTCAATAATTGCAGCATCATGATGCTTTTTGGCTCCCTTCCAGAATCACATTGTCAATCAGGCGTGTCTTCCCGATTTTTACTGCAATCGCCAGTAATGCCGTTTCGGAGACTTTCCTTATAGGCTGGAGCGCCGGAAACGAGAACAGCTCCACATAATCAATGGATGCCAAAGGCTCTGCTTCTATCCGCTCGGAAACAAGGCGCTTGAGGATATCCACATCCGTTTCGCCCTTCTCGAAGGCTTCTTTTGCCTCGCGGAGGCTTCCGGAAAGCACACAGGCTGCTTTCTTTTCCTCGGCAGAAAGGTACATATTGCGTGAGCTGCGGGCCAGCCCGCTTTCTTCCCGGACAATCGGTACCATCCGGATATGCACGTTGATATCCAGATCTTCCACGAAGCGGCGGATGACCACTACCTGCTGTGCATCCTTCTGCCCGAAGAATGCCTCGTCAGCCCGGGCGAGATTGATGAGTTTCGTCACAACGGTTGCCACGCCGCGGAAGTGTCCCGGACGCTGTGCGCCGCAAAGCTTGTTCGTAATGCTTCCATCTACCTGGACATAGGTGCAGTAGCCTTCCGGATACATCTCTTCCGGGGTGGGATGGAACACTGCATCTACGGGGATTCCTTCCAGAAGGCGGCAGTCTTCCGCGAAACGGCGCGGATACTTATCGTAATCCTCATTGGGGCCGAACTGCACGGGATTGACGAACACCGAGGCAATGACTACATCACATTTTTCACATGCCGCACGCATCAAGGCAAGATGCCCTTCGTGCAGGGCACCCATAGTCGGAACCAGCCCGATGGTTTTTCCGGCTTCTTTCTGCTCTCTGGAAAATTCCCGCAATTCTTTTCTCGTACGCAAGATTTTCATAGAAATCCTTCCTCCCGATATCCTTCAGTTGCCGCTTTCTGCTACGCGAGGCATGCAATGTTCATCCTTGCGCGTGAAATAATTTGCCAAAAGCGAGCCGGAAATGTTATGCCATACGCTGAAGATTGCGCCCGGAAGAGCTGCTTCCGGTTGGAAATACATGACGGCAAGACTGGCTGCCATGCCGGAATTCTGCATTCCCACCTCAATGGATACCGTCCGCGCCTTCCGCGAATCCATTCGGAACAGTTTCGCCGCGCCATGTCCCAGCAGCAGTCCGAAGAGATTATGCAATACGACAATGCAGGCCAGGCTTGGACCGACCTCCCACAATTTGCCGGCAGAAAGTGCCACCACGCATCCCACCAGAAGGACGATGCATATAACGGAAACAAGGGGCATGACGGGAAGAACCCGTTCGACGGTCCTCTCTGCAAACCGATGCACAAGGAGTCCCAGCAATACGGGAGCCAGTACCATCTGTGCGATGGAAATCATCATGGCCGAAAAAGAAACCTCAATCCACGCACCTGCCAGCATCCATGTCAAAAAAGGTGTCATGAGGGGAGCAAGAAGCGTCGTTGTCATTGTCATCGATACAGACAGGGCAACATCGCCTTTGGCCAGATAGGCAATGACGTTGGATGCTGTTCCGCCCGGGCAGGTTCCTACCAAAAGAACGCCGATGGCCAGTTCCGGCGGCAAGCCGAAAAGTTTTGCAAGGGCGATTGCCACGAGCGGCATGATGATGAACTGTGCCGCTGCGCCGATGCTGACTTCCCTGGGATGGCGCAGTACGCGTTGGAAGTCTTCTACCCGCAGGGTCATTCCCATGCCGAACATCACAATGCCCAGCATCCATGATACGTGCGGACCAATCCAGGTGAGTGTTTCCGGGCGCACAGCGCCCAATACCGCCACAGCCAGCACCAGAAGCGCCATGTGGTCTACGATTTTTTTGATGATGCTTTGCAAACGATAAACCTCCTCCATCAGAACCATAAGAACGAAGCAAATCGAGGCAAAAGCAACAAAAAACGCCTGTCCGGCACACTCCGGAAAGGCGTATACATATCCTGAAAATAAGCGCAACGTCCTGCTCTCTGTCTCGGTCTGCAAGCAGATCCAAGCAGAAGTCATCCCTTGCAACTGTATTTTTCTGAAAAGTATAACTCGCGCCTGTCCTGCGTGATGTCATCTTTTGCCACGCGCCTATCTTACCATAAAGGAAATGGATATGCAAGATTTCAAAAGTTCCTTAATGATGATTTTTCTTTTTCGTAAGTATTCAGTAGCTCTTCCTGTCAGTGGATATTCACCGAATTTGTCTACAAAACGAAGTACAAGGTTCGTAACAGACAAACAAATCTGAGGAATGTGTACTTTGTGGAGTAGACACCGCAGATACTACTGAATAGTTACGATTTTTCTTGAAAGCGTACAAAATTGATGGGGAATAGCAGGAAAAATCCTTAGGATATCGAATATGTCATATAGTAAACAACTATAATCAAACAGTTCAAAAATGTTAAAAACAATGCTATAATAAACTTAGCGAACCTACGAGGACTGTACTTT
>CACYDT010000060.1 GCA_902773295.1 uncultured Veillonellaceae bacterium | reverse complement strand
CACGGGCGTCGATAAGTTCATGTACTGCGAGGGAGACGGCAACGATACGATCACGGGCTTCGAGAGCAACAAGGACATCATCGACCTCTATCATGTGAACTATAGCTTTTCGAGGCAGGGCTCTGACATCCTCATGAGCCTTGATTCGGGAAGTGTTCTCCTGAAAGGGGCTTATGGAACAACCATCAAATTCTGCGATCGTTACGGGGTTTCCAAGGATTTCTCTACCGCGAGTCTTTCATCCTCCAGCGCCTATCTGCTGGAGCCGTCGGAGGTTTCCTATGTGAGCGAGGCGAGCTGGAGCATGGATTCCGCCGTGGACAGCGTCCGGGCGGAGAAGGAGACGGCAGTTCTTTCTCCGGGGACAACGGGTTCCGTCCAGGACAGCACATCCCTGCTGTATGCGGATACAAGCGGTTCGCTTGACAGGACGGGCGAGGAGTGGAAAGAATAACAGATACATCATGCAGCACGGGGCTTTCCGGGAGGGAGGCCCCGTGTTTTTGCCCACTGTTATTCTGAATAATGCGTAAAATCCATGGATAAGATGTGCCTGTTTTGTGCATTCGGTGTCCGTAGGGCCGAAAAAACGATACTGTTTGCTCTTTTTCTCATGGAAAACCCCTTCTATGTATTCCATGAACACATGTGCGCTTTGTCTTCCCCCATGTTACGATATCATCAGCGCTAATACATGGGAAGCCGGCTTCTCCCCGGAGGCGGGAGATCGTGGAGATCGAGACGGAAAGGAAGATGGTTGCCGCTGCGGCGGCAGGAGACAGGGAGGCGATGGCAGTGCTTGTCGGTGAGTATCGGGGGCTTTTGGAGAAGGCCGCCCACATGGGAAAGGTGAGGACGGTGGCGGAGGATGCTCTGGGCGTAGCGACTGCGGAGTTCATCCGGGCCGTGCGCGGCTATGATGCCGGGCGGGGCGTGAATTTCGCGGCGTATGCGAAGAGCATGGTCTATGCGGCGGTCCACCAGTTCTTCCGTCAGGAGCTTCGGCATTGGCAGCATGAGTTCTCGCCCTTCGAGAGGGGCGAGGAGGACCTGCCTGCCTGGGAGATGGTGGCGGACAGCCGGGATGATATGGGGGCATGGGAGCAGTCCGAGGATCTGGAACAGGCTTTTTCCTGCCTCACGGAGAGGGAGCGCAGCGTTATCGAGCTGACGTTCTTGCAGGGATTTTCCCAGAAGCGGGCGGCGGAGCTTCTCTGTGTGCGCATCCAGACGGTGAACGGAGCGAGACGCAGGGCGCTTCGGAAGCTTCGGGAATATTTTTTGTCGGAAGGGAATTTGTATGGGAGGTGCTTGGCATGAGAGTATTCATCAATCCGGGACATGCGCTGGGCGGGCATCCGGATCCGGGAGCCGTCAACGAGGCATTGGGGATCCGGGAATGCGATATCGCGATGACGGTGGGAAGCCTTGCGGCGAATTTCCTGGAGCTGGAAGGGCATGAGGTGAGCCTCCTGCAGAGCCATAATCTCATGGGAGAATCGGCGGGGCCGAATGTGACGGCCCGTGCGAATGCATGGGAGGCGGATGTGTTCGTCTCTGTCCATTGCAATGCCGCAGACGGCAGGGCGAGGGGGGCGGAGACCTTCTGCTGGGATTTGGGGAGCGCGGGCGCCCGCCTGGCGGCTCTTGTCCAGAAAGAAGTCTGGGAAACCATGGCCTCCTTTGATGCGGCCTTTCCCAATCGGGGCGTGAAGGTGAGGAAGGATCTCTGCGTGCTGCGGGCAACGGCAATGCCGGCGGTTCTGGCGGAACTCGCTTTCATCGACCAGCCGGAGGATGCGAGGCTCCTGATGGAGCATGGATGCGATCTTGGAAAGGCCATCGCGAGGGGAGTGATGGCGTTCGGGAGGCAAGGTTTCTGAACCGATGGGAGGTTTTCGGGGGCACCGCGTTTTGCGGTGCCTTTTTCCCTTGAAAAACCTGTTGATTTTCGGTATAGTAAATAAATATAATCAAACTATTTAAAATTATTTAAAACAATGTTATAATGAACTTAGCGAACCTACGAGGACTGTACT
>CACYDT010000059.1 GCA_902773295.1 uncultured Veillonellaceae bacterium | reverse complement strand
TCGTGAGCAGGAAAATTTACCTGCCCACGGTATATGCAGAGACCGTAAAAGCTTTGCCTACGGCAAATTTCAACGGTCTCTAGTATATTTTAGCAGAAAGGCAGGGGATGAGACAAGCATGCATGAAAAGGATACCGGGGAGCTTTTTTCGGAGCTCAGGGAGGATGAGGATATCCGCGGGTTCCTGGCAAGGAACAAGGGGGAGTTTGTGCGGCCATTGCATGAGTACCTTGAGGAACTTCTTCGGGAAAAGCATCTGAAAAAGCTGGAGGTCATTCGGGCGGCAGGATTGGAGCGCGCCTATGGCTACCATATCTTTGCGGGCTCGAAGCCGAAGCCGTCGCGCACGAAGCTTCTGCCTATCGCACTGGCCATGGGACTGGATCTGGAGGAGACGCAGAAACTCCTGCGCTATGCGGGAGAGAGCATGCTCTACCCAAGGAACCCGTGGGATTCCGTTATCATTTCCGCCATTGCGCAGGGGCTTTCCGTGAAAGAGGTGAACGCCCTGCTGTCACAGCTGGGGGAGACGAAATTTTTAGGGTAGTTGTGCTAAACGTCAAAATGTTATAATATATAGAAAGAGCATGTGCATTCAGAAAGGCAGAAGCTTTTGGAACGGAGGCATGGATATGTTTGTTGCGAACAGGATGACAAAGCACCCCATCACGGTAACGCCGGAGGCGACATTGGATGAAGCCGCTTCTCTTATGAAGAAGCATCATTTCCGCCGCCTGCCTGTCGTGGAGGACGGGAAGCTGGTGGGGTTCTTCAGTGACCGCGATCTCATGCGGGTATCGCCGTCGCCGGCGACTACGCTGTCCCGCTATGAGATACGCTCCCTCCTTGACAAGATCAACGTCAGGGAAATCATGCAGAAGAAGGTTCTCACGGTGCAGGAGGATGCCACGATTGAAGAAGCGGCGCTTATCATGTGCAACGAGAGGGTGGGCGCGCTTCCCGTGGTGTCCAGCGTTGGCGCTGTGGTAGGCATCATTACGGAGACGGATATTTTCAGGACGTTTGTCGATGTCATGGGGCTTCAGGACGGCAAGACGAGGCTCACGGTGGAAGTGGATGACAAAGTGGGCGTGGTGAACGAGATTTCCGGCATTTTCATGGAAAACGGCCTTTCCATCGACAGCCTTGTGACCTGCAAGCAGCCGGATGGGCGCTATGAGATCGTCATTCGCGGCGATATCCCCTCCGTGGAGGATATCCGGGCGAAGATCGAGGCAAAGGGCTACAAGGTCATCCACGATGTGAAGATTGGATGAGGATAGAGAGGATAGACTATGGCATCAGACAGGTTATATGATTTGGCTGTCCGGTACAGGAAAGCAAAGCTTTGGAAGGATTTGACGGACGATGCCCTGTTCGGCGTGAGACTGGCGGATGGGGAGATTGGCTACTGCTCTGTCATGGGCATGATGGGGGAGCATCTTGCGCTGGGGGTTTATTGCGGCAGAGAGGGGCTGGACTCCTACCGCCTGCTTTCCCAGCTAACGGAGGACATGCAGGATTCCGAGATTTTTTTATGCATGATTTCCCAGGATTGCCTGCAGTGCTCCTTTGAAATGAAAGATGCGCTGAGCCCGGAGGCGCTGGAAGAAGCGAAGAGCTACGGGAAGAGGAAGCGTGTTTCCTTTCGGGGGCGGATGGCCTTCCCGCGCTTTTTGAGGTATCGGCCATATTATTCCCCTGTTGATGTGAAAGACCCCCGGGAGGAAGAGATCCTGTGCCTGGCGCTGAAAGCGGCGATTGCGATAGCGGAGCGGGTCAAGGAGGAGAGCCCGGAAGACCTTGGGTTCACATACGGGGAGCCTTTTGACCGGGAAATTCCCCTGCTGGAACCGGCAGGAGACGGGTTCCGCTGGAGCAAGCAGCCGCTGCCGGAACAGCATGAGATTGTTATGGAAAGCCCCTCCCTTTCCAATGAGATTCTTCTGGGGAAAATCAAACGCATGAAGAAGCGCGGGGAGCGTATTTGCGAGACGTACCTATTTCCGGTTCTGACGGAGCTGGAGGATGGGTCCGGCCTTTGCAGTTTTCCTGTGGTGCTCATTGCCCTGGATCCGAAAAGCGGCACGGTGCTGCCGGATGTCATGGAGATGGTGTGCCATGGGGCGGAGGCACTGCTGGCATCTTTCGCAACGGCGCTGGTGAAAGCAGGATCCGTGCCTTCGGCCATCTATGTCAGGGAGGAACGTGCCTATCTTTTTCTGGAGAATTTCTGCAAGCAGGCAGGCATCCGGCTCTACAAGGAAGACAGCGAGCGGACGGATATACTGGACGAAATCGAGGAGGACCTGATGTCCGATGTGGGGGACTTTCCGGAGTTTGGGTTGGAAGAATTCGACGACTTGGATGGGATTGATGAGTTCGGTATGATGTCCGCTATTGAATCGATGATCGGGCAGTGTTCCGACAAGGAGATCCGGAAGATGCCGAAAGATGTAAAGAAAACCGTTCGGGCAATGCTTGGACAAGGGATGTTCTCGCCGTCCGTAGAACAGCGGTTGAAGAAGCTTCTCCGGTGAGGCGCCGTGCGGAACGCGCGTGAGTTTTGCCGGAAATGAAAAAAGTTAGGAGTGGATCAAATGGAAAATCCGGGCTTGAGCAAATTGGATGAGTTGTCGAGGGAGTATAGCGGTGAGGTGGCGAGCTATTCAGGGATTGCTATGAAGGAGCTCTTCCTGCTCGTCATCGTGGCAGCATCCCTTGGCGCTACATGGTATTTCGGTTATGCGACCACGATAACGACGATGGTGACGGGAATCATGGGGCTGATTGCCTGCATCGCGATTACGGCGAAGCCGGCGTGGGCCGGGACATTGTCGCCTCTCTATGCGATTCTGGAAGGGATGTTTCTTGCCTGCATTACGGTGGTGTCCGAGGCGTATTATCCGGGCATTGTGCTCGATGCGGTTCTCATGACCATGGGGATTGCCTTTGCGGCGGCCTTTGTGTACAGCAGGGGCATCATCAAGGTGGACAGCAGGTTTATGAGCGCAGTGAGCGTCATGATGGTCGGGCTTCTTTTCTGCTATCTTGGAAGGCTGGTTCTGGAGTTCTTCTTTGGCGTGAGCTTTTCCTTCCTGGATCACGGGATCATCGGCGTTATTGTCAGTGTCGCCATTCTCCTGCTTGCTACGGCATGCCTGTTCATGGACTATGAGCAGATCCGTGCGACGGTGCAGGGCGGACTTTCCAAGGAATATGAGTGGTTCTGTGCATTCTCGCTTCTTGTCACGATCATCTGGGTCTACATCCGAGTGCTGGACCTGCTTCGTATCCTGAGAGGCGATGATTGAGGTACCGTGCGGAAAAGAGCCGGCGTATGATAGCGCCGGCTCTTTTTTTCGCAAATGATTCCACGATATCGCGCTTTGCGACAAGGAAAATTTTCTGTTGTGTCGAATGGATATATTGAGGGGTTGATTGTGTCGTGCCGCAGGCGGCGGAAGGAACAGGGTGCCATCATGGACGGAAAGAAAGCAAGGAGCAGGGGGCTGTTTGATCAGTTTATGGCCTGGGCAGCTGTTGAGTTTTTGGTGTTATCGGCTGTCCTGAGCATTCTTGCCGCAGCTGTTTATGATAAGATGGATGTCCTGCTGATCGATTCCCTGAAGGAGTCCGTGGCTCAGCAGAGCCAGAGCATCGCCTATTCCCTGGGGGAAAGGTTCCAGCACAAGCTGGACGAGTTGCAGGCGCGGGCGGAGATGGTGCGGCGAAAAGAGATTTCCGCTGCGGCTGCCATCGAAATTCCTACCATCGGCACCAGAGACGGCAGGCTTCGCGGCATTCTCAGGCGCGACAATTCTCCCGTGGTCGGCCGGCCTTTGCCGGAGAAGGCATTCCGGGCCATCGAGCGGGTATGGCAGGGCCAACAGGCCATTGACTATCTTCGCGGCATCGGCATGGTGTTTGCGATTCCCTTTGAGTTGGAAGGGGAAGACTGCATTTTCTATGAGATTTTTGATGACAATGCCGTGCAGACCTTTTACAAAATGATGAGCTATAACGGCAAAGGAACGCTTGTTCTTGTCGCTCCTGATGATAACTGGCTCCTGCTGTCAGAGGGACAGTATCCCGGGATGACAGAGGGAAAGATGCCGAAATTCAATGATGAATGGAAGGCGGTGGAGCATCCGAGCCTGGCGCATGGCAAGACCAATTCCTCCTATCTTGAAGACGAGTTTGCGGGTGAACTGTACGCCTTCTTCTTCCATTCCAACTATATTTCCGAAAAGGATCATATCATCCTGTCCGGCTATGTGGAATGGGATGACGTGGTGGTGGGCATCGACTATATCTATACACTGATGCAGATGGTCTTCCTGGTGGTCCTGGCTCTGCTTTTCGTGCTTGTCTGCTACAATATGCGGACCCAGCAGCTCAAGCATTCCGAGCACCAGACGGCGCTTTCCGATTCCGCGAATCAGGCCAAGAGCGACTTCCTGTCGCGGATGTCCCATGAGATCCGCACTCCCATCAATGCCATCATGGGCATGGATGAGATGATCCTCCGGGAGTCCAAGGAACCGGCGATTCTGGAATACGCCCAGAACCTGCAGCATGCGGCCAGGAGTCTGTTGGAACTCATCAATGACGTCCTGGATTTCTCGAAGATCGAGGCAGGCAAGATGGAAATCTTCCCGGTGGAATACCAGTTCAGCTCTCTGCTGAACGACCTGGTCAACATAATCCAGAAGCGGGCGGAGAAGAAAGGGCTGGGATTTTATGTGAAGGTCAATCGGGCCATCCCGAATGCCCTGTTTGGCGATGAAGTACGGATCCAGCAGATTGTGACCAATCTCCTGACGAATGCCGTCAAGTACACGGAGGAAGGAAGCATCACGCTGAAGGTCGGCTACTATGCTGTTGGCGAGAACCGCATTTCGCTGCATGTCAGCGTCAGCGATACCGGCATCGGCATCAAGGAAGAGGACATGGCAAAGCTCTTCTGCTCTTTTGAGCGCATTGAGGAAGAGCGCAACCGGAACATCGAGGGCACGGGGCTGGGCATGAACATCACCTGCCAGCTTCTGGAAATGATGGGATCCGAGCTCAAGGTCGAGAGTGTCTACGGGAAAGGCTCTACGTTCAGCTTCTGGATCGAGCAGCAGGTGATGAATCCGGAACCCATCGGGGATTTCGAGGAGGCGTACCGCAAGTCCCTTTCCAGCCGCAAGGAGTATCATGTGTCCTTCAGCGCTCCCCATGCCGATATTCTTGTGGTGGACGATACGGTGATGAACCTCACGGTGGTCAAGGGACTCCTGAAGCAGACACATATCCGCATCGATACGGCTCTGAGCGGGCCGGAGTGCCTCAAGGCCGTCAAGAAAAAGAAGTATGACATCATTTTCCTCGACCACAGGATGCCGGGCATGGACGGCATCGAGACGCTTCATGCCATGAAGGAGCTGGAGGGGAACAAGAACGGGGAAACCCCCGTCATTTCCCTGACCGCCAACGCTGTCCGGGGAGCGCGGGAACAATATATTGCCGCAGGATTCCGGGACTATCTCACCAAGCCGATCAATTGCATCAGGCTGGAGGAAATGATAGCAAGGTACCTGCCGGCAGAAAAGATCCTTGCCGGTGGGGAGGCTTCACAGGAGGAAGAAGCGGCGGCAGAAGATACTGTTTCTCTGCCCCGATGGATCTTTGAAGTGGAGGGGCTGGATATTCGTGCCGGTGTGGAGCATTGCGGCGGTGAGACCGCCTATCTCGATGTGCTGGAGCTCTTTGTGAATTCCATTGATTCGGCGGCCGGGGAAATCGAGGGATATTTCCGGGGGGAGGACTGGAAAAATTACACGACGAAGGTCCATGCTCTGAAATCCACAGCCAAGGTCATCGGTGCCGCAGAGCTTTCAGAGAAAGCAAGACGGCTGGAGGATGCCGGGAACGCAGGCTATATCGATGAGATCCGCCAGGATCATCGTCCCCTCATGGATCTCTATCTTTCCTACGGCAGGAAGCTGGCGCCCCTGCTGACCGTGGAGGACACGGGGGAGGATAAGCCCCTCATCGGGGAAGCCGAGCTTTCGGAGGCGATGGAAGCCATGGGGGATATGGCGGCGACGTTTGACTACGATTCCCTGCGCTTTCTGTTGGAGTCCCTGGATGAATACCGCCTGCCGGAAAAGGAAGCGGCTCTCTATAAAGAGATCAAGGAAGCTGCGGCCAAACCCGACTGGGATCGTGTAAATGAGTTGGTGCGGAAGTTTCACTAGCTTTCCCCCCGCAACGGCGGTATAGTAAATAAATATAATCAAACTATTTAAAATTATTTAAAACAATGTTATAATGAACTTAGCGAACCTACGAGGACTGTACT
>CACYDT010000058.1 GCA_902773295.1 uncultured Veillonellaceae bacterium | reverse complement strand
CACGGGCTATGACATCATCTTCTTCTGGGTGGCCCGCATGGTCATGATGGGGTTGGAGTTCGGGAAGGACATTCCCTTCCGTCATGTGTTCATCCACGGTCTTGTGCGGGACAGCCAGGGACGCAAGATGTCCAAGTCCCTTGGGAACGGCATCGACCCCGTGGAAGTGGTGGACAAGTACGGCGCGGATACCCTGCGCTTCATGCTCATTACGGGCAACACGCCGGGCAATGATATGCGTTTCTATTGGGAGCGTGTGGAATCCGCCCGCAATTTTGCCAACAAGATATGGAATGCCTCCCGTTACATGCTCATGAATCTGGAGGGGTTTGACCGGAGCTTTGTACCGAAGGAGGAGGACTATACTCTGGCGGATCGCTGGATTCTTTCCCGTTATGCGAGGACGGCCAGGGAGGTTACGGAGAACCTGGAGAAGTTCGAGCTGGGCGAGGCAGGCCGCATGATTTATGAATTTATCTGGAGCGAGTTCTGCGACTGGTATATTGAGCTCACGAAGTCGCGTCTCTATGACAAGGAAAATGAGCGTCCCCGCCAGACAGCTCTGTATGTCCTTGGTTATGTGCTGGAGCACACCTTGCGCCTTTTGCATCCATTCATGCCTTTCATCACGGAAGAAATCTGGCAGAAGCTGCCTCACGAGGGAAAGAGCATCATGATTGCGGCATGGCCCGAAGGTGAGGAAGCCAAACTGGATGATGAAGCGGAGAAGCAGATGACGGCTATCATGGAAACCATCAAGACCATCCGCAATATGCGTACCGAGGTGAATGCAGTTCCGGGCAAGAAGAGCGAGGTCATTCTTCATCTTCCCGATGAATCCCTGCGTCAGGTGTTCTCGGAGAACGAGGGATATCTGGTTTCCCTGGCGTCGGCGGAACCCGTCACAATCCTTGGGGTGGATGCAACGAAGCCGGAAAATGCCATGGCCGGAGTTGCAAACGGCGTGGAAATCTATCTCCCTTTGAAAGGGCTCATCGATGTGGAAAAGGAAACTGCACGCTTGAAGAAGGATGCCGAAAAACTGGAAAAGGAGATTGGGCGTCTGTCCGCCAAGCTTTCGAATCCGGGGTTCCTTTCTAAAGCGCCGGAGCATGTGGTTTCCAGCGAGAGGGAAAAACTGGCCGGTTATGAGGAAAAGAAAAAGTCGGTAGAAGAGCGTTTGGAATATCTGGCGGGGATTTGACAGGAGAGCGGAAATGGATTACAAGGAGGCTCTTGCCTATCTGGAAAACCTGTCTGTCTTTGGCATCCGTCTTGGGCTGGAACGAATCCGCAGGCTGTTGTCCCTGCTGGAGGAGCCACAGAATCGTTATCGGACCGTGCATGTGACGGGAACGAACGGAAAGGGGTCTGTCTGTGCGATGGTGGCGGGAATTCTTCGGAATTCCTCCATCCGCACGGGACTGTATATATCACCGCATCTTGTGAGCTATACGGAGCGCATACAGGTAGATGGCCAGCCGATCAGCGAGCAGGAGTTTGCCGATTGCCTGGGCAAAGTAAAGGTTTATGTGGACCAAATGGAAGAAGAAGGCGCGGAGTGCCCGACACAGTTTGAAGTCCTTACGGCAGTCGCTTTTCTCTATTTTGCCATGCGCCATGTGGAATACGCAGTGATTGAAGTTGGCTTGGGGGGGCTTTTGGATTCGACGAATGTCATCCGTCCGGAAGTTTCCGTCATTACGAATGTGGCCTTTGAACATGCGGATAAGTGCGGGGGAACCTTGGAAGGAATCGCCCATCACAAAGCAGGAATCATCAAGGAAGGCGTGCCGGTGGTCACGGGAGCCGGGGGCGACGCCTTGGGCATCATCCGCAGGGAGGCGGAACTGCATCATGCGGATATTTTCGTGGAAGGCGAGGACTTTCAGTCGAAGGTTCTCGCGTTCGATTCCCGTATGCAAAAGCTGGAATTCACCTCCCACCTGATTGGGAGGGTAGGGAAGGAGTACGAGCTTTCCCTTCTGGGGGAGCACCAGGTGCAGAACAGCGCCATCGCCCTCATGGCGGCGGTAGTGCTGCATCACCAGGATCGGCGCGTCACGCCGGAGACCATCCGGAAGGCCCTCCGGGTGGTCTCCTGGCCGGGGCGGTTCGAGCTCGTGAAGGCAGGAAGCCAGGAGATTCTTCTGGACGGTGCCCACAACCCGGCGGGGATGGAATCCCTGCGCCGCAGTCTGGACCGGTATTTTCCGGCAAAGCCCCGGGTGTTCCTTCTGGGCATTTTGCGGGACAAGGAAATCGGGAAGATGCTGGAAACGCTGATCCGTGAGGAGGATGTGGTCATTGTCACGGAACCTTTCTCGGAACGTGC
The DNA here is from genome assembly GCA_902773295.1 of uncultured Veillonellaceae bacterium. GTDB lineage: Bacteria > Bacillota > Negativicutes > Selenomonadales > Selenomonadaceae > UBA3796. Next base: position 30,370 of record CACYDT010000058.1, on the reverse strand, counting down.
TGCATCTGTGGAGGATGTGGCAGCCATGGCGAGAAGGCAGTCGCATGATGTGGAGGCATATGCAGGGATGGAGGACGCATTGAAGCGGGCTATGGAATTGGCCGGAGGGAATTATCTTCTGGTTGCTGCCGGTTCCCTGTATCTCATCGGAAGCCTTCGAGCGCATATACTGCTCCGAAAGGGGGGGGATTTATGAGCATTGATATGCTGCGGCAGAAAAGGCGCCAAAAGCAGTTGGAAAAATGGGTGCAGTGGGCGATGATGGCAGAGGCGTTTTTTGTTGCCCTGTCGCCGAGCCTTGCCACGGTTGCATTGATGGCAGGCATCCTTCTGACTGTCTGGAAATTCCGCATGGAGAAAAAGAAAGAGTTCCGCCATCTTCCCTATGATGTGCCGATTGCCCTGTTCGTCGTTCTCAGCGCGGCATCTGTCCTGGTGTCGCCTGACAAGGGATTCAGCTTTTACAATTACTATCATCTGGTAGGGGTATATGTCTTTACTTATCTGTTGATTGGGCAGAATGTGACGAATGCGGAACAGGTGAAAAAAATTGTCCTGTCCTTGGGAGCATCGGCAGTTTTTGTACTGCTTTACGGTTTTTACCAGTATGTTTTTGGAATTGATATCAGCGATATGAAGTGGGTGGATGGCGAGGCTTTTCCGGATCTGACAAAGCGGGTGTTTTCTACGTGGGAGAATCCCAATATTTTGGCAGGATATCTGGATGCAGTATTATGTATTCTTTTGGGATTTTTCATGAAGAGCGGCAGCAAGTTACAGCAGGCGGTTCTCGTTTTTGGTATGATTGTCGTGGCAGCGTGTCTCGCGATGACCTATGCGCGGGGCGCCTGTCTGGCGGTTGCTTTTGTATTCCTGCTTTATGGACTGTTCAAGGATTGGCGCATCATTCTGGCCTGCCTTGTCATCATTGGGATTGCTTTTTGGGCTGATCCGGCGCTGTATGAACGGATTTCTTCCGTTTTTACGAAAATGGATACGTCCGCGGAGATGAGGCTGGCCTTTTGGGAAGCTACGGTTGCGATGATACAGGATCATCCGTTCCTGGGAATCGGGTGGGGCGCTTACTGGATGGTTTACCCGGAATACGATTTCTATATGCAGGGGGCGCCAATCAAAATTGTCCATGCACATAATATCTATTTGAATTATATGGCGGAAATCGGAATCGCCGGTGCCATTGCTTTTTTCTGGTATTTCTTCGGTACGATGTCCATGTGTCTTCGTTCGGAGTTTTTGTCACAGGCGAAGACGGAAGATATGGTTCCGGAGGAGGGGGGCGTCAATCGATTCCTGTCCTTGCTTCATGCAGGAACGGTTACTCCCAAGGTGCAGGAAGAGGCCGGTTCGGAACCAGCTGTCACACAGGGGAACGAGAAGCCCAAAGAAGCAGAAAAGGAAGCTGCGGTGGAAGCAGAGAACAAGCCGGGCAGAGATTCTGCAGAAGAAGCTCCGGAATCGAAGAAAGAGACGGAGAACGGGGAGCCGTCACAGGAAGATGGCAGTGATTCCAGAGAAAGCGAAGCTTCATCACCCCTTCATGAAGGAATCGAAGATTCAGATGCGCGGAAGAAATCGGAAACCGAAGAAGGAAAAGAAGACAAAGAAGAAGACGAAGAAGACAAAGAAGATAAAACGAAAGAGGAAAGCGATACAACGGAACATAATGAAACAGGTAATCATGAAAGGCCAGCCCTGCTGAAACAAGAGGACGATGCCGAGGATGGGACAGAAGACGAAGATATTGCGAAGGAAGAAGCCAAGAAATCAAATGAAGCCGAAAAGAAAACTGCAAAGGTGATTTCTCTGGGGGAAGTTCGTTCCAGGGCGAAGAGAAAAGCAGTGAAGGAAGAGGAAAAGGAGGAAACGGAAGAAGATACGCCAAAGGAAGGTGCAGTCAAGGAAGATACGGTCGAGGAAGAGAACGAAGAAGAGCAAGAAAACGAAGAAAAGCAAGAGAAGGAAAAGAAAGAAGGGGAGAAAGCAGCGGAAGAAGGAACGGAGAAAAAAGAGGAAGAAGGAACGGAAAAAGAGACAGAGGAGGACGACATAGAAGAACTGCAGGATGAAGCAGAGGCGGAACCTTCCAAGGGGCTTGACGATTATTGGCAGGAAGTCAAGACATGGGAAGATCGGCGCGTTTGTGAAGGTTTGTCCCTAGGGATCGGCCTTGCATTCATTTCCGTTGCCGTCAATGGAATAACAGACGATCTCCTGTTCAATATTCCTACATCCATGCTCCTTTGGATGCTGGCGGCATTGGCTGCCGTGACTGCGGCGATAGAGGACAGAGAGGATTCATGATTCAGGAGGTGCCCCGGATGAAGGGACAGGTCAGTATATCCAATGCTACCATTGACAGATTGCCGTTGTATTTTCGCACATTGCGGGCGATTCATGACGAGGGGATTGATATTGTTTCTTCTGATGAACTGGGCGGGCGCTTGGGAATCACTCCGGAACAGCTCCGGAAGGATCTGGCAGCCTTCGGGCAGTTTGGGAAGAAAGGCGTTGGCTATTATGTGAATGAGCTCAAGAGGAACATTGGGGAAATCCTAGGGCTGGATCATCATTGGAATATGGCTGTGATCGGCATTGGTCATTTGGGATCTGCATTGGCGAATTATCAGAACTTCGTGGCATTGGGCTTTCGGCTGGTGGCGCTCTTCGATCGGGATCCTCATGTCATAGGAACCACGATAAACCATGTAAAAGTAGAAGATGCAAAGGATCTTGGACGCATTGTTAGGGAACGGGATATTCATATCGGCATCATTGCCGTTCCTGCAGCTTTTGCTCAGGAGGTAGCAGATTGCTTGGCAGAATCCGGGATCCTTGGAATCTGGAACTTTGCTCCCGTGAAGATGAGCGTGCCGGATGGCATATATATTGTGAACGAGGATCTGTCTGTTGGATTGAGCAGCTTGTCCTATCATATCACGCATGGATGATTGCCGTTGACGGACAGGCCGGTTTGTGGTATGATAGGCATCAGAAGAGAAGACTGGAATAGCCTTTAATCACAGTCCTGCGAGGCTGAAAGGAACTTTTGAGAATGTACGCTTTTCATATTCTATGGGATAAGTGGAGCTTTCTTGTGCCTGCGCATGAGGAGGCTCTTTTTGTATGTGTAAGGAGTGGTTGGCTTGGGTAAAAACAGTATTTCCCTGAGAGGCAGGAATGTCCTTGCCCTGGAGGATTTCTCGGCGGAGGAGATCCGGCTGGTGCTGGAAACGGCAAGGGGGATGAAGGACATCATCCATCGCGATATCAAGAAGGTTCCGGCTCTTCGCGGCAAGTCCATTGTGACGCTCTTCTACGAGCCGAGCACCCGTACCCGTACATCCTTCGAGCTGGCAGGGAAGTACCTGGGGGCGGACGTAGTGAACATCACGGCGGGAACCAGCAGCATTGTGAAGGGGGAGAGCCTTCGGGACACTCTTTATACGGTGGAAGCGATGGGCGTGGATGCCATTGTGATGCGCCATCAGGCAGAGGGAGCTGCGGCCTATGCTTCCCGGGTGGTGAAGCCTGTGATTCTCAACGCCGGGGACGGCGCCCATGCACATCCCTCCCAGGGGCTTCTGAACCTTTTCACCATCCAGCAGCACAAGGGACATCTGGAGGGATTGAAGGTTGCCATCCTGGGGGATGTGCTTCACAGCCGCGTGGCCCGTTCGGATATCCAGGGGATGCGGAAGATGGGGATGGAACTTCATATTGCAGGGCCGGGGACGCTCCTGCCGCGCTTCCTCTCGGAAGAGCCGGGGGTCATCCTTCATGACAGGGTGGAGGATGCCATTGAGAATGCCGATGTCATCGAAGTCCTTCGCATCCAGTTGGAGCGCATGAAGGGAGGGCTCTTCCCCACAACGCGGGAATATGCACGCATCTTTGGTCTTAACGCCAAGCGTTTGCAGCTGGCGAAGAAGGATGTTCTCGTCCTGCATCCCGGCCCTATGAACAAGGGATGGGAGATTTCCCCAGAAGTTGCCTATGGCGGAAATTCCGCCATCCAGGAGGAAGTACAGAACGGCGTGGCAGTCCGCATGGCGCTCTTCACTTTGGTTTTGACGGGAGGCAGGCAGGAATGAGAATTTTGCTGAAGAATGGCAGGGTGATCGACCCGAAGAACAGGATGGACGAATGCCTGGATGTTCTCATCGAGGATGGGAAGATTGCTGAAGTTGGAAGGGATCTGAACGGAACCGGGGCAGAGGTCTTTGATGTGTCCGGTAAGGTGGTAACGCCCGGATTCATCGATATGCATGTACATTTGCGGGAGCCCGGCCAGGAGGCAAAGGAGGATTTTTCTTCCGGTTCCCGGGCCGCTGCTGCGGGCGGGTATACAACGGTTGCCACCATGCCGAATACGAAGCCTGTGGTGGACAATGCCGCATTGGTCCGTTCCCTTCGGGAGAGAGCGAAAGAGGCAGGGGTTGTCCATATCGAGATCATCGGCGCCCTCTCCAAGGGACAGAAGGGCGAGGAACTGGCAGAATTGGGTGATATGGCGGAGGCCGGTGCCATTGCCTTTTCCGATGACGGCCATTATGTGGACTCGGCGAAACTTCTCCTGAACGGTCTGGATTATCTCCGTGGATTTGACAAAATCATCATCAATCACGATGAGGAGACGACGCTCGTGGAGGATGGCGTGATGAACGAAGGGCACAGGAGTGCTATGCTGGGCATGAAGGGGCGCCCGACGGTGGCGGAGGATATTGCCGTCATGCGGGATATCATGCTGGCGGAGTATGCAGGGGCAAGGGTTCATGTGGCGCATATCAGCTCCGGACGCGCCGTGGATATCGTGCGTCAGGCGAAAAAACGAGGGGTCAGGGTCACAGCGGAGGTCACGCCGCAGCATTTGACGATGACAGAGGATGTCGTGGACTTCACGGACACTTCGACGAAAATCAATCCGCCCCTTCGCACGAAAGCCGATGTGGAAGCCGTACTGGAAGGGCTTGAGGATGGCACCATCGACATGATTGTGACCGATCATTCCCCTCATGCCCCGGAGGAGAAGGATCGGGAGTACATCTATGCGCCCAGCGGATTTCCGGGACTGGAGACTTCCTTGGGGGTTCTCCTGACCGACCTTTATCATACGGGCAAGGTGGAGCTTCCCTTCCTGATTAAGAAAATGACGTATGCTCCGGCAAAGGTTTTTTCTCTTCCTGCCGGGAGCATCGAGGCGGGCATGCCGGCAGATGTGACGGTCATTGATACGGAACTGGAGTGGACGGTGGATGCCAAGAGGTTCTACACAAGAGGCACCCATTCTCCTTTCGATGGGCGCAAGCTCAAGGGAAAGGCGGTCATGACCATTGTGGACGGACACGTTGTCATGAAGGATGGCAAAGTTGTGGAATAAAGCGGAGGTGTCATTTTGAAAGGCAAGCTGATTTTGGAAGATGGCAGCGAGTTCCATGGAACTTTGCTGAACAATATCAAGGCCACGGGCGAAGTGGTTTTCAATACGGGAATGACGGGCTATCAGGAAATCCTCACGGATCCTTCCTATTGCCGCCAGATTGTAACGCTCACTTATCCGATGATAGGGAACTACGGCATTGCGGACGTGTTCATGCAGTCCCGCAAGTCCTTCGTGAACGGGTTCATCATCGGAGAGCTCTGCGAGGAAGGCAGCAACTGGCATTACGAGACTTCCCTTGCGGACTTCCTCACGAAACAGGGAATCCCCTGTCTCTATGGTGTGGATACCCGTGCCGTGACGAGGAAGATCCGCTCTGCCGGAACGATGAAGGGCATCCTTGTCCCGGATGATGCGGCACAGACGGAAATCGACGAGCTCTTTGCCGTTCCCATCAAGAAGGATGTGGTGCAGGAGGTCACGACGCCGGAAATCTATACCATGGAATCCGAGAGGGAACATGCCCCCCATGTGGTCTGCATGGATTTCGGTGTGAAGCAGAATATCCTGAATTCCCTGCATGCGCTTGGGTGCAGGCTCACCGTAGTTCCGGCCCGTACAAAGGCAGAGGAAATCCTGGCAATGGATCCCGATGGGATTTTCCTCTCCAACGGCCCCGGCGATCCGAAGGATGTGATGGATGCTGTGGAGGAAATCAGGAAACTTGCCGGGAAGAAGCCGATGTTTGGCATCTGCCTGGGACATCAGCTCCTGGCACTGGCGTTTGGCGCGGATACTTATAAACTCAAGTTCGGCCATCGCGGCTCCAATCAGCCCGTGAAGAATCTGAAATCCGGGCGCGTCCATATCTCCTCCCAGAACCACGGCTATGCCGTAGACGAGAGATCTTTGGCAGACCTCCCGCTGGAAGTCACTCATATCTCTGTCAATGATGGCACGGTGGAGGGCATGCGCCATACCAGCCTTCCCATTTTCTCCGTCCAGTATCATCCGGAGGCATCACCGGGGCCGGATGACAATATGTACCTGTTTGATGAATTCTGGGAAATGCTGACGAAGGGGGAGTAATCCGTGCCGAAGAAGGAAAATCTGCAAAAAGTTATCGTGATAGGCTCCGGCCCCATTATCATCGGGCAGGCGGCGGAGTTCGATTACGCCGGTTCCCAGGCCTGCCGTGCCTTGAAGGAAGAGGGGCTTGAGGTCGTCCTGGTGAACAGCAATCCTGCCACTATCATGACGGATACCCATATCGCCGATAGGGTTTATATCGAGCCGCTGACGGTGGAATTCATGGAGGAGATTATTTCGAAGGAGCGTCCCGACGGGCTTCTGGCCACACTGGGAGGACAGGCGGGGCTGAATCTCGCCGTGCAGCTTGCGGAGAAGGGCATTCTGGAGAAATATCATGTGGAGCTTTTGGGAACTTCCCTAAAGGCCATCGAGAAGGCCGAGGACAGGGAGCTTTTCAAAGAGACCATGCAGAAACTTGGGGAGCCGATTCCCGAGAGCACTATCGTGGAGGATGTTCCCTCTGCTGTGGCGTTTGCCAATGAGATCGGCTACCCCATTATCGTGCGCCCTGCCTATACCATGGGAGGCACGGGCGGCGGCATTGCGGAGAATGAGGAAGAGCTCATCGAGATTGTCATCAAGGGGCTCAAGTACAGCATGATTGGCCAGGTCCTCATCGAGCGCAGTGTGGCGGGATGGAAGGAAATCGAGTACGAGGTTATGCGGGACGGCAATGATAATTGTATCACTGTCTGCAACATGGAGAATTTCGATCCCGTGGGTGTCCATACGGGGGACAGCATTGTCGTGGCGCCTTCCCAGACACTTACCGACCATGAGTACCAGATGCTCCGCAGCGCGAGCCTTCGCATCATCCGCGAGCTCGGCATTGAGGGAGGCTGCAATGCCCAGTATGCCCTTGACCCGAACAGCAATCAATACTATGTCATTGAGGTCAATCCACGCGTGAGCCGTTCCTCGGCTCTTGCTTCCAAGGCGACAGGCTATCCCATTGCCAAGGTTTCTGCGAAGATCGCCATCGGATATTCTCTCGATGAGATCACGAATGCCGTGACGCAGAAGACAAAGGCCTGCTTCGAGCCTGCTCTTGATTACTGTGTTGTGAAGTTCCCCCGCTGGCCTTTCGACAAGTTCATCTATGCCGATCATACTCTTGGCACCCAGATGAAGGCCACGGGAGAGGTCATGTCCATCGACAGGAATTTTGAAGGAGCGATTCTCAAAGCATTGCGCTCCCTGGAAATCGGTGTCCATCGCCTGCACATGGAGAAAATGGATGCATGGGATGATGAGCGGGTGAAGAAAAACCTTGCCCGTATCAATGACGAGCGCATTTTTGTGATTGCCGAGGCACTTCGCCGTGGCCTTGCCGATGTGGACGAGATCCACGAAATCACGAAGATCGACAAGTGGTTCCTCTGCAAAATCAAGAACATCACGGACATCGAGCTTCGCATTGGGAAGGAGGAACTGACTCCGAAGCTCCTGCGGGCAGCTAAGGACGTGGGGCTTGCCGACCGCTCCATTGCCGAGCTTTCCGGAAAGACAGCCGATGAAATCCGCACGCTCCGGAAGACCCTGGATATCCTGCCCTGCTACAAGATGGTAGACACCTGCGCCGCAGAGTTTGAGGCGGCAACGCCTTATTACTATTCCACCTTCCATGCTCAGGAGGATGAGGTGAAGACCTCCCATGCCCGAAAGGTGGTGGTTCTCGGTTCCGGCCCCATCCGCATCGGCCAGGGGGTGGAATTCGACTATTGCTCCGTCCATTCTGTCTGGGCGCTCAGGGAGATGGGCATCGAGGCCATCATCATCAACAACAATCCCGAGACGGTTTCTACGGATTTCGATATTTCCGACCGGCTGTATTTCGAGCCATTGACGACGGAGGATGTCCTCAATATCATCGACAAGGAAAAGCCCGAAGGGGTTATCGTGCAGTTCGGCGGGCAGACGGCCATCAATCTTGCGGAATCCTTGCAGAAAGCAGGGGTCAGGGTCTTTGGGACGTCCGTGGACGATATCGACAGGGCAGAGGACAGGGAACGCTTCGACGAAGTGCTGACCCAGACGAAAATCCCGCGTCCCAGAGGAATCAGTGTCACGAATCTTGAGGATGCTATCCATGGGGCATCGGACATCGGCTATCCCGTCATGGTGCGTCCTTCCTATGTCTTGGGCGGCAGGGCTATGGAGATTGTCTACAACGAGGACGAGCTTCGGGACTATATGAGCCGCGCCGTCAAGGTCACGCCTGACCATCCCGTTCTGGTGGACCGCTACATGCAGGGAACCGAAGTGGAAGTGGATGGCATTTCCGATGGCGTGGATGTGGTGATTCCGGGCATCATGGAGCATGTGGAGCGCGCCGGTGTCCATTCCGGCGACAGCATTGCCGTTTATCCGCCCCAGACGCTTTCCTCGAAGATCATCTTCACCATCATTGACTATACCAAGCGCCTGGCGCTTGCCCTCCATGTCAAGGGGCTTCTCAATATCCAGTTTGTCGTGGCAAATGATGAGGTGTTCATCATCGAAGTCAATCCGCGTTCCTCCCGTACGGTTCCTTTCCTCTCCAAGGTCACGGATGTGAAGATGGTTAACGTGGCGACCCGCGTTGCTCTCGGCAGCACGCTCAGGGAAATGGGCTATCATTCCGGGCTTGTGCCGCCGAAACCCTATGTGGCGGTAAAGGCTCCTGTATTCTCCTTCGCGAAGATGCAGGATGTGGACATTGCCCTTGGGCCGGAGATGAAATCCACGGGCGAGGTCATGGGCATCGACTATCACTACGCAAGGGCGCTTTACAAGGCGATTGTCGGTTCCGGCACGAATGTGCCCACGCATGGGTGCATCCTTTTCACCGTTGCGGACAAGGACAAGGAGGAGATGAAGCAGCTTGCCAAGGCTTTTGCTGAGCTGGGTTTCCGCCTTGTCGCTACGAGCGGCACGGCCAAGGCGATCCAGTCCATGGGCATCGATGCCGATGTGGTGGGAAAAGTGCATGAGCGCAGCACGGACATTATCCAGATGATCAAGACAGGGAAAATCCACATGGTCATCAATACGCTCACTCAGGGAAGGCATTCCGCCAAGGACGGGTTCAAGATCCGCCGCGCCACAGTGGAGCATGGCATTGCCTGCCTGACTTCCCTGGACACGGCATGGGAGGTTCTCCGGGTGCTTTCTTTCATGCGGGAGCGCCGTTTGGTTTATTCCCTGGCAATTCAGGATTATGTGGGCGGTGGTGATGGTCTTGCCTAAGTTTTCCTTGGATGCAGAGATTCTGGGGCAGGAACGGATGGCAGAGGCCGTGTATCGTATGACGGTGCACTGCCCGGAAATCGCCGAAGTGGCCCAGCCGGGCAATTTTGTCCAGATGAGGCTCCTGGGGGGAGAGATTTTCCTGCGCCGTCCCTTCGGCATTGCAGATGCGGATGCGGGGAAGGGAACGCTCACGTTTATGTATCGGGTATTGGGCAGGGGAACTGCAGCTTTTTCCTGCCTTCGCCCGGGGGAAAGGGTGAATGTTCTGGGCCCTTTGGGGAAGGGGTTTTGCATGGATGTGGAACGTCCTCTGATTGTCGGAGGAGGCATGGGACTTTCCCCGCTGCTTTTCTATGCGAAGTCCATGGGGAAGAAAGCGGATGTCCTCATGGGAGGCAAACATGCTTCGGAAATGTTCTGGACGAAGCTGTTTGAGCTTTATGCGCGGGAAATCTATGTTACGACAGATGACGGTTCCATGGGAACGAAAGGTTTTGCTGTGTCCCTGCTTCCGGAGCTTCTGGAGACGAAGAACTATGATGCCGTCATGGCCTGCGGCCCGGACATCATGATGCAAAAGACTGCGGAGCTTTCCAAGGCAGCAGGAGTTCCCTGCCAGGTTTCTCTGGAAAAGCGCATGGCTTGCGGCCTTGGCGCATGCTTGTCCTGTTCTATCGACACAGCGGGTGGAATGAGGAAGAAGGTCTGCAAGGACGGTCCCGTGTTCTGGGCGGAGGAGGTGTTCTTATGAGCGGCAATCTGCTGAAAACCGAGCTTATGGGCATTCCCATGAACACGCCTGTTCTTACGGCATCGGGAACCTTCGGCTTCGGCGAGGAATTTGCCGATTTCGTGGATCTCTCCCTTTTGGGCGGTGTCATGGTCAAGGGAACCACCTGGAAGCCCAGGCGCGGGAATGACGGCGTGCGCATTGCGGAAACGCCGTCCGGTATGCTCAACTGCATTGGATTGGAGAATCCGGGGGTAGAGGTTTTCCTGCGGGAGACCCTGCCGCGCCTTGCCAAGTACCGGATGAATGTCATCGTGAATATCTCGGGTACGACGGTAGAGGAGTACGGCCTCCTTGCCGAAATGCTGGATGTTCCCGGTGTGGCGGCTATCGAGCTCAATGTGTCCTGTCCCAATGTGAAGGACGGGGGCATTGTCTTCGGCACGGATCCCAAGGCGGCTGCCGCTGTGGTGCGAGCGGCGAAGAAATGGACGAAGAAACCCGTAATCCTGAAGCTTTCCCCAAATGTCACGGATATTGTCCTCATGGCAAGGGCTGTGGAAGATGCGGGCGCGGATGCGATTTCCCTCATCAACACCCTCATGGGCATGGAGATTGACATCCATACATGGAGGCCGACTCTTGGCAATATCACGGGAGGGCTTTCCGGTCCTTGCGTGAAGCCCGTGGCTCTTCGGATGGTCTGGCAGGTTGCGCAGGCAGTCAAGGTTCCTATCATCGGCATGGGGGGGATTTCTTCCTGGCAGGATGCCGTGGAGTTCTTCTTGGCAGGCGCTTCCGCCGTGGCCGTGGGGACAGCGAATTTCGTCAATCCCCATGTGACGATGGAGATCATCGAAGGACTGGAAAGCTACTTGCAGGAGAAGAAGCTTTCGAATATCCGCGAATTGGTCGGCAAAGTGAACTGTGGATGAAAGGGGTGGAAGATGTGCATGATGATCGGTTGATTGTTGCATTGGACGTGCATACCATGGAAGATGCTAAATCTCTCGTGGATGAGCTCGGGGAAAGTGTGAGCTACTACAAGGTGGGCATGGAGCTTTTCTACAGCGTGGGGGCACCTGTGGTTTCCTATCTGAAGGAAAAGGGGAAAAAGGTCTTTCTCGATCTGAAGCTCCACGATATTCCCAATACCGTGGCAGGAGGGCTCTGCTCCCTCATGGGGCTAGGGGCGGACATCCTGAATGTCCATGCCGGGGGCGGCTATGCCATGATGAAGAAATCCGCTGAGGCGCTCCATGCTGCCGCCGAAGAGCAGGGCATGGAATGCCCCAAGCTCATCGCCATCACGGTGCTCACGAGCATCAGCCCGGAGGAATGGCGGAGGATGGGGCATACGTCGGAAATCGGGGATCAAGTCCTGCGATTTGCCGGACTGGCAAAGGAGGCAGGGCTGGACGGTGTTGTGGCTTCCCCGCAGGAAGCCGCCGCCATACGGGAGGCATGCGGGGCGGATTTTCTCATCGTGACCCCTGGCATCCGACCGGCAGGGGCATCCATGGATGACCAAAATCGCATCGCGACACCTGCGGCAGCGCTCAGGAACGGCGCAACCCATCTGGTGGTGGGGCGCCCCATCCGCGCTGCGGAGCATCCAAGGGAAGCGGCAGAGAAGATGATAAAGGAAATGGAGGACGCCTGAATGACAGAACAAGAAGTCAAGGATTTGCTCATCAAGACAAATGCTATCATGGACGGTCATTTTCTCCTGACCTCCGGGCTTCACAGCCCGCATTATGTGGAGAAGTTCAATGTATTGCAGCATCCGGAATACACCCAGCGCCTTTGCGAGGCCATGGCGGAGAAGTTCAAGGATGCGGACATCGAGACCGTGGTGGGGCCTGTTACGGGCGGGGTGCTTCTCGCCCATGAGACGGGCAAGGCTCTCGGCACCCGTGCCATCTTCACGGAGCGGGAAAACGGAAAAATGACCTTCCGCCGCGGGTTCAGCCTCCATGAAGGGGAGCGTGTGCTCATTGTGGAGGATGTCGTGACCACGGGCGGCTCTATCCAGGAGGTCATCGACGTAGTGAAGGAGCATGGGGGGATTCCCGTGGCCGTCAGCATGCTCGTGGATCGAAGCGGAGGAAAGGCGAAGTTCGGGGACATCCCCTGCACTGCGCTCCTGCACATGGATGTGGAAACGTATGCCCCGGAGGAATGTCCTCTTTGCAAAGAAGGCATCCCCATGACCAAGAGGGGACGGACAGGAAAATAAGGAACCGATGTTTTCGGGCGTTGCGGAAGCGACGCCCTTTCAAATTGTCACTGGGAAGGGAGATCCATGGCTTGAAAGATGCAACGAAAGAACGTGTGGAGAAAGAGATTGCCGCTTGGAAATACCTTGAGGAACTGCCTTCGGAATGGTTTGGGTTCCATCTGCAGAAAATCCTGCGCGTTGAGGGAGATATCTATGATCTTTATGGTTATGCGAACGAGGATACGCACCGCAGCGCTACCGTCTATTTCCATGAAGAGACCAAGGAATACAAGGTAAGGGTGCAGATCGGGCTCATCGAGTTCTGCCATATCGAGTTCGTCACGGGAAATTTCCGGGAATTCGAGAAGCTCTTGCACCAGCATTTTGAGCCGATGCTTCGCGACCTGGCGGAATTCAACCCTAAGACAGTGACGAGCCTGCTTCTGGAAAAGGGGGTCATGGAATGGGAGTATGGAAAGAATCTTCCTTCGGAGGCAGAGGGCTTCCGGCTTTTCATCCGTCCGTCGGAGCCTGTCCGCATCAACAACGGGTCGTATATTGTCTTCGATTATGTGGATTTCGGCATTGCCAGCAATTTCACAATCTATTATAATATCTTCCGTGATGAATTTTTCGGGGAGGCACGTATCAGAAACATCCCAGTGGTCACATATTCTTTCGATTCCAATGAGCTTTCGGAACTGGAAGCGAACCTGGAATGCCATATGCTGCCCTATTTGCAGGAGATTCGCCGGAAGGCGGGGGAGGAAACGAAGTGATTGCAATTGACAAGGCCGTTCTTCATATCCTGGATTTCAATTCCGGGCAGGCTGTATACTCTGATGCAGAGCTTGAGCTGTCTGACAGTGTCGAGACATTTCTCCTGAAGCATATCGAGAAATCCTTGGCAAGCCAGGACGCATGTCCCGGTGTCTTTTATGAGGACAGTTCTTTCAAGGAATCCATGGATCGTTATGTTCGGGGAGAGGTGGATTTCATCTCTTTTTCCAAGGAGCTTGCCCATATACTGGAAGATGCATACGCGCATGTCGAGGAGATGGCATCCGCAGATTTCATCTGTTGCGATATGCGCGTGGATGATGCACGGAAACTCGCTCTTCTCAAATGCAACAGCCATATGGTATATGCGCATCAGGCCAGCCAGACAGAAACCGGGTTCCGCAATGAAATCGTCCATCATGCTTCTATGATGCCGAATCCCGGCCAAAAAATGGATGAGTTTGCTTTTGTCGATGTTGGGAGCGGGGAAATTTCTTTCCTGGGAAAACGCTATACCATGGATGGGAACAGCGTTTGCGTATTTTCCGAGATTCTGCTGGAATGCAGCCGGGCGCCTTCCCAGAAAGAGGCGATGAAACATATCACAAAAGCTGCTGCGAAAATCGCCTGTGCCTACGGACAGGACGAAGTTGCTGCAGCTGCCGCAGCCAAAAACTATATTGCCGAGCAGATGGAGCATTCAGATACATTGGATATGCAGGGAGCAGGGAAGCAGATTTTCAGGGACAATCCCTCCATGCAGGCGGATTACGAGGCAGAGCTCCAGGAAGCCGGATGTTCCGAGCCGGTTCACATGGACAAGGAAGCCACATTGAAAAAAGTGGGAAGGCACAAGCTCAAGACGGATACGGGAATCGAGCTTACCATCCCGACGGATTATTTTGACAATACAGAGTATGTGGAATTCAACAACGACGGGGATGGAACCTTGTCCATCACATTGAAGCATATTTCCAATATTGTCAATCGTGCGTAGGGGTGAGGAAGCATGGAGGTACATGGGGAACTCGGCAACATAAAGAGGCCGCTTCTGGAGCAGCTTCAGGCACTGTATGAGCTATCTGTTCCGGCATCCCAGCTTTCCACCCATGAGCTGAACCGGCGCATGCTGGATATCACTGAGGCGCTGGGGCGTGAAGTGGCGGTCTACATCAATCGACAGGGCAGGATCTCGGTTGTGTCGGTAGGGGATGCCGGCACGGTGGATCTTCCGGAGTTTAAGGCACGATCGGAGCATCGGCTCTCCGGCACTCGCTGTGTCCACACGCATCCCAGCGGGGATACTGTCCTGAGCGATCCGGATCTTTCCTCCCTGCGGCACATGCGCTTTGATGTCATGGCCGCCATTGGCAGGGACGGGAAGGAAATCGTTGGCAGCATGGGGTTCTTTTCCGGGGAATTGCAGCCGGACGGGATGCCGGAGGTGCAATGTTTCGGCCCGGCAAGCGAGGCTGTCCTTCACAGCGTCAATATGGTCAGGCTTATCACTGTCATCAACAAAAAACTCGGACGTCATGCCATGAAAGAGACGAGGATCACGGAAGAAAGAGCGATCCTCGCGGGCATAGAGTCTGGCGGGTCTTGGTCGGCAAAAGCTTCCATGGAGGAGCTGGCCCGACTCGCAGAAACCGCCGGCGCAATTGTCCTTGGACAGATTACCCAGCGCAAGGAACGTCCTGACACTGCCTTTTTCCTTGGCAGGGGCAAGGTAGAGGAAATCGGCATGGCAGTGCAGAACATGGAGGCCAATCTCCTGATTCTTGATGATGAAATCACGCCTTCCCAACAGAACAATCTGGAACAGGGATTGGGCATCAAGGTCATTGACAGGACCGCATTGATTCTCGATATTTTTGCTCAACGGGCACGATCTCGGGAAGGCAAGCTCCAAGTGGAGCTCGCGCAGCTGAAATACCGATTGCCGCGCCTGGGCGGACAGGGACTTGTGCTTTCCCGCTTGGGCGGAGGCATTGGCACGCGAGGACCGGGCGAGACGAAATTGGAAGTGGATCGCCGCCGCATTCACAGCAGGATCCATGACATTGAAGAACAGATGGAAAGCATGCGCCAAAGGCGCAAATTGCATAGATCCCGTCGCAGGGAATCCCGCATCCCGATGGCGGCTCTTGTGGGGTATACGAATGCAGGGAAATCTACGCTGCTGAATGCGCTGACCGGGTCGGAGGTCTATGTGGAAGATCAGTTGTTTGCCACATTGGACCCGACAACGCGCCATCTTTTCCTTCCGCAGAAACAGGAGATCCTGCTGACGGACACCGTGGGATTTATCCAGAAGCTTCCCCATATGCTGGTGACGGCATTCCGTGCCACGTTGGAGGATGTGCAGGAGGCGGACTTTCTCCTCCATGTAGTGGATTGCAGCAATGCAGAGGCGGAACGTCAGATCGCTTCTGTTATTGAGGTATTGAAAGAGCTGGACGCAGAGGCAAAGCCGACACTCTATGTATTCAACAAAGCCGACTGCCTCGAGGATGAAAAGCGGAAAGAGCAGCTTTTGCGCGATCGGGACGGGATTTTCATCTCGGCGCGTGACGGAAGGAATCTGGATGGACTGAAGAAGCGCTTGGAAGAATTTTTCTTGGATAGACAGGTATGCATGACACTTTTGGTTCCCTTCCACGAGGGGCGGATGGTCACAGCGCTCCATCACCTGAACGCGATTCGTTCCACGGAGTACACAGAGCAGGGAACGCTTCTGGAAGTTTGCCTTCCCAATTCGAAGAAGGATGCATTCATGAAATATAGGATAAAGGAGCAGGGCTAGATGGAATTCTCGAAGGATTTAATGGATTTGAAACAGCAGATATGGGAGGAATCCGCACCTTTTTTCCGCAAAGTGGATGAAGTTGCCGAAGCAAATACTCTGAAGGTACTCAATGCCATGAGGGAATGCAAAGTATCGGAGGCTCATTTCAATACAACCTCCGGCTACGCTTATGACGATATCGGGCGTGGGAAACTCGAAGAGCTGTACGCCAAAATCTTTGGGGCGGAGCGTGCCTTGGTGCGCACGCAGTTCGTTTCCGGTACGCATGCTCTTGCAACGGCGCTTTTCGGCATTCTGCGGCCGGGGGATGAGCTTGTGTCGCTGACGGGAAAGCCTTACGATACGATGCAGACCGTAATCGGTTATGATAACCCAAGCCCCGGCTCCCTGAAGGAGTTCGGGATTCTTTATGATGAGCTTCCACTGGTGGACGGCAGGGTGGATATGGGGGGGATTTCCTCTGTGCTGAAGCCTTCCACGAAGCTCGTGCTCATCCAGCGCTCCCGCGGCTACAGCATGAGGCCGCCCCTTACGGTTTCCGACATTGGGGAGATTGTGGCAGAGGTCAAGCGGGTCAAGCCGGACTGCGTTTGCTTTGTCGATAATTGCTACGGGGAATTTGTCGATACGAAAGAGCCGCTGGAAGCAGGGGCGGATCTCATGGCAGGTTCCCTCATCAAGAACCCCGGCGGCGGCATCGCCCCGACGGGCGGCTATATCGTCGGAAGAACGGATCTGGTGGAGCTGGCATCTTATCGGCTGACTGCTCCTGGTATGGGGGATGAGCTGGGAGCCAGCCTTGCCAATAACCGCTGGATGTTCCAAGGGATTTTCCTTGCCCCGCATGTGGTGGCGCAGGCCATCAAGGGGGCAATTTTTGCCGCAGGCCTCTTTTCCCGTCTGGGATACCGGACGAATCCTTTGCCGGAGGAACAACGAGGGGACATCATCCAGGCCATAGAGCTGGGTTCGGCGGAGAAGCTCACGGCGTTCTGCCGCGGCATACAGAAGTATTCCCCCGTGGATTCCTTCGCTGCGCCGGAGGCATGGGATATGCCCGGCTATGCTGACCAGGTCATCATGGCGGCAGGTACTTTTGTTCAGGGAGCATCCATAGAATTCAGTGCTGACGGACCCTTGCGTCCTCCCTATCACGTTTATTTGCAGGGGGGATTGACCTTGGAGCATGCCGTGATCGGCATTTTGGGCGCGGCCCAGGAAATGGAAAAAATTTCCGATAAAACATAAGGAGAGAAAGAGGCTTCAAGTTTTCTTGCTTGGAGCCTTCTTTTTGGTTGGCAAAACAGGAGAGCTTTGATATAATATGAGCGCTTGATTGAATTTGCGTGGATTTGCGCGGATGGTGGTAGGCGTGAGAATGGCGGCGAAGAAGGGGAAGGCGGAAAAGATCCGCCAATGGGCATCGGAGTTCCTGGTGTCCCATGTGGGAGGCAATCGTGCCTATCAATGGACGGTGGTGGCTGTGTTTCTTTCCGTTTTTGTCCTCATTGTACGTCCGCTGTCCCTAGGGGCGGTTGACCTTTGGAATCGTCACGGCATGACAGAACAGGATCGGCAAGAATCCTACGGTCTGCCGTTTCCCGTGTCGAAGCCGCCGTCCGGGAACGGGCATATTTTGAACCGGGATCAGCTGCGTTGGATTTTCATGCAGGAAATCCGCATGGATGCTATGAAGGAATGTCTCAATCATGGCAATGAATCTGCCGTAAGAGAATTCATGCAGCTTGTGGACGATTACAATATGCGTGGGGCAAGCTACTGTTGCGAGACAGCGGATCTCCGGGCTGCGCAGCAGGATATCCGGGACTACCGGGAAGAAATCCGGCAAAGCGCGATGGCTGAGGCCGAGGCTTTGGGCTGGAGCCGGTCGCTCTATGATGATGGAAGGTGATTCATAGATGGTTTATGTGCTTGGAAGGAAAAGAGGTTGTTCTGAATGAAAAGGATGCGTTTGATTTTTTCCATGATGCTCATGGGAATCTGCTTGTTTGCTGTGACGGCGCATGCGCAGGAAACCAAGGTGCAGTTGCATGACACGATGACATTGGATTCTTTTGTGGAAGCATATAACGGCGTTTCTGAATACCCCATTGCCGATTATTCCACGCACAGCACCAAGGGAGACTATGAGGCATACATTGCCGAGATAGATCCGACGGCCTCGATGGTGATCCATGTGAATGGGGAGGGAAAGATATCCAATCTCGTGTTTGCTCATCGGGGGGATGTTTCCGAGGAGGCCAGAAAGAAGATGATGTCCATTTTCGCATGCATCAACATTGCTTTTGGCTACCCGGCAACGGAGAATGGCATGGACTATCTGGCGGAGGCATTCCAGAGGCTGGATGTCTCTGCCCCGGAAATCCTGGCTGCGCGCCTGAAACGAGCGGATATCCAGCGTGACTATACCTTTGTGAAGCGCGTCGTCGAGGAACAACCTATGCAGATTATCCTCATGGAGGCGGTGGCAGAATGAAGGAAACCCTGAAATCCATCAAGGTGATGGATGGCCTGATTCTTGGAATGGCGATATGGATTCTGATGGGGATTGACTTTGATGCCATGTCAATCATTGATAAGGTTTATCTTGTCACGTTCACCATCTGGATTGTCCTGTTTGTGGTGCGCCTTGTCCTGGTCTATCAGAGAACAAGGCGGGAGAGCACGTGAGGAAAAAGAAAATTTCTGTTACATCAATGATAAAAGGAGAAGCCTTATTGAAGTGTGTTTGATGGGAGTTGTTTGTTTTGGCAAGTAGGTTGTTTCGATTGTTGCCGTTGGTGGCATTGCTGCTCTGTTTGTTGAGTTCGGCGGGTTTTGCGGCAAGGAATCCGGTGCATAAATTGAATTATTTTCAGACGAATATGGTCAAACAGGATGGACGGGATGTCCTTCGCATTGAGATTGGCATGGATCGCGACAATCTGGATTACCAGGCAAGTGTGAAGCCGTATATTCCCCAGAGACTGCTCATCGATCTCTGGAATACGGAGCCGGGAAAACTCAACGAGAGTATCTCCCTGAAAAGCGGTTTGGCAAAGAGCCTCAAGATTCGGGAGCTGGAGCCACGTCACACGCAGGTGGCCATTGATTTCTCCATGAAGGTCAGCGAGGATCTCTACAAGGTCTATACTGTGCCTGCCGAGAAAAAAACGAAAAAACCTTACCGTCTTGTGATCGAAATTGCCCAGCCGGATAAAAAAAGCAGCAGAATCGACGGGCTCCAGGGACATGCCGTTGTGCTGGATGCCGGCCATGGAGGCAGTGACAGCGGGGCTGTCGGCCCGCATGGGGTGACGGAGAAAGCCGTCACTTTGGCAGTGACAAAGAAAGTCCAGTCACTCCTCCAGAATTCCGGTGCACGGGTGATCATGACAAGAGATACGGATCGGGATGTTTACGGCATCAATGCGACAGACCGCCAGGAACTCCAGGCGCGGGTCAATGTCGGGCTCTATGCGCCGGAGGCAGAAATCTTCCTGAGCATCCATTGCAATGCATTTTCGAATCCTGCTGCCAACGGCATGGAAACCTACCATTATGATGGCTCCTATCGGGGAGAACGCTTGGCGACTCTTTTGAACGAGGAATTGGAAAAAGCCGGCGGGCTCACGAACCGTGGAGTGAAAACCGCCAATTTCTATGTGATAAGGCATTCCAAGGTTCCTGCTTCCCTGATAGAGCTTGGATTCATCACGAACTATCGGGAGGAAGCATTGCTGAATGATGATGCGTACCAGAACAAACTGGCTGCTGCCATAACAAAGGCTATCGGCAGGTATTTCAAGGAATGACAGGCAATAGGAGATGAAAAGCAGATGAACTCGAGAAAATATATTCTTTGTCTGATGGCACTGGCGGCAACGCTTGTGGCAGGTGGTTGCGATCCGCAAGGGGAGAAGCCGGATCCCGGATCTTCTTCATCATCCACGGCCTCTGCATCTTCCTCGATATCTTCTTCTACTGTGTCCTCATCCGGCAGCAGTACGGTTGCTTTGCAGAAAAAGCAGGAGACCAAGGAACTGACAGTCAAAGTATATTACCCGAATGACGATGGTTCGAAGCTTGTGGCTGTTTCTCGCAAAGCCGTCCTGACGGATGATGCGGATAAATATACCGCGGCGATTCAATCTCTCATGCAGGGGACGAAGGAAAAGGGGCAGATCACCATCCTTCCGCGCCAGGCGAAACTGAGAAGCGTAAAGGTGCAGGACGGCGTTGCCAGAGTGGATTTTTCCGGCGATCTCATAAAACATTTCGTAGGGGGCTCCACTGGCGAGGAGATGCTGGTCGGCTCGGTAGTGAATACGTTGACGGAATTCCCGGAAGTAAAAGAAGTGCAGATCCTCATCGACGGGCAGGCCGTTGAAACGCTTGCCGGCCATATGGATCTCACAGTCCCCATCAAACGCATGGATGCGATTGTGCAGAAATAAACATCAGAAACACAGCGAAGCCCTTGTGCTTCGCTGTGTTTTGTGGTATGATGAACTTTGTATGGCAAGAGATAAAACAGGAGGAATTGCAGACAATGAAGGTTTCGGCAGAAAAGATAGAAAATCAGAAGGTTGTTCTCACGATCGAAGTAGAAGCGGAAGAGCTCACGAAGGCGCAGGATCGCGCATGCAAGCGCATCGCTAACCGCGTGAATATCCCCGGTTTTCGCAAGGGGAAGGCTCCCAAGAAGATTGTAGAGAATCATGTCGGCAAGGAATACATTCTGGACGAGGCGTTTGACCTTATCTATCCGAAGGCATTCAACGATGCATTGAAGGAGCAGGAACTGGTTCCGGTGACGCGTCCGGAGCTTGATATCGTTACCCTTGAGAGCGGCAAGGATCTTGTCTTCAAGGCTACGTTCACAAATCATCCGGAGGTGACCCTCGGGGAGTATAAGGGGTTGAATGTGCCGAAAGAAGTTGCCGAGGTCACGGATGAAGACGTGGACAAGCAGATCGCAAATTTCCAGGATCGTCAGGGCAAGCTCGTGGATGTGCCGGAAGATACGGCTGTTGCTGATGGTGATTTTACGACGCTGGACTTTGAAGGATTTGTGGACGGCGAGCCTTTCGATGGCGGGACGGGCAAGGACTATCCCCTGCAGATTGGATCGAAGCGCTTCATTCCCGGGTTCGAGGATCAGCTCATTGGTGCGAAAATCGGTGAAGAAAGGGAACTCCATGTGACATTCCCTGAAGATTATCAGGCAGAAGAGCTGGCAGGAAAGCCTGCTATGTTCAAATGCACGGTTCGCAGCATCAAGCATAAAGAACTTCCTCCGATTGATGACGAGCTTGCAAAGAAGGTCAGCACGTTCCAGACGCTTGCTGAGCTCAAGGCAGATATCCGCAAGAATCTGCAGGAAAATGCCGAGCGCGCAGCAGAAAACGCACAGAGGAATAAGGCTATTGAGATGGCGACAGACAATATTACCGTAGATATTCCGGAGGTTATGATTGATGACCGCGTGGATTCCATGGTTCAGGAATTGGCGCTTCGCCTTGAGCAGCAGGGGCTGAAGCTGGAGCAGTATCTCCAGTACGCCGGCACGGATATTTCCAAGATTCGGGAGGATTATCGCGAGACAGCGGAGAAGAACGTAAAGACGGATCTCATGCTGGAAGAAGTGGCCAAGGCGGAAGAAATCAAAGTAGGGGCAGAGGATATTGATGCCGAAGTCGAAATGATGGCTGCATCCTATGGCGCTACGCCGAAGCAAGTACGGAAGATCATCAAGGAGCAGGGGCGTCTTACAGATCTTACCTATACTGTGCTTCATAAGAAAACGATGCAGTTCATTATCGACCATATTGCTGGTTAAGCGACTGCAGCGGGGTGGTTTCAATGAATTATGTACCAATGGTAGTGGAGCGTTCCAGTCGTGGGGAACGAGCATATGATATCTATTCCCGCCTCCTGAAGGATCGTATCATCATCCTCGGCGGGCCGATTGACGATAGTGTAGCGAATTCCATTGTGGCTCAGATGCTTTTTTTGGAATCCGAGGATCCTGACAAGGATATCTATCTTTACATCAACAGTCCGGGCGGAGTGGTGACAGCCGGTCTTGCCATTTATGACACGATGCAGTACATCAAGCCGGATGTTTCCACCATTTGTATTGGCCAGGCTGCAAGCATGGGATCGCTGCTTCTGACAGCAGGGGCCAAGGGCAAGCGTTTTGCACTTCCTCTGGCGCGTATTATGATCCATCAGCCTTTGGGCGGTGCTCAGGGGCAGTCCACGGATATCCAGATCCAGGCCAAGGAAATCCTCCGGCTGCGCGAAGTGGGCAATGATATCCTTGTCAAGCATACGGGGCAGTCAAGGGAAACTATCATTGCCGATACGGAGCGCGATAATTTCATGACGGCAGAAGATGCAAAAGCCTATGGATTGATCGATGAAGTGATAACCCGTCCGAAGAAGAGCAAGAAAGCGGACTCCAAGGATTGAGGGGGTGAGATGTCATGTTGAAGTTTGGGGATGACAAAGGTCAGCTGAAATGTTCTTTCTGCGGGAAAACGCAAGAACAGGTTCGCAAGCTCGTTGCAGGTCCCGGGGTCTATATCTGCGATGAGTGCATTGAGCTCTGCAATGAAATTATTGAAGAAGAGTTCAGCGAGGATGTTGAGGTTGAGCTGAAAGACGTCCCAAAACCGAAAGACATCCGGGCAATCCTGGATCAGTATGTCATTGGGCAGGACGAGGCAAAGAAGACCCTGGCAGTGGCTGTTTACAACCATTACAAGCGCATCAATATAGGGACTGCGAAATCCGATGATGTGGAACTTCAAAAGTCGAACATCCTCATGATCGGGCCGACAGGCAGCGGCAAGACCCTTCTTGCCCAAACGCTGGCGCGTATCCTCAATGTCCCGTTTGCCATTGCTGACGCGACTTCCCTGACAGAGGCCGGCTATGTGGGCGAGGATGTCGAGAATATCCTGCTGAAGCTTATTCAGGCATCGGACTATGACGTGGAGAAAGCGGAACGCGGGATCATCTATATTGATGAAATCGATAAGATTGCCCGAAAGACGGAGAACCCGTCCATTACGAGGGATGTTTCCGGCGAGGGGGTCCAGCAGGCACTTCTCAAGATACTGGAGGGAACAACGGCATCTGTTCCGCCGCAAGGCGGGCGCAAGCATCCGCATCAGGAACTGATACAGATTGATACGACAAATATCCTCTTCATCTGCGGAGGAGCTTTCGATGGCATCGAAAAAATCATTGAGGCCAGGCTGGGCGAGAAACAGATGGGATTCGGTGCGACTGTCACATCACGGAAGAACCGGAACATCGGCGAGATCTTGCGGCAAGTATTGCCGGAAGACCTGCTGAAAAACGGCCTGATCCCGGAATTCATCGGACGCCTTCCCGTGGTCGTCACATTGGATGCCCTGGATGAGAAGGCATTGGTGGATATCCTGACGCAGCCGAAGAATGCTTTGGTGAAACAATACCGGAAACTTCTTGAAATGGATGGCGTCAAGCTTTCTTTTGAGGATGAGGCGCTCCGCCTTATTGCGAAAGAAGCCTTGAAGCGCAAGACCGGAGCCAGGGGACTTCGTTCCATCCTTGAGGGGATCATGCGCAATGTCATGTATGATGTTCCTTCGGCAGAGGATGTCACTTCCTGTACGGTGACGAAAGAGGTCATTACAGAGAAAAAGGATCCTGTGCTCACTGCGGAAAAGAAGAAGACCAAAAAGATTATGAGCAGCAGGGAAGTATCTGCATAATTTTCAAGGCGCGCCGTGATGCGCGTCTTAGGAACCTGAGAGAAACAACCTGGAGTGCCGGGGCGTTTTTTGAAGGTTCCTTATCTTTACTATGAAAATCCAAGAAGTCAAGCCGCAGATGCAGACTGATTGGCAATTTTCATGTATGCGAGGTGCACTTGGCGAAGCAAGTCCGAAAGGACGCAGTCTGAGCTTAGTGCACTACCGTTTAGGAGGATGACGATGGCAGATGTCCGTACATTGCCACTCCTGCCCTTGCGCGGGATGATGGTATTTCCTTATATGATCATTCATCTGGATGTGGGGCGCGATCGATCGGTAGCAGCCCTGGAAGAGGCCATGGTGCAGGATCGTCAGATCATGGTAGTTGCACAGAAGGACGCTGAGAATGACGAGCCGGACAGGGACGGGCTCTATGATGTGGGCACCGTGGTGGAAGTCCGCCAGATACTCAAGCTGCCCGGCGGAACCGTCCGGGTGCTCGTGGAAGGGCTTCATCGGGCACTCATCACAGATTATCGCGATCTGGAAAGATATGCAGAAGTTGACGTTCAGGAATATCATGATGTTATCGATGAGTCCATGCAGATGGAAGCACTCACGCGGGCTGTGGTCCACCAGTTTGAGGAATGGGTGCGTCTCAGCAAAAAGATTCCGGCAGAGGCACTGGTTTCCGTTGCGATTCTCGATGATGCCGGGAGGCTCTGCGACCTTATTGCGAGCCATTTGAATTTGAAACTGGAAGTGAAGCAGTCGCTTCTGGCCAGTATTGATTTGAAAGAGCGCATGGAGAAACTGTATGAGGTTTTGACCAGGGAACTGGAAGTTCTGGAAATCGAGCGCAAGATCGGCAACCGCGTACGGAAGCAGATGGAGAAAATCCAGAAGGAATATTATCTGCGGGAGCAGATCAAGGCCATCCGCAAGGAATTGGGAGATGATGAGGACAAAGAGGCTGAGATTGAAGAATACCGCAAGCGTCTTTCGGAGGGCGGTTATCCGGAGAATGTCGTCAAGGCCATCGAGAAGGAACTTCATCGCATGGAGCTCATGTCCGGCATGTCGCCGGAACTCACCGTTGTCCGCAATTATCTGGATTGGCTCATCAGCCTGCCCTGGGAAAAGATGTCGGAGGACAACTTGGACATTGTAGCAGCGGAACGGGTGCTGGAACGGGATCACTATGGACTGAAAAAAGTCAAGGATCGAATCCTGGACTTTTTGGCAGTGCATCAGCTCACTAAGGACAAGAGCGCACCGATTCTGTGCCTTGTGGGGCCTCCCGGTGTGGGAAAGACTTCCCTGGCCAGTTCGGTTGCGAGATCCATCGGCAGGAAATTCGTCCGTGCCTCCCTGGGCGGCATACGGGACGAAGCAGAGATCCGGGGGCACCGCCGTACCTATGTGGGCGCAATGCCGGGGCGTATCATTGAAGGCATCCGCAATGTCGGCACGAAGAATCCTGTGTTCCTGCTCGATGAGGTGGACAAGCTTTCCGCCTCCTATCATGGGGATCCGTCAGCAGCGTTGCTGGAAGTCCTCGACCCGGCGCAGAATTCCACCTTCAGTGACCATTATATTGATTTGCCCTTTGATTTGTCCAAGGTTCTCTGGATTGTGACGGCCAACAATATGGGAACGATTCCCAGACCTTTGCGGGATCGGATGGAGATTATCACACTCTCCAGCTATACTGAGACAGAAAAGCTTGAGATTGCCAAACGCTATCTTGTGCCGCGCCAAAGGGAGAAAAATGGCCTCAAAGCAAAAGATATCCATTTTGGGACAGGCGTTCTGGAAAAAATCATTACGGAATACACGAAGGAAGCCGGTGTCCGGGAATTGGAGCGCACCATTGGCCATGTATGCCGCAAAGGAGCCCGCCGGATTGTGGAGGGAAAGTCAGAGCACGTAAAGGTTTCGAAGAAAAATCTTGCGGATTTCCTGGAAAAACCGAAATACCTGAGCAAAAAGGCGGAGAAAAAGCCACAGATCGGCGTGGCAACCGGCATGGCCTGGACGGAAGTGGGGGGCGATATCCTTCCCACGGAAGCCACCGTTCTCAAGGGAAAGGGCAAGCTCATTCTCACGGGGCATCTCGGGGATGTCATGCAGGAATCCGCCCGGGCGGGTCTTTCCTACGTGCGGAGCAGGGCAGACGATTTGAAATTGGAGGATGATTTCTATGAGAAATACGATCTCCACATTCACCTGCCGGAAGGCGCGATTCCCAAGGATGGGCCATCGGCCGGAATCACCATGGCCACGGCAATGATTTCTGCTCTGACCAAAGTAAAGGTTCGCAGCGATGTGGCTATGACCGGTGAAATCACCCTCAGGGGCAATGTACTTCCCATCGGCGGTCTGAAGGAAAAAGTACTTGCCGCTTATCGGGAGGGGATGCATACCATTATCCTGCCCAAGGAAAACGAGCGGGATATCGAGGATATACCGGAATTCGTGCGGGAAAAGCTGGAATTTGTTCCCGTGGAACATATGGATGAGGTTCTGGAAATTGCATTGGTGCATTGATGCCTGCAAGCAAGAATGGAGCTATGAGAAGTAGCTCCATTCTTTTTGGATTTTTGGAAAGGATAGGATATGGAAGAACGCGTTATCATAACCCGTGGAAAATACATCGCTTCCGCAGTGAAGAAAGAGCAGTATCCGGAGGAGTCTCTGCCGGAGATTGGTTTTGCCGGGCGGTCAAATGTGGGAAAGTCTTCCCTGATCAATTCCCTGACACGTGTGAAGAATCTTGCAAGGGTCTCCTCCCAGCCGGGCAAGACACAGACCATCAATTTCTATGAAGCCGGGGTGAAAATCGCAGGGCTGGAAAGGAGAAAATCCTTCTATCTGGTGGATCTTCCGGGTTATGGATATGCCAAGGTCGGAAAGGAGCAGAGAAAGATATGGTCGAAGTTCATTGAGGAGTATTTGTTGGGGTCTTCCAATCTCCGCTTCGTCTGCCAGCTCATCGATATCCGGCATGAGCCTATGGCTTCGGATGTGGAGATGTTCCAGTGGCTCGTGCAGCACGATATTCCCGTACTCCTTGTGGCGACAAAGTCTGACAAGGTCGGAAAGAATGCCTGCCAAAAGCAGATTGCCCAGATCAGAAAATGCCTTGGGGTCCGGGAGCTTTCTGTCCTGCCCTATTCCTCTATCCGTGGGGATGGGCGTTCTGACTTGCTTGATGTCATTGCGGATGCTTTGAAGGAAGATGGGGAAGACTGATGAAGTCAGTAGACCGTTGCGAAAAATTGCAACGGTTTTTTGTTTCATCGATATGTATACAGTATATCTGCAAGACGAGACAGGAAAATCCTGTTTGAAGGGGAATAGAAAAAGGCGGGGAGGTGCTTTATGGAAGATTTGTCGAAATACTGCCGTATCCATACGGATTTGACGAGTATGCAGATTGAGCTTTTGAAGCGTATTTCCGTTTCTTTTCCGCTTCTTGCAGATATCACTCGCGCCTGTATCCATCTTTATGTACCATCGCAGGATGGCCGGTACTTCATCCTCGTTGCCAAGGAACATCCATGTACGGTATACCTGCCCGGCATGGAAAAAGCGGCAGGGACTTATATCAATGCACAGGAAGAACCGCTCCTTTGCAGGACGTTGGAAAAGGGGAAGCTTCTTCAAGGGAAACGGGAGTGGTATTACGGGAAGATGCGGAATATGTATACGATTCCCATATCAGAAGGGGGACACGTTCTTGCCATCGTGAGCCTTGAATCGGAGGAAGGGCAGTTCCGGGGCGATGAGCATGCGCATATCATGAGGACTGCGGGAATCCTTCTGGAGCATGCCCGAAGGACATTGGAACCGGAACGTTATCGGCACATTTCTTCCAGTGACGGCATCCTCATTGCTGACAAATACCGGCGCATCATCTATGCGGATGCGGCCGCTGTCCGCATCTATCGCGTACTGGGCGTCGGAAATCTTCTGGGCTGCCATCTCATGGATCGGCAGCTTCTTCGTCATATCACAAAAGAAAGTGTTGAGAGTAGCCGTCCATGGGAAAAGGAACTGGAGGCTGGAGGACTTGTCCTTCTGCAGCGCGACCTTCCCATCATGGAAGGCGGCAGCCTTGTGGGGCAGATCGTTGTCCTGTCTGATGTGACAGAGATACGGAAGAAAGACCGGGAGCTCCAGATCAAATCGGCTGTCATCCAGGAAATCCACCATCGTGTGAAGAACAATCTCCAGATGGCGGCGAGCCTGCTTCGCCTTCAGGCAAGGAGGTCCTCCTCCCCTGAGGTAAAAGAGGCCTTGCAGGAAAGCGTGGACAGGCTTCTCAGCCTCTCCGTGGTGCATGAGTTCTTATCGCAGCAGGGAAAGGAGGAAATTGATGTAGCTGAGGTGATGCGCAGCATTTTCGATCTTGTGGCTGGAAATATGAAGGACAAGGATTTCTGCCTGCAGACAAAGCTGTGCGGTTCTCCCATTATACTGCCTTCCCGTTATGCCAGTTCCCTTGCCCTTGTCCTCAATGAGCTTGTGCTCAATGCGATGGAGCATGCCTTTGCCGGACGCTCCAAAGGCACCGTCGGGCTTATGATGGAAACCGGAAAGGAATATTATCTTCTCGACCTCCATGACGACGGGAATGGGCTGCCGCCGGATTTCCATCTGTCGCATTGCCGCTCGCTCGGGCTGCAGATCGTGCAGACCCTGGTGGAAGGGGATATGGGAGGAACGTTCAGGCTCGTGAATGAGAATGGTACCCATGGGAAAATCATGATTCCCAGAAAGAAAGGAATGGAACTGGATGCATAAGAAATCTCTGCGGATCGTTATCGCAGACAATGAATCCATTATTCGAATGGATGTGCGCGAAATGCTGGAAGAAGCAGGACATGAAATCGTAGGTGAGGCATTTGACGGCTACCATGCAGTGGAACTCGTGCGGAAGTTCCATCCGGATCTTGTCATCATGGATATTAAAATGCCGGAGATGGATGGCATTGCCGCAGCCAGAAGGATTTCCGAGGAAAAGCTTGCGCCGGTTCTTCTTCTCACAGCATTCAGCCAGCCGGAGATTGTGGAGAGGGCAAAGGATTCCGGTGTGCTTGCCTATCTGGTAAAGCCCGTGCAGGAAAGCAATCTGTTCCCTGCCATCGAGATTGCCCTGTCCCGCTGGCAGGAGAGGATGGGGCTGGAAGATGAGCTGGATCGCCTCAAGGATTCCCTGGAAACCCGCAAGCTTTTGGACCGGGCCAAAGGAATCCTCATGAAGGCGCATGGCATCAGCGAGGTGGAGGCATATCGCCGCATCCAGAGGTATGCCATGGCAAAGCGCAAGACCATCAAGGAAATCGCGGAGGCCGTAGTGCGGGCAGCAGGGAAGTAAGGAATCATGATATTGAGTATAAATTCGTCAGGACAATGGAAGGAAAACGGGCGCTTCTTGTAGAATCATCCGAATAGGAAAGGGAATTTGCGAGAAAGGACAGGTGAAGAGGATGTTTCGGATCTTTTTGGTTTCCATGATGCTCCTGCTGGCAGGCAGCTGGGCATGCCTTGCAAATGTATTGCCTCCTCCGCAGGAGAAGCCGCCCGCAAAGGAGGTCAGGGAACATGTCCTCCTGCAGCATGAGCACACAGCACGCTGCGACGAAACTACGGCTGAGCCTGTGCAGATCATCTGCATTCTTGACCGCTCAGGTTCCATGAGCGCGCTCGCGGACGATACGATCGGCGGATACAATTCCTTCCTGGAAAAACAGAAGAAGGAGGAAGGAACTGCCGAGGTAACAACGGTGCTGTTTGACGACAAGTACGAGAAAATCGTGAATGCTGTTGACATCCGGAAGGTGCCGGAAATGACATCGAAGGAATATTATGCACGCGGCATGACAGCATTGCTGGATGCCGTGGGCAGGACTGTCATGGATGTCAACGGAAGGATGGAGAAGGAGGGAATCTGTCCTGCAAAACGGCGCGTTCTGTTCATGATCATGACGGACGGAAAGGAAAACGACAGCAAGGAATATGACAAGGCAGCCGTGAAGGCATTGATCCAGGAAACAACCGAGAAATATCATTGGAACTACGTCTTCATGGGAGCCAATATCGATTCTGTGGAAGAAGCGTCCTCCATAGGGATCAGCGCCGGTCATGCTGTGAATTATACGCATGACAAAGCAGGCATCCGGGAATCGTTCTCCCGTATGGAGGCAGCGGCCAGCGAAGTGCGGGAAAGAGGCAGCATCAGCGAGGACTGGAACAAGTGAAGCAGGGATATAGTAAATAAATATAATCAAACTATTTAAAATTATTTAAAACAATGTTATAATGAACTTAGCGAACCTACGAGGACTGTACT
>CACYDT010000057.1 GCA_902773295.1 uncultured Veillonellaceae bacterium | reverse complement strand
GCTTCACTCACGCCAATCCCTCCCCACGTTTTTCTCTGTAAATATTCGCCGCAACCTTTGTTATTCCTGCCTTGTAGGTCTTGCACAACATCAATTGAATCCTGCCAAATGTCCCTCATGGATATGAATTTCTGTTTCCAGTCCATCGGCAAGGGGGATACGGCAGCGGCGTTTCTCTATCTTTTTCTCGACATTTGCGCGGTTTTATATTAAAATTGCTTTATAAAGAAATGTTTGGAACGGAGGACGCACCATGGACAAGAAGGATTTGCGTCAGCGGAATCTGCAAATGCTGCGGGAAGCCTTGCGGAAACTGCGGCAGGCATCGAAACCGCGGCTGGCGGAGGAAACAGGGCTCAGTGTGGTGACTGTGAACTCCCTCATGAACCTGCTCCTGGAGAAAAATGAGGCAGAGCCTGTCGTGGAGGCCACTTCCACGGGAGGACGCCCGGCCCGGCAGTACCGGTTCCGGGGAGAGCGCCGTCTGGCGATTGCCTGCTATATGTATGCAGAGAACAACAAGGACATGATGGTAGTCTTTGTGGTGAATCTGTTGGGAGAGATTGTGGAGCAGAAAGAGGTTTATCCGGAAGCGGTTACAAAGGAGATCTTTCCGGCCGCTCTGCAGCCTCTTTTGAAAAAATATCCTCAGACGGCGTTGGTTGTCGTGGGAATGCCGGGGAATGAAATCAATGGGAGCTTGGATGTTGTGAATTATCAGGCACTCAAGGGAATGCCCTTTTCCCGCTGGCTGTCGGCGGAACTGAATCGTCCTGTGCATTTCACCAATGATATCCATGCGGCTGTGGCAGGTTCCGGCAGCCTTTTTGGAAAGACCGTGGTGGATGAGGTGGTCGTTGGCGTTTATTGGGCCGGGGATAGTCCGCCGGAGGCAGGGATTTTTCTCAAGGGAAAACTCTACATGGGACGGGATGGCATTGCCGGTGAATTAGGGCATCGCTTCCAGAAAGAATGGCAGCCGCCGAAAGATGCCGTGCGGGAAGCGGTCAGGGTGATTGTCCTCATGATCCGTACATGGAACCCCCATGGGATGATTCTGTACAATGAAAAGCTCCGGATGGAGGATTTGCCGCGCATTCTGGAGTTGTGCGGGAGGGAGATTCCTGCGAGATTCCTGCCTACCGTGGTGATCCGGCCCGATATTCGGGAGGATTATGGACAGGGTGTCTATGCTTTGGCAGGGAAATATCTGGAAGAGATACAGGAACTTGAAAAGTGAAAGGAAGGCGTTTTCATGGCAGTGACAGCGCCGGCGCCGCCGACACCGCCGACTCCTCCTATGGTGCCGAAGGTCACCCTTTCCGGGGGTGGCAGCGTGACGGAAACGACGAAGCCCCAGGGGCATGGCCCAAAATCCGATGAGGAGCTGCATGAGCAGCAAGCGAGGGAAGCTGTGTCCGATGGCAGCGGTCCTCTTTCCAAGACGACGGTCAATGACGGCAAGGAGAAGGACAGCAAACCGGGCATGGAACATCCGGTCAAGCAGGAAACGCCTGCCCGGAACGATACTCCTGCCGGGGGACAAGTGCGCCAAGAAACAATCCGGCAGGGAGGGCAGCCGCAGGATTTCTCCGGGATGGCGGATGGCCAACAGGGAACCCAGGCGAAGCCGGAGGCTGTTGCAAAGATACCGGAATCCCCCGATTATCATGGGACAATTTACTGGGGCGGCATGCTCTTTGCCATCGCGGTTTTCGTGGCAGTGCTTCTTCGCATGGTGCTGTTGCGCAGGGATGCCGGGAAGGAATCGCAGGGAAGAGCCGGAGAAGCGGCGATGGAACCGGATGTCAGCCCGAAGGCCGGGATGACCGCAGCGGAAGTCCTGCAGGAGATTGAGGTGCGGGAGACGCGGCAGCGGATGGCACCCATGCCGCAGGCTGCGAAGGAATATGCTGCCCAGGCAACGGCAAAGCCGGAGGCAGCCGGAAGGCCGAGGCAGGTCCGTCCGGTGAAGAAGGACGGGGAGGAACGGGAGCGCTTTGAAGTGCGGATATAGTAAATAAATATAATCAAACTATTTAAAATTATTTAAAACAATGTTATAATGAACTTAGCGAACCTACGAGGACTGTACT
>CACYDT010000056.1 GCA_902773295.1 uncultured Veillonellaceae bacterium | reverse complement strand
CGCCATTCACCTCCACCCTGTAGAGGGTGGAGTCCTCTGGCGAAAGCTGCAAATCAGTTATTGCTAATGCCTACATTTATGATAGATGAGTTGATTGCAATCCATGATGGATTGTTCGCCATCGTGAACGCTGATTCCTGCTTTTTGCGGGATTTTATCCTCGTGAGAAGGGAATTTTCTGTGTTGGTGTCAGGCTTCAGCGAAGGTGGCCGGAGTTTGCTGAACGGTGCCTCATTGACAAATACCTGGATTTATCGTATAATTCAGGAAGTAGCGACAATTTTGTTCTTTTGGGGAGGGGATTCGTTTGGCAATAAGTTTGCAAAAAGGGCAGAAAGTTGATCTGACGAAGGGAAACGCCAATTTGTCAAAGATTGTTGTTGGCTTAGGTTGGGACGTCAATAAGTATAGCGGCGGTTATGATTTCGATCTCGATGCGGCGGCATTCCTTTTGGGGCCGAATGGCAAAGTGACGAGCGATGCAGATTTCGTGTTCTACAACAATCTGAAACATGCCTCCGGCAGTGTCATGCACCTAGGAGATAATCTCACGGGATCCGGCGAGGGCGATGACGAGCAGATCAAGGTGGATTTGGCGAAAGTGCCCGCGAATATCGACAAGATTGATTTCACAGTCACCATTTACGATGCGGATGTGCGCCAGCAGAATTTTGGCCAGGTGTCGAATGCCTTCATCCATATCGTGGATGAGGTGACGAACCAGGAGCTGATCCGTTATGATCTTGGCGAGGACTTTTCCATCGAGACTGCAGTTGTTGTTGGCGAGCTTTACCGCAAGAATGGCGAATGGAAGTTCAATGCCATCGGGAGCGGCTTTGCAGGCGGTTTGGCTGCACTGGGGAAGAATTTTGGCGTGAATGTATAACTTCGGGGACGAATATGGTTCCAATAAGGGTCTCTGCGCGATTGCCATGCTGGAGAATGAAGGCGATGAAACATTCAGCGTGGAGAAGATCATACGCTTCTTCGATGGGCATAAGCCGCTGGACCAAGCCTTCGGCTGGGGGTTGGAATGGGTAAGAGGCTCAAAGGATTAAGTCGGCTCCCTTTGCCACGTAAAAAATACTTGCCTATCAAAAAAATTTATGGTATCATCTACACAATTTCCAAAACAGATGCAATGCATTTGAGAGAAAGACGATGAACAGGAAAAGTAGCTGTTGTGATGCTCTGCAGAGAGCCGGGATGCTGGGAGCCGGCGAGTGAAGCAGCAGTGAAGTTCCCCTGGGAGTTGCCCGCTGAATTTTGGTAGGCGGTGCCGGATTCCTCGCCGTTACATGGGGAGTGCGTTGATGGACGCACATGGAGTGCCTTCTTCGGGGAAGGCAATAAGGTGGTACCGCGGGCATAGCCCCGTCCTTTGCAGGACGGGGCTTTTTTGTATCATGTCGTTGTCCGGGTTTTGCCGCAGGCAAAATTTTCTGAGCGAGGCAGGAGAAGCAGAAAGGGAGATTCTTATGGTGATCATTATGAACACGGATGCTACAGAACAGAACATCCGGGATGTCATTGACGCTATTGTGTCGGTGGGTCTGGAAGCGAAAGTTATGGAGGGCGCACACCAGAAAATTGTGGGTGTCATCGGGGACAAGGGGCGCATGGCCTCGGTCCCTGTGGAGGCCATGGAGGGGGTAGAGAAAAGTGTTGCCATTTCCAAAAGCTATAAACTGGCAAGCCGCGAGTTCCATCCCCAGTCCAGCATCGTCCGTGTAGGCGATGTGGAAATCGGAGGGGAAGTGCCCGTGGTCATGGCAGGCCCCTGCGCCGTGGAATCCAGGGAGCAGCTTTTCGAGGCGGCGGATATTGTCAAGGATGGGGGCGCGCAATTCCTTCGGGGCGGCGCCTACAAGCCCCGCACATCTCCCTATTCCTTCCAGGGCTTGGAGGAAAAGGGCCTGGAATATCTCGCTGAGGCACGTGAGCGCACGGGGCTGAAAGTGGTCACGGAGGTCACGGTGGTGGAGGCGATTGAGCGGGTCTGCCAGTATGCGGATATGCTGCAGATCGGCGCACGCAACATGCAGAATTTCGGGCTCCTGAAAGAAGTCGGGAAGTGCGGCAAGCCTGTGCTCCTGAAACGCGGTCTTGCGGCAACGATTGACGAATGGCTCAATGCGGCGGAGTACATCATGCATTCGGGCAACCCGAATGTGGTTCTTTGCGAGCGGGGCATCCGCACCTATGAGACCTATACACGCAATACCCTCGACATGAGCGCTGTGGCCGCCATCAAGCACCTTTCCCATCTGCCCGTCATTGTGGATCCGAGCCATGGAACGGGCAAGTGGCGCATGGTGAAGCCCATGGCCTTTGCATCCATTGCCGCCGGGGCAGACGGCCTCATGATGGAAGTCCATCCGAATCCATCCAAGGCGCTTTCCGATGGCCCCCAGTCCCTGACGCCGGAGCATTACAAAGGCATCATGGAAGGCATCGGAAAGCTTGCCAGCTTCATGAAGTCGGAACCGTCCCTGCGCCTGTTTGACGAGGAGTAAGAACAGCTCTTCCGCTTCCATGGAATGTTTCACGTGAAACATTCTTTCCCAGAGCATAGGATATAGTAAATAAATATAATCAAACTATTTAAAATTATTTAAAACAATGTTATAATGAACTTAGCGAACCTACGAGGACTGTACT
>CACYDT010000055.1 GCA_902773295.1 uncultured Veillonellaceae bacterium | reverse complement strand
GCTCCATTGCTTTGGGTGGACAGATGTTCACGGCAAGCCATGCTTCAGCACAGGATGTCTGGGTTTGTTCCGTTGCCAACTCCTCCTCCGAACGCGGTTATGATGTCTTCATCATGACCGAGACGATCATGTGGAACAGGAACATCAGCCGTTGAAACATGGCGCCCAAATCACACCAGCGCCAACCCGCACAGACTATCATGCAAAGACGCTTCTCAGCCGTTCCGCCAATTTCTCCCGCAATACCTGCAAAGCCTCCATATACTCGCCAAATATGGCCTTTATTAGTTTCTGAGCCTTCTCCTCATCGTAAATATGAATTGCCGCATTCCTGTTTTTCAGCATCTCCAGCCAGACCCTCTCCTCCGTCAGCCACCCCAAACCATAGGCAGCCTTGAAGATTTCTCTGGGAGAACCTGTAGCAGCCTCAGCCACGCCGTACAGTGACAGCACTTCCTTCAATGCTTTCCAAGCCAGTTCAAAAGCAAGATTGAACTGGCCAATGACTCCCATGCGGTAAATCTCATCGGTATCGGGCATTTCCCTGTCCGACTGCTCAAGGACTTTCAAACAGTTCGTAAATTCCTGATATTTTCTGGTTTCTCCATGAACTCCATACAAATCTATCCCATCCTTATCTATTTCTTCCTGCAATTGATCAGAAATTCCCTCATCCAGATTGACCACATCAAAGGACAGCAGGGTATTCGTATTTTCTTCTACATCAAAAGAAAACCTCAGCACATCTCCCCCCGCCACCGCTAAATCCACATCACTGCGAAGGTGGTTCGTCCCCCTGGCCCGTGAGCCGAATAGAAGCAGACGCTCTATTTTATGCTTTCTGGCCAGTTCCACAATCTCCTGCAACAATTTTTCAGGCATATCCAATTTTCCTTCACCTCTTTTCCACTGCGGGCCGGCACTTCAAAAGATGTGCCGGCCCGCTTCCTTTTATTCCTCATCCGCCCAGGTACGCCTTCCTGACGTCCTCGCTGGCGGCGAGTTTTGCCGCATCGCCGGAGAGGGTGATGCGGCCCGTTTCCAATACATAGGCTCTGTCCGCAATGGAGAGCGCCATGTTGGCGTTCTGCTCCACGAGAAGGATCGTGGTGCCCGTCTTGTTGATGTCCTCGATGATGGAGAAAATCTCGCGGATCAGGAGCGGCGCAAGCCCCATGGAAGGCTCGTCCAAAAGGAGGAGCTTGGGACGGCTCATGAGCGCCCTGCCCATGGCGAGCATCTGCTGCTCGCCTCCGGAGAGGGTTCCCGCCTGCTGGGCCTTGCGCTCCTCCAGACGCGGGAAACGCCGGAATACCATCTCCATATCCGCCTTGATGCCATCCGCATCCTTTCGGATGAAGGCGCCCAGCTCCAGATTCTCCAGGACGGACATCTCCGCGAAAATGCGCCTGCCCTCCGGCACCTGAGAAATGCCTTCCCGCACGATCTCATGAGCCGGCTTCCCCGCAATATCCTTGCCGAGGAAGGATATCTTTCCGTCCTTTGGCTTCAAAAGCCCGGAAATCGTGCGGAGAGTCGTGGACTTCCCCGCCCCGTTGGCTCCGATGAGGGTCACGATCTCCCCCTCCCGAACCTCCAGGCTGATGCCCTTGATGGCATGAATCGCTCCGTAATACACGTTGATATTGTCAATCTTCAGCATGGTTCCCATGATCACGCCTCCCCTCCGAGATAAGCCCGGATGACTTCCGGATTCTCCTTGATTTCCGCCGGACGGCCGCTGGCAATGATCATGCCGTACTCCAGCACATAAATGCGCTCGCAGATTCCCATGACGAGATTCATGTCATGCTCGATCAGGAGAATCGTCAAGCCGAACTCCTTGCGGATCCAGCGGATCATATCCATGAGCTCCTTCGTTTCCTGAGGGTTCATGCCCGCAGCCGGCTCATCCAGAAGAAGGAGTTTCGGCTTGGCCGCCAATGCCCTCGCAATCTCCAGCCGACGCTGGGCACCATAGGGAAGGTTTTTCGCCACCTCTTTCGCCTTGTCCTCCAGCTTGAAGATGGAAAGAAGCTTCAGGCTCTCCTCCTCAATGGCCTGTTCCTCGCGGAAATACCGCCCGACACGCAGCACCGTTTCCAGCAACCCATAGCGCACATGGCTATGATAGGCAATCTTCACATTGTCGAGAACGGAAAGCTCCGAAAAGAGCCGGATATTCTGGAAGGTACGGGCAATGCCCCTCTGCGTGATCTGGTAGGGCTTCAGTCCCACAATACTCTTTCCGTCAAAGGTGATGGTACCCGTGGTGGGCTGGTAGACTCCCGTGAAAAGGTTGAAAGCCGTGGTCTTGCCCGCCCCGTTGGGGCCGATAAGCCCCACAAGCTCTCCCTGATTGATATAGAAATTGAAATCCGATACCGCCTTGAGGCCGCCGAACACCTCCGACACATCCTCTGCTCGCAACAGCTCCTTCGCCATTACGCAGCTCCCCCTCTCTTCAAGATTTTGCGGAAAATGCCCATATTCGTAATCTCCACATAGCCGAACAGGCCTTGCGGTCGATAGAACATCAAGAGGATCAGAAGGAGGGCAAAAATGATCATGCGGTATTCCGGCCAGTTCGCCAAAGCAGCCGAAATGAACGTCACGAAGAATGCCCCGGCAATCCCTCCCGTGATGGAACCAAGACCGCCCAGCACCACCATGATGAGGAAGATGAAAGACTGCATGAAGGTGAAGGAAGCAGGGCTGATGATATAGTAGTTATGGGCGAAAAGCCCTCCTGCCACCCCGGCAAAAGCCGCGCCGATGGTAAAGGCCATCACCTTGTACTTCGTCGTGTTCACACCCATGGCTTCCGCCGCGATCTCATTCTCCCGGATGGCAATGCAGGCCCTCCCATGGGAGGAATTCACGAAATTCTTGATAAAGAACAAGGCAAAGAGCATCACGAAGAACACCCATGCAAAATTCGTATAATGGGGGATATTGCGGAAGCCTGCCGCGCCGCCCACATACTCGATGTTCATGATGACAATGCGGATGATCTCCCCAAGCCCCAGGGTAGCAATGGCCAGGTAATCTCCCCGCAGCCTGAGCGTCGGCAGCCCGATGAGAAACCCAAGAAGCCCTGCCGCCGCGCCACCTGCAAGGAGCGCTGCCAGGAACGGCAGATGGAAATTCGTCGTGAGCACCACGCCCACATAGGCCCCCACCGCCATGAAACCGGCATGTCCCAAGGAAAATTGTCCCGTATAGCCGTTGATGAGATTGAGACTCACAGACATGATGATATTGATGCCGATAAGCATCAAGTTCAGCTTCCAGAAGGAACCGATAATCCCTTCCTCCATAAGGCCCTGCAGCACTGCAAACAGCACGAGGCCGAAGACCAGCATCACAAGGTCATTCCTGCGCACAAGATTCATATTCCCGACACCTACACTTTCTCATTCGTGTTCTTCCCGAACAGGCCGGACGGCTTGAACAGGAGCACCAGGATCAGGATGGCAAAGGCCGCCGCATCGCGGAAGGTGGACGAAATAAAGCCCGACACCAATGCCTCGATGACTCCCAGCACCAGTCCTCCCACCACAGCGCCCGGAAGGATGCCGATGCCGCCCAGGACAGCCGCAACGAATGCCTTGAGCCCCGGCATGATGCCCATGAGGGGATCGATGGAGTTGTAGTATACCCCTACGAGAACCCCTGCCACCGCAGCCAGAGCCGAACCGATGATGAAGGTGAAGGAAATGACCTGATCCGCATTCACCCCCATGAGCTGAGCCGTCTCCGTATCAAAGGAAGCCGCCCGCATGGCCTTGCCCAGTTTCGTCCTCTGCACGATGTAGGTAAGGATCACCATAAGAACCACCGTAATGCCCAAGATCAGGAGCTGCTGCCCGTTGATGACCAGGTCACCCACATGGAAAGCCACATTGCCCATGACCTCCGGGAATGTCCTGGGTGTCGGCGAAACAAAGTACATGCTCGCATATTCCAGGAAAAAGGAAACGCCGATGGCCGTGATAAGTATAGAAATGCGCGGCGCATGGCGAAGTGGCTTGT
Source organism: uncultured Veillonellaceae bacterium (assembly GCA_902773295.1). Lineage (GTDB taxonomy): Bacteria > Bacillota > Negativicutes > Selenomonadales > Selenomonadaceae > UBA3796. Next base: position 6,823 of record CACYDT010000055.1, on the reverse strand, counting down.
AAGCCAGCTTCTCCACCAGCATCCCAAGAAGTCCCGTGACCACCATGGAAATCAACAGAGCCGGAAAAATGGAGACATTCGCCTGTGTGATTGCGAAAAAACCGATATATGCTCCCACCATGTAGATATCGCCATGGGCAAAATTGATGAGCTTGATAATGCCGTAAATCATAGTATAGCCCAAGGCAATCAGAGCATAGATGCTTCCCAGGGATATGCCATTGATGAGCTGCTGCATCAGCTGCTGGGAAAATTCCATACATACTCCTCCCTAAACTCCGTGCGAAACGGCGTTTCGCACTGCGCCCTTACACGAAAACTTAGCTCATCTGCGCCCTTGCGGGCTTGATTCGCTCATTTTTCATAGTAAACAGATTTCAAAAAACAAGGGCCGCAACTGCGGCCCTTTCTCGCTCTTGCATATCAGAGGCTTACTCTGCCTCCGGCATGATCTTGGCGACCATTACGCGATCCCCGCCCTTGTTCTCCAAGATAACTGCCTGCTTGATGGGATTGTGGTTCTTGTCCATCGTGATAATGCCCGTGCCTACCTGCAGTTCCTTGGTAGCGGCGATGGCATCCTTGATTTTCACAGGATCATCGCTTCCTGCGCGCTTGATGGCATCCACAAGAAGCTTGCCTGCATCGTAGCCCAGAGCCGCAAACACGTTCGGCGCATGGTTGTATTCCTTCGTAAAGGCATCGATGAAGGCCTTCACGCTCTCATCCTTGTCGGAATAATGGGTGCTGAAGAAGGTGTTGTTGAGGGCATCCACCCCGGCAATGTCCGCCACCTTGAAATCATCCCATCCATCCGTGCCGAGAAGCGGCTGCGTGATGCCAAGCTCTCTCGCCTGCTTCACGATCTTGCCGACTTCTTCATAATAGGCCGGGATGAAGATAACATCCGCATTCGCCGTCTTGATCTTCGTCAAAGCTGCCTTGAAGTCCTGATCCTTCTGGAGGAATGCCTCCTGCATCACGACCTTGCCGCCGGCAGCCTCGAACTTCTCCTTGAATACCTGGCCCAGGCTCTTGGAATAGTCCGAACTGTTATCAATGTAAACAACTGCCGTCTTTGCCTTGAGCTTGTCGATGGCGAACTTCGCCATGACATCCCCCTGCTGGGGATCGATGAAGCAGCTGCGGAAGATGAAGTCCTTCACCTGCCCATTCTCCACGGTAACTGCCGGGCTCGTGGCATCCGGCGCAAGCACCGGGATCTTGTTATCCGTCGCCACCTGGGACTCGGCAATGACGTTCGCCGTGACGGCAGGGCCGACAATGAGTTTCACCTTATCATCGGAAATGAGTTTCGTCGCCGCGTTCACGGACTCCGATGCCTCGGACTTGTTGTCCACTTCCACCAGCGAGATCTTCTTCCCGTTCACGCCGCCGGCATCGTTCGCTTCCTTAATGGCAAGCTTCAAGCCCTCCAGCGTGGCATTGCCGTAATTGGCAACATTGCCTGTCATCTCAAAGTTCGCGCCGATCTTGATCTCGTCGCTCTTGGCCTCATTCCCGCCGCCGCAGCCGGCAAACACGCTGCCCATCAGCATAGTGCCCAAGAGCGCACCTGCAAGGCGCAACCCCTTCTTGCTGAAATTCATGGATATTCCTCCTCTGCCACTTCCCTGTCACTCTGTTATCTCTATTCCCGTCGGCATGTTCAAACCAACGAGTCAATTATAACGCCATTGCTCAAGTTTTGCAACGAAAAAAGCCGCTATTCAATGATATAGAGCTCCACATCCTGCCGCCCGAAGGCAAGTGCCTCCTCATAGCTGTCGAAGGCAATGTCGATGCGGTTCCCCCTGATACTGCGCCCCGTGTCCTCCGCAACGGCTTCCCCGTAGCCCGGGATATACACTTTGGTTCCCAGGGGAATAAAGGATGGATCAACAGCGATCACGCCCTTCCGCACCCTCGTGCCTCTGGCAGTATGATGGGTGTTGCCCGGATCATAAGCGCTGTACGCCGTCGCCACCACATAGACCACATGCCCTTTATCCGCCATGGGATGCTCCCAGAACTCATCCACCCCGGATGCCTCGCCGGATTCTTCCTGCGTGTCTTCCCCGCCGAAGGAAATCTCTCCGGCCTCCCCCTGAAGCGCGGCATACGTCGCAGACCCGCAGACACCGTCCGCCGTCAGGCCCGACTCCCGCTGGAACTTCGCGATAGCTCCTGCCGTCCGGCTGCCGCAGACACCGTCCGCCTCGCCGGAAAGATACCCCTTGGCAATCAGCAGTTCCTGCACATAGGCCACGCCCGGCCCGCGCATGCCCATCTTCACGGCCTCCCCTACGGAAACCTCCCGGCCATTGACAGCCTCGGCAGCTTCCGCTTCCTTCGCCTTCGCCTCCAGAAGATCGAAGGTAGCCTGTCCGCAAACACCGTCCGTTTCCAGCCCGGCCTCTTTCTGGAAACGCAGGATGGCCTCTACCGTATCCTTGCCGCAAATACCGTCTGCCTCTCCCGAAAGATAACCTCTGGAAATCAAGAGAATCTGCACGCGCCGTACATCCTCTCCCCGTTCTCCTTCCTTCACAAGCATTCCCGCCGCCATGACCGTTCCATGGAAGCACAGGAAGATTGCCAGAATTCCTGCCAAAAGAGTCCTGCCCCGTTTCAAAAGCCATCCCCCCTCATCGTTATCATCATAAATATTAGCAGTTCTTGACTTTTCCGTCAAATCTTTTGCACTCCTTGTGCGCTTTTATCCAGAAAAAAACAAAGGATACCATATCGTATCCTTTGCAGTCTCTGTCCCACTGTCAGCTTTTTCCGAATTCCTTATTTCCGACGCATCTTCTTGCCAAGGTCATCGAAAAAGGATTTGCTGATGCGCCCGAAAATCCCACGCTGCCCGTGATGAGACTCGTCCCGCAGCCTCACCTCATCCCGTGCCATGACGCGATTTCCTGTTCTCGCATCATATACATCAAAGCGCATGCGCACTGTGCTGGTGTATATTCTCTCCGGCGGATGAACCACAGGCACAGTGACATAATACTTTTCTGTTGATTTGGAACCATCCGAGTGCTTCTTTACGCGGGTAAATTCCTTTTTTTCATAGGTGGTATATTCCGGCTTGATGTAGGAATCATCATGCCACTTCAAAAGCTCTGCCGTAACATAGAGATCTGCATTCTCCGGAACAGTTCCGGCAGGAGGAGCTGTCAAGCCGCGCTGGCGAACCATATTGTATTTCGGACGGGCAGCACATTTTTCGTACTCCTCTTGAAGCACCTGCCCAATGAGATCGTTCTCAAACTCCGCCGTATCCTTGAGCGCCACATCATACACCGCTACCCGCTGCGCCCTGGAGAAATCATAGGACTTATCCTCCCAATCGGTCTTCTCCGCGCTTGCAGGCAGGGCAAAGCAGACAACCAGCAACGTCATCAAGAGCAAACTGCACCATTTTTTCATCATAAATCCCCCTTCCTGATCCCTTCTCTATCTTTAATTCTCCGCACTGCTTGATTTTCCTTCTGCATGAGACAATACCACCCAAAAACATAAGTTCCTCGGTTGACTTGCCCGCAGGTCCTATGATATGCTTATAAGCAATTGTGATGTATGGATTGAATGAAAGGGGTTATCTGAATGTATCGTTTCCTATGCATGTTCCTTCTTGCCGCCGCTTGTTTCCTGGTTCCCTCCACGGGCGATGCCGCTGCCTTCCGGCTCGGTGACCAGGGCGATGCGGTCATGGATATACAGCGCGCTTTGGCGGAAGCCGGCTACGATATCACTGTGGATGGCGAATTCGGCCCGGCAACCGAAGCGGCGCTTCGCAGCTACCAGGAAGCCAATGGAATGGAAGTCGACGGTCTTGCCGGACCTGCCGTTTACAGTGCCCTCCTCGGCCGTGAGTTCCCCGAGGTTAGCCGCGGCTACATAGGAGGCAACCGCCGTCTCATTGCGGCTGCCATGCAGTACCTTGGAGTTCCTTACGTCTATGGCGGTTCCTCCCCGAGCGGTTTTGACTGCTCCGGTTTCGTTCAGTATGTCTATCGCCAGTGCGGTATCGATCTTCCCCGCACCGCTGACATCCAGGCCGAAGTCGGAATTCCGGTCGACAAGAGCGAGCTCCAGCCGGGAGATCTCGTATTCTTCGCCGGGGATTATGTGAACATCTCCCATGTCGGCATCTACCTCCAGGACGGACAGTTCATCCATGCTTCCACCACCTATGGGATTGCCTTTGACTCCCTCTATCGCGACTACCGCGTAGCACACTATGCAGGTGCGCGCCGTATTCTGTAATCCGCAATATGATTGCCCGCCTTCCCCGCGAAGGCGGGCTTTTTGCACACTTCTCCACTCGCTCCCCGGATTTGCCCCACAGAAAGCCGGCAGACGCTCTCTTCGAAGCGTCTGCCGGCCTTCCTATGCTATCCCGCGATTCTTTTCCGTCCCTACGTTCAGGCAAGCTCGCGGCGATCCGTATCCTGGATATAGGCATCCTTCACGGCCACCGCAGAAGCCGTGCCCACGGTCACCGCATCCTTCGCGATCATCTCCTGCAATGCTGCCTCCACCTCTGCTCCTGTCAGCCCGTCCTTCGGATCTGCAAGGCTGTACGTCACGGACTTGCCGTCCGACAGGGTAAGAACCATCTTGAGAACACTCTTCATCCATCCTCACCTCCCTATCTCAGATGTTCCGGTTCTCATTCACCCAATCCTGCTGCATCCGTGCGGTTCACTGCCTTCACCGCATAGGACTGCAATGCCCCCAGCTTCGTTCCGATGGAGAGCACGTCTTCATCAGAGAGCGCCGGATTGATGTGCATGAATACCCGCTGCCCGTATTTCTCCTTCTCGCCATCGCTCGAGAGAATCACCTGCACAGCCAGCTTCGTCGTTGCATCCTTCCTCGTTGCCATTTCCCTCACCCCCTTTCACTTTTCTACATGCAAAAAGGAGGCCGAAAATCAGCCTCCTCAAAAAAACAAAAACATCTTCCCTGTTATCACACAAACCATACTTTTTTCCCATGGATCACCCGCAGCCCAATACCACAGGAGCGGAAGTAAATGGTCTCTAAAAGTTCACCTAAATGACCACAGATGCGCGTATGAACCCCTTCGGGCAGCATATCATGGCATATCCTCTCTACTTCCGCAAGCACCGGAAACATCCAGGAACAATAACCGTCAAAGACCTCTGCCTGCGCTACAAGCATATTATAATTATAAAGAAGATCTCCCTTCAATACCTTTTCCGCCGAGGCCCGCATCTTCTCTCCATGAACCTTGCCGATTGCCGACAACATTGCTTCCACGGCCTCCGGCCGGTTATACCTTGCGTACTGCATGCCCGTATCGGGATAGCAAAGGAACGGCAATGGCAAAACGGCATCCACCCTGCCATCCAGGAGCGCTCTCCTCTCTTCCGCTGCCAACGCAATGCAGCGCCGGTAATGGAAGAGCCCCTTGACTGCCGGGTGTCGGTTCTTCCATGCCCAATAAGTGACCGTCAGCTCATCATAATGGCTGTTCCTCACGGAAATATTCTCTCCCTCGTCATCCCGGAAGTCCGCAGGAACTGCAGAGCCAAGAGCCGCACCGGCCTGCACCGTGACGCACCCTTCGGGAAAGGCCGCCGTTCCGGCAAGGGGATGATCCCCTGCGGATTTCGCCACATAGATCTCCAAGTCCCGTACCCGAACGGCACCGGCTTCCGGTGCTTCAGGGGCACAGTCCTCCAGGAACTTGAGCCGCCCCTCCGAACGGTAATATTCCTTCATCCACCGGTATTCGCGTTCTGCATCCACGCACTCATACTCATGGAAGCCCTTCGCCTCAAGGATCTGCCCGATTTCCTCATGAAGATATCCCGGCACCGCCACGAAGAATTTCGGACGGTCTGCGGGATCCAGCGCCCCAATGGGAACTACCGCCTTTCCCCGGATGGATGAGGGATTCCCCTCCATGCGCGTGACCACATAACCCTCGATATGCTGTCCCGCATGCTCCAAGGCCTGCACAATATCATAAGCCATCGTCTGCGCACCATAAACATAACACAAACTCATCCTGACGCCCACCTGCCCCTTCTCATACGTTCTGCTCCTCCAGTATATGCTATTCCGACTCACCGGTCAAGAATCCCGGGAGCTATAGATTGTCAACTTCCCAGCCAGAAAAAGGTTGACAATCCATTGCCTTCTTTCGTATAATGTTCCCGGGGGATGATGTATTGAGGGAACTGGCACGAAGACTGTCGATGCTTCAAGGGGAACGCTATGCAGGCGCTCTCATCACAGAGGCTGTTTGGCGCAAAGGGAGTCCCAAAAATCCGCAGGAACCCTTGCGGATCCTGCGGGACTGCCACGGCTTCTTCACAGTGGAGGTATGGGACGACTGCGGGACACTCACTGTGACCATGCTGTTGAACCACCGGAAAAGGAGCATCCCGCCCCGCCTCATCCCCCGTCCATGCCGAGCCGCGGAAAACGAACATATGTGGCATGTATTTTCCGCAGGGGAAGTCGCTGAATTCACCGCGCAAGCAGGGGACACGAATGTGCTCCACACGGGAGAACATCCTGTCGTGCCCGGACTTTTGATGCTGGAATGCCTTCTGGCCGACGAACGTTTCCGGGATGTTTCCCGGCTGCAGATGAAATTCCGGCAGGCTGCCTTTGCAGGCGATGCCCTGTACCTTTCACTGGCAGGGGACGCCTTCCAGATTTTTTCCGCCCGGCAGCTCCTCTGCGAGGGGCATATAGTAAATAAATATAATCAAACTATTTAAAATTATTTAAAACAATGTTATAATGAACTTAGCGAACCTACGAGGACTGTACT
>CACYDT010000054.1 GCA_902773295.1 uncultured Veillonellaceae bacterium | reverse complement strand
GAGGGGAATTTTGTTGGATTTTCATCCCGCAGAGGGGTACTCAAAGGGTGGGGTGCCTATGGATATGTTCTTAACTTAATGACATTGCATTTTGCCCTGCCCGTCATAATGGAAATCATCGAGGGCAGCTCGCTTGCTGACAAAATATGCGTATTGGTCAAGTCCCATGATTCATCAACCTCCTAAATCAAATCGAAAATGTAATCCGGCTCAAGGCCGTAGTCCGCAAGAACATCCTCTGGATTCTCGCCGTAGGAAATCTGCTCGCGCATCTCACGCCGGATGTCCTCGGCTTCCTCTCTGGTCAAGCCCTCGCTTGCCATAAGTGCCTTCACCAACTCGCACGGCTTCTTCATGGTCACTGCCTCCTTCCGTTTTCGGGCATCAAAAAAGACCCGCATTTCTGCGGGCCTCGCGTTGTAGGCAAATTCAGCTATCTATCTTGACCGTCCTGCTTACCAGGAGATGATGCTCACGCTGAAAGAGGGGTCAACGCTCATACTGAAGAGCTTGGATCGGCTTGGGCGCAGTTACAGGGACGTCTTGGAGCAGTGGCGTATCATCACCCAGGAGAAAAAGATTCATGTCTACGTCATCGACACCCCGGCGCTTGACACGCGCCACAGTCTGGATTTGGTTGGGACGCTGATTTCGGATATCATCCTGGCTGTGTTCTCCTGCGTTGCGGAAATGGAGCGTACCTTCAACCGGCAGCGCCAGGCAGAAGGCATCGCTGCCGCAAAGTTGCGAGGGGTGCGTCTGGGAGCCGTGCCGAAGGAACGCACGCCGGAGTTCTATTCGCTCAAGGAAGCATGGCATCGTGAAGAGATTTCTGCACGGCAAGCAGCAAAAATCCTCTCCATCGACCACAAGACCTTCCTGCGCTGGGCGCGGGAGGAGACGTAACGGTGCAACAGAAAAGCCTTTCCTTTGGGGTTCGGGCAGGTACACAGAAACAAGCTGACGACACACATGTCTGGGGCATAGAGCACGCTCTGTTCCCCGCAAGGAAAATCGAGCGGATGGGACATGTATACAAAATACACGAAAAAATAGCAGGAAATCATAAAAATGTGTAGAAATAAGCAACGTAAAGACATCCATCGTATCGATTTGACATTGTGGAAGATTTCTGCCGTTTTCGGAGCACACGCAGGGATTCCATGACTGAGGCACAGAGCGTGCTCTGTTCCCCGGCATGGAAAGAGGAAAAGAGCCGGGAAAGGCAGGCAATTATAGGGGATGTGAAAAGGTTGAGACATTTTTTGGCGGGATTGGCGGTGGTCTTTTTTTTGGTCGTGGGGCTCATATCCTACGGCGCATATCTCAATTACCGTAGCGCAAACCAGATTACCGAACGCATGTCCGAGCAAAGGGTGCCGCTTTTGGGGGAGGCCGCCGCATACCGGGAGCTGAAGCCGAAGATCGCGTTGAGTTCGGTGCGGCTTGCTTCCAATGAGTTGACCGATGCCACGGCCTTGGTGAGCGGAAAGATCACCGAGGTGCTGGTGAAGAAAAATGACCATGTACGGGCAGGGCAGGTGTTGATGGTGCTCAGCATGCCGGAAATCGGCACGAAGATCAAGCAGGCAGACAGCGCCATTCTGAAAGCAGAGGCAGAGCTTGCCGAAGCTCGCAACAACTACGACCGCTACGAGAGGCTGAAGGCCAAGGATGCAACCTCGGCAACCCAGTACGATCATGCCAAGGCTTCCTATCATTCGGCCGAATCCGCTCTCTCCACAGCCATTGCCCAAAAGGAGGAACTGTTGATACAAATGGATCAGCAGGAGGTGAGGGCGCCGGTGGACGGCGAGGTGTTCCTCGTCTATCACCCCCAGGGAGCTTATGTGTCGCCGGGAACTTCCCTGGTGCTTGTGGGGAATTTCAACAGACTCACCTTCTCCCTTCCCGTCGATGAGCTGATGGCCAGACACCTGTATGTCGGGCGGGAGGCCCTTCTCTCCTTCAGCGATGAATCCTTTGACAAAATCTATGACACGAGGTATGCCCCGGGCAACCTAGGGGACAAGCAGGAATTCACCGCCCATGTGGTGGAGATCATGCCGGATATCTCCGAGCCTGCAGCCATGCGCCGTGTGGTTTGGGAAGTGGACAACAGCTCTTCCCTTCTGGAACAGAAGACATATACCGATGTCAGCATTGCCTCCGTCACACCCCGTCGCTGCCTGACCGTGCCCCTGTCTGCCATGACCGATTCCTCCCACAATGCGGTGTTCGTCTTCAAGCCTGACGGAACCTTGGAGCGGCGCGAGGTGGAAACGGGCCTGAACGACGAGCAGTATGTGGAGATCCTGTCGGGCCTGCAGGAGGGGGAGAACGTTGTCATCTCCGACGTCCGGGGGCTTACGGATGGCATGAAGGTGACGCTCATGCCGGCACGCGAAGGAGGGACAGCCGGTGGACAATAAAATGCTGTTTAGCCAAGCGGCTCTCGACAAGCTTCGCACGCCGGAACGGCTGGACAAGATGCTCCCCATCACGACGCCGGTGAATTGGGTGGCGGGGGCAGTCATCGGGGTCCTGCTTTGTTCCGTGCTGGTTTGGTCGATTTTCGGCTCCTTCACGGAAAGCGTGGATGGCATGGGGCTTATCATGGATTCCAACGGGGTGGTGAACGTTTCCCATGTGGTCGGCGGCAAGGTGAATGCCGTCCATGTGAAGACAGGCAGCCATGTCCATAAGGGCGACTTGGTTGCCAGCCTGGAAAAGGCCAGCGAGGAAGCGGATGCCCGCATGGCGAAGGAAAGCATGGGACTTGCCTCCAGCGAGCGCGATGCCGTGCATTCCGCCTATGAGTACGCTACGAAGAAGTATCAGAAGGAAGTCACCCAGAAGGTTCACAGCAAATACGACGGCATTGTGGATGAAGTGATGGTGGATGTCGGCAGCATCGTGGCGAGCGGCTCTCCCATATGCTCCATACGTCTGGATCAAGGCACCGATGAATTATCCGGCATCTTTTACATCCCCGTGAAAAGCGGAAAAAGGGTGCAGCCGGGCATGACCATCCAGCTTGCGCCCAATGGCGTGGATACCACCGAGACCGGCAGCCTCATAGGGGTGGTGCGCTCTGTTTCCCAGTATCCCATATCCGGGCAGGGAGTCCGGCTTGGCGTCGGGAATCAGGAGCTGGCCCAGTACATCATGAAACAAAAGGATACGGCGCTGATGGAGGTGCGCTTTGATTTGGTGCGGGATGCATCTTCCGATGACCGCTATCTTTGGACATCCATTGTGGGGGAACATCCCACCATCACTCCCGGCAGCTTTTGCACGGGGAGAATTGTCGTTGAACGCAAGCCGCCCATCGAAAAGGTCTTCTACAAGATAAGCCAGTGGTTAAGGGACGGGTGAGCTATGAGTTTATTGGACAAAATTCGCGTTCTCAGGGGCGGCCGACGCATCGAGGTGCCTACCGTGCTTCAGATGGAGGCAGCAGAGTGCGGCGCCGCTGCTCTTGACATGGTGCTTGCTTATTACGGCCTGTGGGTGCCGTTGGAAGAGATGCGGGAGACTTGCGGCGTCAACCGTGACGGCTCCAAGGCATCGAACATTGTGAAAGCGGCGATGAAAAAAGGGTGCACGGCCCGGGGCTGCCGCTGGACGGCCAAGAAACTCAAGGAAAAGGAATACCCTCTTATCATTCATTGGGAATTCAATCACTTTGTGGTTCTGGAAGGGTTCGATGATCGCTATGCCTACATCAATGACCCGGCGGCGGGGCATCGCAAGGTGCCCTTTGAACAGTTTCGCACGTCCTATACGGGCATTGCTCTGGAGATCCGGCCGGGAGCCGGATTTCGCAAGGAAGGCCATCCCTACCGTGTCGTAAGCGCAGTGGCGAAGAAGCTGGCGAAGGATCGCTGGGCCATGCTCTTCCTCATCCTGATCAATTTGGGGCTGGTATTCCCGGGCCTGGCGACGCCGGTCTTCCATCAGGTCTTTCTTGATGACATTCTCTCCATGAAACACGGCGAGGATTGGATGTTTAATCTGTGCCTCGCAATCGTTATCGCCGTCCTTTTGCTCGGGGCCATGACAGCACTCAAGCTCTTGGTGCTTACCCGCTGGCAAAAGAAATTGACTCTCGCGGACTCTTCCGAGTTTTTCTTGCACGTTTTGCGTCTTCCCCTGGCTTTTTTTCAGCAGCGCTTTTCCGCCGAGGTGGCTTCCCGCGTATCCTTCAACGAGGCGATTGCCGAGACTCTTTCGGGCAGTGCTGCCACAGCGATCCTGGATGCCGGGCTGGGGCTGTTCTACCTTTTTTTGCTCTATCAGTACAGCCCTTCCCTGACCGTTGTCGGCGTACTCATCAGCCTGCTCAACCTCGTGTTTTTCTTCTGGCTGAGGGGCAGGATCACCGACATGAATCAGAGCATCCAGCAGGATCAGGGCAAGGAATACGGTACGGCCATGAATGGCCTCCTGATGATCGAAACCATCAAGGCCAATGGCGGCGAGGCCGACTTCTTTGCCAAGTGGGCCGGTTATCGCGCCAAGGTTCTTGCCAACAGCCAGGCAAGGGATCTCTTGTCCATCTGGGGGATCGTGCTCCCCGTACTGTTGGGGGGCCTCAACACGGCGGTCATCATGACGCTGGGCGGCTTCTCCATCATGGATGGCTTGATGACGGCGGGCATTTTCCTCGCCTTCCAGAATCTCATGGGCAATTTCCAGACCCCCTTCAACAATCTTGTGACCTTGGGGACGACACTCCAGACCACAGAGATGCAGATGAAACGGCTCGACGATGTGAGGCGCTACCCCGTAGACAGCCTGAATTATCCGGAGGCTGGGAGCGGTCCGGACTCCCCCGGCCCAAAGGGAACAAGCGTTCCCCCGGGGCGCCTTTCCGGGGAACTGGATCTCGTTGACGTGAGCTTCGGTTACAGCCCGGTGGAGCCGCCCCTCATCAGTGGATTTCATCTGCATCTGGAGCCGGGGCACTGGGTAGCCATCGTAGGCGGAAGCGGCAGCGGCAAAAGCACCTTGGCCAAGGTGGTCACCGGTCTTTACGAAGAGTGGTCGGGGGAGGTGCGTTTTGATGGCGTCAAGCGGCGCGAACTCCCCAGAAAGACGATTGTTGCTTCCCTTTCCTCCGTGGACCAGGATATTTTTCTGATTACGGGCACGGTGCGGGAGAATATTTCCCTTTTCGACAGTTCCCTTCCCAGGAGCGATATCGTGCAGGCTGCGAAGGATGCCGCCATTCACGATGATATCCTGCGCCTGGATGGAGGATATGGGGCCCTTGTCAGCGAGGGCGGCGTGAATTTTTCCGGCGGGCAGCGGCAGCGCCTGGAGATTGCAAGAGCCCTAGCAAGGAACCCGTCCCTTCTGGTACTGGACGAGGCGACCAGTGCGCTGGATCCGGTGACGGAACAGAACGTGCTGCAGAATATCCGCCGAAGAGGCTGCTCCTGCCTCATTGTGGCTCATCGTCTTTCCACCATCCGCGATGCGGACGAGATCATCGTCCTTGAAAAAGGCAAGGTGGTGGAGCGGGGGACCCACGGCGAGATGATGAAGGCGGACGGCCCCTATCGGCGTCTCATTGAGGAGCGCAGCAAAGTGTGATGAGCGAGGCAAGTTTCTATGAAATTAGTTGCAGGTGAGAGATTGCGCTTGGCGGATGCCGGTCAATTCGCGACGGTGCTTTCTGGGCATCTGGAAGTCTACGCCGTAACGAAGGACAAGGTTTCCTTCCGTCAGTCCTTCCTGATGGAAATTACAGCGGGAGACGGAGCCTTTCCGGCGCTGGATGATTTCGGCCGCATTGATATTATGCTCTACGCCACCGAGGATGCCCAGGTGGAAGTCATCCCCATGCAGGATTGCCCTGCAAAGCAGCTCAGGAGCTTCATGAAGATCTGGTTTTTCCGCTTGGTGAATTCTGTGGCTTGGCTGCGCCATTTGGCAGATCACGGGGACGATACCTTGGCGGAATGGGACAAAGACGGCTTTTTGGAGTCGGTGCCGCCCCAGGATCTGATCCGGGAATTCACCGCCCATGAAACAATCCTTTCCACTCTCCTCTATGTGGAGTTCGGTTCCTTTGACAAGCGTCTGGAGCGCCGCAAGGAACTGCGGGAGAGGCATGACGAACGGCTGATGGGAGAAGCGATGCAGTATCTTCTCGGGGAGGATGTGGTGCATGGCGAGATCTATGATGACGGGCACGAGCATCTGGAAGAGGTCACCGATGTGGTACGCCTGGCAGCCCATCACCTGGGCATGTCCACGGAAAACATACAATTAGCTCCCAGCCTGACCAAGAAGCTGGACCAGACCGGGCTGGTCCGTCGCCTGGCCCAAAAGGGAAACATGTCCTTGCGCCTCGTTACCTTGGAGGAAGATTGGTATACGAAGGACTGCGGCATCATGATCGGCTGGTACAAGAGAAACCCCAAGAAGGCGGAACCGGTGAGCATTCTGCCGGAAGCCCCGGGCAAATATATTCTGGAAACGGCAAAAAGGGAACGCATCCCCGTCACCGGGGAAATTGCCGGCCGACTTGTCCCGGATGCCCTGGCCTGCTACGCCGGGCTCCCGGCGAGAAAGCTCTCCCTGCAGGATCTTTTCCGCTTTATGCTGCAGCGCAGCTGGAAAACGGATTTGCGCATCATCCTCATCGTCAGCTTGCTGGCGGGCTTGGTTCCCCTTGTGACGCCGATCATCACTGAGACGATTTTCAAGGATATCATACCGATCCTGGATCGCCAGGGACTTGCCACGGTCACCCAGGTATCTGTGGTCACCAGCTTCACCCTGGCAGGATTCTCCGTATGCCGTTCCATTGCTTTGCTGAGGATCACCACAAACCTCGATATGGCGGTGGAGGCTGCCCTTTGGGGACGGCTGCTGCAGTTGCCCACCGGCTTTTTCCGGCGGTTTACATCGGGAGAGCTTGCCAACCGCATGATGGGGCTGGAAAACGCCAAAAATATCCTTTCCGGCGCCTTTACGGAAACCATGCTGGGACTTATCTTTTCCTTCTGGAGCATCCTGCTCATGTGCTATTACAGCCTGAAGCTCACGGCCGTTGCCCTTGTCATATGGGGTCTTTGCGCTGTTCTGGAATTTTTTGTTCTTCGGAACAACGCCGAGGCCCAGAAAAAGTTTGTGGAAGCAAAAAATGCCACGGCGGGCATCGTGCAGCAGATTTTCGCAGGCCTTTCCAAATTCCGCATCCAAGGTTCCGAGACACAGGCCTATTACCTTTGGAGCAAGCGCTTCGGCAGGGAATGGATCTGGAACCAGACACTGCGCATCCAAAACAACTACAGCGTCCTCCTGACGACGGTGCAGCCCCTCGTCCTGACGTTTGCCCTTTACTACATTGCTTATTCGGACAGCGCGGCGGCGATTCTCGCCGGCAAGCCCGAGGACGCCATTCCCTATTCCACCTTCATGGCATTTTCCGCCGCTTACACGGGGCTGAACGCCACATTGACCAAGGCGATCCCCATGATGAGCCATGTCTTTGCCCTGCGTCCTCTCTTGGACAACTTGCGGCCCATTCTTGAGGAAACGCCGGAGGGCTCGGATGACCGGGTGGATGCGGATGTGCTTTCCGGGGCGCTTGAGGTGCAGCATCTCAGCTTCTCCTATCAGGAGGACACGCCGGATGTGCTGCGGGATGTGAGCTTTACCGTCAAAGCGGGGGAGAATCTGGCCATTGTGGGAAAGAGCGGCTGCGGAAAATCCACCTTGCTGCGGCTGATTCTGGGCTTTGAGCGTCCAAGGCAGGGAGCGATTGTTTTCGACGGGCAGGATCTGGCTGAATTGAATCCCACCTCGGTGCGCTCCCAGATGGGCATTGTCCTGCAAAACGGGCAGCTTATGACAGGGGATATTCTGACCAACATTGTGGGCCAGTCCACCCTCACGGCGGATGACGCCTGGGCAGCGGCCGAGGCGGTGGGCATTGCGGAAGATATCCGGCAGATGCCCATGGGAATGCAGACCATGATCAGCGAGGGCAGCGGCAATATTTCCGGCGGCCAGCGCCAGCGCATTTTGATTGCCCGGGCCTTGGCGGCCAACCCTGCCATCATCGTTTTCGACGAGGCCACCAGCGCCCTTGACAACCGCGCGCAGGCCATCGTAACGGAAAGCCTGAACCGTCTCAAGGCCACGCGCATCGTGGTGGCCCATCGACTGTCCACCATCCGGGAATGCGACCGCATCCTTGTCCTGGACCAGGGTCGGATCGCCGAAAGCGGGACCTTCGAGGAGCTGGCGAACAAGGGAGGCATTTTCGCCCAGCTGGTCAAGCGGCAGGTGGCATAGGGGAACGCGAACGCATATCCAGATAAGGAGGCAGGGTTTATGACCCAGTTAGAGGAGAAGGTATACAGAGAACTCATTAAAACCATGGCTCTCGACGAGAGCGCCCTTGGGGGATTTGACGAGAATTCCCCCATCTTCGGGGATCCGCAGCCGGGACAGGTATCCATGAACCTGGACTCCGTGGATTCCTTGGAGCTTCTGGTCATGATCGAGAAGGAATGGGGATTGCCGGAAATTCCCATTGAGGACATGACGAGGCTGACGACGGTGAAGGAAATCGCGGCTTATGTCACGGAGCATCTGCAGAAAGGAGAGGAAACTTGAGGAGGGTAATGGTCACCGGCATGGGGGTGGCTGCGGGCTCCGCCAGGGACAAGTCGGCCTTTGCCGGGATGTGCTTTGCCGGAAAAGGCAGTATCAGGGAGTGCAGCGTATTCGATGCCAAGGGCCTTTCAACGGCCTATGTGGGACAGATGGAAGATCTTGAGGTTCCTGAGGATGGCGGAAACGGGCGCTTTCTTGCTTTGCTGGAGCTTGCCGCCCAGGGGCTTTTGTCCGATGCAGGGCTTTCCCGCGAGGATATTGCAGCCTTCGGCAGACGCTGCCGTATGTTTTTCGGCACACTCATTTACAATGCGGAGCCGACGCGACGCCATTGCCTTGCCAAACAGGAAGGCAGAAGCCGGGAGAGCTCCGACCTGGCTAGGCAGAATCATTTCTCCCTTTCTGCAAAAAAATTGCTGGGGGTCAAGGGACAGGCCACGGTGGTTTCATCCGCCTGCGCCTCGGGAACCACTGCCATAGGCATGGCCATGGAATGCATCCGAAGCGGCATCTGCGAATGTGCCGTGGCAGGCGGCGTGGACTCTTTGGCCCAAAGCACGGCGTATGGTTTCCATGCGCTGAAATCCATGTCCCGCGGCGTGACGAATCCCTTCGATGAAACAAGGGACGGCATCAACATCGGGGAATGCGGTGCCCTTTTCTTCCTGGAGTCCCTGGAACACGCCAAGGCTCGCGGAGCAAGCATCATGGGGGAAATCGCGGGCTTCGCTCTCTCCAATGATGCCTATCATATCACCAGTCCCCGTCCGGACGGCGAGGGAGCCTATCAAACCATGAAAGGGGCCTTGGATGATGCAGGGATCTCTCCGGCAGACATCGGCTATATCAATGCCCATGGTACCGGCACCGAGATCAATGACAGCATGGAGACCAAGGCCATGGAACGGCTGTTCGGCGAGGTGGAGGGGGAAATCCCCGTTTCTTCCACCAAGGCGCTCTTGGGTCACGCCATGGGGGCATCGGGGGCCATTGAACTTGCCGCTGTGCTCCTTTCCCTGGAGCAAGGGAAGTATATCCCCATGCCAAACCTTGCAAACAGCATTGTGACGGCGAAGAACCTTCGCCTGGGCAGCGAATCCTTTCCGCTGGATGCGGAATATGCCCTGAAGAACAGCTTCGCTTTCGGCGGCAACAGCGCGGCCCTGGTGGTGCGGCGATTCGCAGCGAACGGGGAGGGGACGGCATGAGCTATGGCCTGTATATCGACGGCATAGGCATTCTCTCCCCGGCTGCATGTTCCGTTGCCGAACTTTTGGATCTGGCCAGGGACCGGGAAAGCGGCGCAGCGGACGCAAAACAGTCGCACCACGCTCCTGCGTCCGCACTAGCGCATCCTTGCGCGTCGGCAGTCGATTTTTCCCAAAAGGTCAGGTTTGATGTGGGGGTTCCTGCCGCAAAAGTGCGTCGTGCTCCCCGCTATGTGAAGATGACGGTGGCGGCGGCAAGCCTTGCCTGGAGGGACGGGGATCTGCCGGAGGAGGAACGGGAGTCCACGGGAACCATTTTTCTCACCAGTTTCGGCTCCGTGGAGTCCAATATCTCCTTTATCGAAACGGTGCTGGATGGAGTTCCCTACCTGGTCAGCCCGACCCAATTCTCCTACACGGTACCCAATTCCTGCCTGGGGCAGGCCTGCATCGCCCATGGGTTCCGCGGCCCCAGCACTATGCTTTTGGGCGGCGACCCGCTGGAATATTCCGCCCTTCTGATGGCGGAAAAGAAGGCCGGGCATATCCTCTGCGGAGCGGTGGAGGAATGGAATGAAGACCTCAGAGCTTCCATGGGAGCGGCGGGGCAGATCCGTGGGGAGACAGCAGTGGACGGCGCCGTCATGCTGCTCCTGTCGGCGGAGAAAAGCGAGAGAACCTACTGCCGTGCGGCGGCCTTTGCCTCTGCAGGCCTCCCCCTGTGTCCCTATGTTGACACCTTCAGCGCCCAGGAGCAGGAGGAGAGCATCTGCAGCATGACGGAAGCATTGAGGGAGCTTGGCCCTGAAACTTGTGGTTTCGTGCTGACAGCAGGGAATGACAGCTTCTTTGATTCCCTTGAGGACACTGCCCTGTCTGCGGCTTTCGGGGCAGATGTGCCGCGCCTTGCGACCAAAAGATTTTTCGGCGAGGCCTTTGCCGCAGGCTATCTGGAGAATGTTGCCCTGGGCGCGGTTCTCCTGAAAAACGAAAGGCCGGGGGGCATTCGCTCCGTTGTAGCCACCGGCACAGATGTGCAGGGCAATTATCTGGCGGTGAGACTGGAGGCGTGATATGGGAATCCTGGACGGAAAACGTGCGGTCATCGTGGGCGCCTCCGGCGGCATTGGCATGGCCTGCGCGGAAGCGTTTCTGGCAGAGGGAGCAAGGGTTGCGGGAACCTATCGCAGAAAGAGCGCTGCCCTGGAGGAATTGGCACGGAGGCAGGAGAGACTTGCCCTGCTTCCCCTGGATGTGGGCTCGGTGTCCCAGGTCACCGATTGCATGAAGGAAGCGGTCCGACTTCTTTCCGGCATAGACATTCTGGTGAATGCGGCAGGGATCCATCGTCCGGCGCTCCTTCACGCTGCGGATCCCGAAGAGTGGGGAGAGGCCGTTGCCGTGAATCTCATGGGAGCCTTTCATGTCACTCAAAGCGTGATTCTGCCCATGATGCGGGCGGGGGGAGGCAGCATCGTAGAGATCAGCTCCGTCTACGGGGAGCGGGGAGGCATCGGCCAAAGCAGCTATTCCGCTGCCAAGGCGGGGGTGCTGGGACTTACGCGCTCGGCGGCGGTGGAGCTTGCCTCGAAAAAGATCCGGGTCAACGCCATCGCCCCCGGCTTCATTGATACAGCCATGACCGAGGGACTCAGCGAAAAATTCAGGCAGCAGGCCCTGGCCCACATTCCCATGAAGCGCTTCGGCTCTCCCGGGGAGATAGCGGAGTTGGCGGTATTCCTCGCCGGCCCGAAATCCTCTTATATCACGGGACAGGTCTTTGTCATCGACGGGGGACTGTCCGCCGTTTGAACCGGCCATCCAATCATCAAAGGAATCATCAAAGGAAGTGTGAGCCCTTATGCAAGATGTTGAATTTTCCTTTTCCGAAGGATACGCCCGTCTGCGGGAGCTTTGCCAGTGCTTCGGCATCAGCGTGGGGGAGGAACGCCATTTCCGTCCGGATCAGCGGATCCTGCTGCTGGCCGTACGCTGCAATGGCGAGATGATCGGCATGGCTTCCGGCGTGTATTCTGCGCCTGCGTCTGCACTAGCACATCCGTGTGCGTTGCCGGACGATGATTCCTTCCGGATTTTTAACGTACGCATAGAGGACAGGGAAAAGCGGCGCCAATTGGCCGTAAGCTCCCTGTGCGCTTTGCTGGAGGAGGCGCGAAGGCGATTTGCTCCCCGCCGCTACGAATGGATGTACGATCTTGCCCCGGGGGCACGGGACAGCTATGCAAATTTCATGAAGCGGCTGAACCTGCCCTGGCTGAAGCAGGCGGCAAGGGAGGTGGTGGGAAGGCGGGTGAGGGTTTTTTCCTCTGCCCTGAGGGACAGTTCCATGCCCCATAATCGACACTCCTTCTCCCGGGAAAGCCTGGAGAGGAACGGCTTTGTCATTCTTCCTCTGGATGCGCTTGACCCGGGGACGGAGGAAAAGATCAAGGCTCTTCTGGCGGCGCCGGAGGAGGATAATCGGGGCCTTTCTCCCCTGGAGGAAAAAGACAGCTATGATAGGGACACCAGTTTTGTCGTGGCCGAGAAAGCCACGGGGGATGTGGCCGGCTGGATGGTCTGCCGGCCCCACGGCAAGGATCTGGAACTTTGCTGTTGGTACTGCGCCAATCGCTTTCGCGCAAAGAATATAAGTATGGTCGTTTCGGGTTTCCTGCTGCGCACTGTCCAGGAAGCGTGGGATTCCCTTACCTTTACGACCATGGCCAGATATTCCTCCTACCCTGCGCTGCGGAAATTTTTCAGCGCGTATTTCAAGGATGGGGCAGCGAATCAGGCGGATGTTTGCCGTATTGTCTTTGCGGACGCAAAAACGGCGCGTCCTGCGCCTGCGTCCGCACTAGCGCATCCGGGGAGTCCACCGGACTCCCGCGCTTCGCGCCCGTGCGCGTCGGCGGACATTGAGGATGTTGAGGATACCCGGGAGGGGGCTGGCAGAGCGTGATGGACCAATGCTTTTCCTACAGCTTCTCCGAAGACTATGATATTTTGCGGAAGCTTGGCCCCGGCTTTGATTTGAGGGTGGGCAGCAAGGATTCTTTCCCTGCCGGCAGCCGGCTCCTGATCATGGTTGCCCATCGGCAGCGAGAGATGTTCTGTCTGATTTCCGGCATGTTTTTGGCAAGGGAAGCGACCTTCCGGGTCTTCTATGTGCGTACCCTAGTCAGGGAACACGCATGGGAACTGGCCTTGGATTGCGAGCGGAGATTCCTGGAAGAGGCGAGGAGGCGCTTCGGCGCCCAAAGGTATGCGTGGGATTACGAACTTGCGTCGGTCGGCGCAAAACAGTCGCATCACGCTCCTGCGCCGACACTAGCGCATCCTTGCGCGTCGGAAGACACCTACACCCCATTGCTGGAAGCCATCGGCCTTCCCTGGCTGAGGCGGAGGGGGCGGGAAGTCCTGGGAAGACGGGTGCACATTTCCCTCTCCGGCTTCAAGGGCAGTTCCATGCTCCACAATCGCGAATCCTTCTCACGGGAAAGCCTCGAAAAAAACGGCTTTGTGGTGATGCCGCTGGCTGATATGGATGAGGCAATCGGGGAAAAGGCAAAGGCGCTTCTCGCCTCGCCGAGGGAGGATACCAAAGGACTTTCTCCCTTTGTCGGGGAGGATGAGTATGACAAGGACATTAGCTTCTTCTTGCTGGAGAAGACTACGAGAGATGTGGCGGGCTGGGCGATTTGCCGCTCATGGGGCACGGAAGCAGAGATTCGCCGCTTGTTTGCGGCCAGCCGCTTCCGCCGCCATAATCTCGGCATGAGGATGGGTGCGCTGATTCTGCGTATTCTGCAGGATCGCTCGGAGGGGCTCAGCATACTCGCACTGCATAGCTCCGAGTCCTACGCAAGCATGCATAAACTCTTTCAAGGCTATTTCAGCGACTTTGTCGACCATGAGACGAATCTTTACCGTTTCCTCATGGTGGATGAGGATGCTGTGAAAGCATAGCGCATCCATGCGCGTCGGTTGTTTTTATATTCTTTAAGGAGGTATGTCAAATGGAATGGACCAAGGAAGAGATTGAAAAGCTGTACAGCGAGGCCATGAAAAAGTCCGTGGTGGACGAGGACTTCCGCAAGGAAATCCTGGCGGATGCCAATAGCGCCCTGGAGAAGCTCTCCGGCAAAACCTTGCCCCAGGGCATGAAGATCAAGGTCGTGGAGAGCGATCCCAACTACAGCGCCACCTTCCTGCTTCCCGATATGCTGTCGGAGGATGTGGACATGGAGGATTTGGAAAAGGCGGCCGGCGGCGTGTCGGGAGTTGCTGTCGTTAGCGTCTGCGGAGCAGCCGTAGCGGTAGGCCCCGGCAACGGGCCCTGCGGTGCCCAAGCGTGTGCCGCGAAGAAGTAACTCTCGTGTTTTTCCATTCAAATTCAGGAGTCTTGCCCCGCCCCAGCAGTTCCTGCAGGGGTGGGGCAGGGCCATACATCGATGCGCATGGATGCGCTATAAGCAGAGAGCCGAAAGCTGCGCTTTCGTGCGAATCGCTTATGCACAGCAGTGCGGACGCAGGCGCAGGACGCACCGTTGCTTCGTCCGCCCAACAGAGAGGATGATAGAATGAGGTGGTCGCGCTACAGCCGTCTGTTCCTATCGAAGCGAAACGGCTGGCTGCTCTACAACTCAGCCGCACATTCCTTCCTGAAGCCGGAAAATGGCCAGGAAGAGGTGATACGACGCATCATGGAGAACCCCGACGGCTATGATTTTTCCAAAGACCCCCAGCTTTATGTGCTGCTTCGCTCCGCAGGGCATCTGGTGGAGGATGGTCAGGACGAGGATCTCTACAACATACTGAAAATGCAGCGTCTGAGTGTTCAATACGGGAACAGCTTCCTGAGCCTGACGGTGGCCATTACCCGGGCCTGCAATTTCGGTTGCTCCTATTGCTATGAAAACAACCGCACGGGAAGCCCCATGAGCGAGGAAGTGGCGGACAAGCTGGTGGAGTTCATCCAGCGCCACAGGAAACTGAAGCCCTTCATTAACTGGTACGGGGGCGAACCGTTGCTGGCCTTCCCTCGCATCCGGTACATCCACCGGAAGCTGGCGGAGGAAGGCATCAGCGAAGTGGCCCACATGATCACGAACGGCTATCTGCTGCAGGAATCCGTCATAGGCGAGCTGAACGATTTGAATATCCAGCTCATTCAGATTACCCTGGACGGCAAGCGGGAGACCCACGACGCACGGCGCTGTCTTGTGGGCGGCGGCAAGACATTTGATGTCATCCTTCATAACATCGACGCCCTCATGGCCTCGGACTACAAGGGGACGGTGAATGTGCGGGTGAACGTGGACGGGCGCAATGCCGACGAGTATGTGGCTGTGCATGAGCTGCTGAGAGAAAGGTACCCCAAGGATTTTCCCCGGCGCATCCACGCTTATCCCGGTTTCGTCCACGGCGACAGCCACCCGGACGCCTCCTGCTTCTTTGACTCCAATGAAAAGGGCCGCTTCGTGGCGGATGTCTACGAGAAATACGGCATAGAGGCTCTTTCCCTCTTCCCGCCTGCGCCGCGGGTCGGGTGTACCCTCACCAATCGCAACGCCTTTGTGGTAGGTCCCGACGGGGAAGTTTACAAGTGCTGGGACGATGTGGGAGTCCGGGAGGCAGTGGTGGGGCATATCGATTCCAGGACCGACTGGAACATGGCCCGGATCGCCAAGGGGATGGTGGCCCCTTCCTATCTTGATTCTGCCGAATGCCATGACTGTTTCTATTTCCCTATATGCGACGGCGGCTGCCACCTGATGCGCATGAAAAACATCCAGGACGGCAATCAGCGTGATGTGTGCAGCTACTTCAAGCATCATCTCGATGAGATATTGGAGCTTCATTATGAACGAAAAACGTCTCCCGCTGCTCCCGGCATCTGAGTACGGGGCATTCAAACGGGCCTGGGAAAATTACGGGGCGGATCCAACGTGGCGGGAGAGGTTTTCCTCGGATCCCGTGAAGTGCCTGGGGGACTTTCCGGAGATATCCGATGTGTACGCTGCCTTCAAGGCCATCGGCATGTTGAGCAGGCGGCCCTTCACGGAAAACGCAGCGCACCAAAGGCAGGGATTCAGCCCCTACTATGATGAGTATATGCGCCGCTATGAAAAGGTGAGGGCGTATTTGGAGGAGCGCTTTCGCGAGGAACGGTTTGCCGACAAGCGGCTGTTCCGCTGGAACGAGATTGCCCTGAGACGCGCCAGAGTGCAGCATGGCGAGCTGAGGAACACGCCCACGCTGCTGTACTATCCCTTGATGTTCGAGCTCTCCGAGGGCTGCAGCCAGCAGTGCCCTTTTTGCGGGCTTGCGGCGGGCCGGCACGTGGGAGATTTCCTTGCCACGCCGGAACATCGGCAGCTTTGGCGGGAGATACTGGCCGCAAGCCGTGAGATTCTGGGGGACATCGCGGGGGAGGCTGCCTGCTACTTTGCCACGGAGCCGCTGGACAATCCGGACTACGAGGTTCTGCTGTCCGAGTTTGCCGCAGTCATGGGCAATTACCCCCAAACCACTACGGCCTTGGCCGCCGGGGAACCGGAGCGCATCCGCGCCTTGATGAGCATGATGGGCAGGGAACGCATGGGGCTTGCAGCCCTGCGGTTTTCCGCCCGAACCCTTCCTGAGTTTCGCCGCATTATGGAGCTCTATTCCCCGGAGGAATTGGCGGATGTGGAGATCATACCCAACAATCCGGAGTCCGGATCGCTCTACAGCCTTTCGGGGCGGCTCTACAAAAAAAATCTCCCCCCGGGGAAGCGGAACAAAGGCTACAGCATCTCCTGCGTTGCCGGCTTCCGGGTGAACATGGCAAGGCAGGCCGTCGCCTTTATGGAGCCGGTCCTGCCCTCCGACGAATCTCCCACGGGAGTGCAGATCCGCGCCGAGAGAAACTTCGCCGCGGCGGGGGATTACCGGAAGATCCTTCGGGAATTCATTGACC
Source organism: uncultured Veillonellaceae bacterium (assembly GCA_902773295.1). Classification (GTDB taxonomy): domain Bacteria; phylum Bacillota; class Negativicutes; order Selenomonadales; family Selenomonadaceae; genus UBA3796. Next base: position 4,622 of record CACYDT010000054.1, on the reverse strand, counting down.
GGTATGCCGCAGACCGATTGCCGGAGGATCTTCCCCTGATGCTTGCCCCCACGGTCACGGCCAGGGAAGAGGAACGATATGTCCTCTTCCGGGGGCATGGCGTCAGTCTGCGCATGGGAGGCAACCTCTATTTTCGCCAAGCCGTCCGGCAGCTTCGGGAGAAGCCGGGGACACTTGGGGAACTTTACGGCAGGCTGGGCATCGGGGAGGTCGTGGGAGCCGATGTGCGGCAGAAACTTCAGGCTCTTTACGAAAAGGGTTATTTGGCTTTGGTGTAAGCAGCGGGATTTCCCGCTGATTATACATAGATGTTTTCCCTATCTTTTATCTATCTACGAGGAGGAATTTGTATGGAAATGTCGAAAATGGAGCAAGTCTATCAGCAGGTTCTTCGGCGGTCGATGACCGACGAGGACTACCGCAAGGCGCTCCTCGCGAACCCCGCTAAGGCCATTGAGGAGGAGACCGGCTTCGCCGTCCCTGCGGATTACAAGGTCCGCATCGTCGACTACGATCCCAACTATCAGGCCACCTATGTCCTGCCGCCCTTTGCAGGCGAGGATGTCAGCGCGGAGGATCTCGACGCTGTGGCCGGCGGCCTTTGCGGCGCCAACTTCGCGCCCTGCGGCGCGGAGGCTTGCGGAGGAAAGAAGGGCTAGGGTTCTTGCAGCCTTCAGGTTGTTGATAGGCTATTCCTGAAGAGAAGCGAGCAGAGGCGAATCCCCTCTATGGGAGCGGCATCGGCGCATAAGCCGTCCATGCCGCTCATGCGAAAGCGTTCCAAGAAGCAAGCCCGCAGGGCGCAGCCGATTGGTTGGCGCTGACCGCCGGAGGGGGCCTCTGCCTGCTTTTCTTTCGCGATTTTGGCTCTGGAGGGAGAAGCGCATTGAAAAAAAAGAACCGTGCAGAGGTCTGTCTTGTCATGCCCCCCTTTGCCGATGACATGTTTCCGTCGCTTGGGCTGGGGCTGCTCTCGGCCTGCCTTTCCCGGGCCCATATTTCCTGCCGGGTGGATTATGCAGCCACGCGCTTTTTGCGCCATGCGGGTCTGCATGCAAGCCGCTTCCTGACCAATATCCATAACACATTTGCCGCCGAAGCCGTTTTTGCGCCCTTTGCTGGCATCCGGCCGAAACTGGGGCTTAGGGAAATGGCGGAAGAGATCGAGCGGGAACTGGGCAGGGAATACCCGGCCAAGGAAAATCTTCGTTGCCTGAGGGAAGCAAGGCAGGCTGCCGGGGTTTGCCTCGAGGAAACGGTGGAGCAGATCCTCTCCATGGAACCCCGCTTCGTCGGCATAAGCTCCGTGTTCCAGCAGCGCAATGCAGGGCTTGCCATTTTGAAGATGCTCAAGGAACAATCCTCCAGCATCGTTGCGGCAATGGGAGGCGCCAACTGCATGGGCAGCGCCGGCGGCGCCATGCTCTCCCATTTTCCCTTTGTGGACTACGTCTTTTTCGGCGAGGCGGATGAAATTATCGCCGATGTGGTGAAAGGCGTCCTGAGCGGCAAGGAGTTTCCGCTGCCCTACGGCGTCCTGAAGCAAGGGGATCCCTTGCCCGAGGACGGAGAATTCCCTCACCGTCTGACAAAGGATCTGGATGCCTTGCCCCTGCCGGATTTTGACGATTTCTTTGCCTCCCGATGCGATTCCCTGAAAGAATCCATGAGCGACTACGGTCCCCTGCTGAAGGATAAGAAGGAGCCGGTGATGCTCTCCATGGAGGGCTCCAGGGGCTGCTGGTGGGGCGAGCTCCATCCTTGCTCCTTTTGCGGCCTGAACGGCAGGATGGCGGATTACCGCGCCAAATCCCCCGGGCGCATCGTCCAAGAGATGCAGGCGCTATACGAAACATACGGGCGCTACGGCATCTGCTTCACCGACAGCATCCTCAGCCGGGAGGCGCAAAGAGGATTGCCGGAGCTCATGGAGCATTTTCCCCTGTCCCCATCCACCGCAGCCGACCGGAAGCCGAGAATCTTTTCCGAGATCAAGTCAAACCTTACGGAAGAGGAAGTGAAAAATCTTGCCGAAATCGGCTTCGCCATGCTGCAGCCCGGCATCGAAAGCCTTTCGGATCACGTGCTGAAGCTGATCGGCAAGGGCAATACAGCCATCCGCCATATTGCCCTGCTGAAATATGCGCGCCAATATCGTGTGCATATCGCCTGGAATTTATTGCATGGTTTTCCCGGGGAGGAGAACTCCGATTACGAGGGCTTGCTTCATCTTCTGCCCCTTCTTACCCATCTTCAGCCCCCTAATTTCTTTTCGCCCCTCGTATTTCACCGGAACAGTCTCTATTGCAAGCATCCGGAAAAATACGGGCTGAAGCTTGTCCCTTCTCACTGGTATGATTTTTCCACGCCGGAGGATGCACTGTATATCGAGGACATTGCCTATGTATACGAGGAGCCCGGCGGCGATGAGAGAAAAAAGGCGCTTCTTCCCCTTTACGACAAAGTATCCCGATTGGTACAGAGATGGCAGCTCCTGGCCTATGGCGGCCACTTTGCCGATCGCCTGGAGATGAAAGAGAAGGGCGGAAACCTCGAGATCATGGATCTGCGGGAATGCGCCGTCAGCCCCTGCCATGTACTGACGGGACTGGAAAAAGAAATTTACCGGCTCTGCCGCGCTCCCCTTTCCCGCAGGAAGCTCCTTGCTTCCTTGCCGGAACAGGAAACGAGGGAGATTGACCTGTGCCTGAAGGGCTTGCAGGAGAAAAAAATCCTGACAGAGATCAGGGAAGAGTATCTGGCTCTGGCGGTGGATGCCGTAGGATAAATAGGATAAAGGTGGTCATGTTATGAAAAGGGCATTGCTGAGAAGCTTCGTCATGGGTATCCTGGGGGGATTCTCTTTCGTTTCCGTCGCCTTTGGGGAGACGCTGACTCTCTCGGAATGCGTGGATATGGCGCTGATGAACCATCGCTCCATCGAGCAGGCGGCGGCCAGCCGGGAAAACGCCCGCTGGGCGCTGTCCGAGGCCAGACGCTCGGCGGGGCCCAGCCTCAGCTGGAATATGTCGGGGATGCACATCGGCGGCAGTTCCTACGCACAGGGCCGTCTCCAACATGACTTGGGCAATGGACCTTCCTATGACAATGAATTTGCCCATACGCTTTCCCTCCAAATGCCCCTCTATACGGGCGGACAAATCGAGGGGGCGATAGATTCCGCCCACTACCAGCTGAGCGCTGCCGATCTGCAGCTGGAAAATGCCAGACAGACGGTGCGCTATCGCGCACGATCCGCATATTACCAGGTGCTGCAATGCCAGAGCCTCATTGCGGTGCGGCAAGAAGCCGTCAACAACATCAAGGCTCATTTGAAGCAAGTAGAGAATCAGTACGATGTGGGGATTGTCGCCAGATCCGACTTGCTGTCCTCCGGCGTACAGCTGGCCAACCAGGAGCAAGCGCTGGTCACCGCTCTGGCAGACCACAAGAAAGCGCTGGCTTCCCTGAAAAACATCATGGGGGTATCTCCCGCTGTGGAATTGGAATTGGCCGAGGATTTGCAAATGGTCGGTGAAGTCCCGGATGTGACGGACTGCGCTGGCTATGCGTTCCGGCATCGGCCGGATGCCTTGGCTGCCGATTACAATGTGAGAAGCGCCGAGGCGGATGTGCGTTCCACGAAATCTGGCTACCAGCCCAAACTGAATATGCGGGTGGAAAAAGACGTAGCGGGAGAAGGCGCGCTTTACAAACATGACCATAACGAGGCATGGAAAGCAGGCGTCGAGGTCAGCTGGAATATTTTCGACAACGGCGTGACCTCCGCCAAGGTGAAGGAAGCCAATGCAAGGTTGGCAACTGCCAGATCCCAGGCAAAGGAAGTGCGGGAAACCATAGAGCTGGAAGTGACGGAGGCGCATGAGGATCTGACCGCAGCCCAGCAGAATATCCGCATAACGAGCGATGCCGTAAAGAAGGCCGAGGGCAATTACACCATAGCACAGGTTCGCTATGAAGAGGGAGTCGACACCAACCTTGCGGTCATGGATGCACAGGAAAAACTCATAGAGGCGCGGACGAATTACTATACGGCGCTCTACAACGCCAACAACGGAAAAGCGAAGCTCGACAAGGCGATGGGGGTTCCCATTGCGATATCGACGCCGCTCTATCGTGAGGCCATAGAGGCCGGAAAATCCGCCAACGAGGCCTTGTCTGCCGCCGAAATCAACGAATGAAGGATTGTTGCGATTCCATCATTGTCGGGGGTATAGGGGAGGAATGCAGGGGAGCCGTGCCCCATCGTGTCGCTTTTCAGCGGAGTGTCGGGTACCGCTAAACCGTCCTCCGAAACCATGGGCAAGTTTGATACGTTGGTCATTGACATTCAGGATGTGAGGCCGTATTATACTCGTGAAAGATAAATTAGTCCCCCCTTTCAGGGGGGACTTCCTCAACCGTACATGTGGAACACTTTTTCTTTAACGAGTATAACTTTCTTCCCGTACAGGAACCAAGCCGCTGATCAGCTGTGCGATTTCCGAGGTGTTGCGGCAGTTCCGATAAAGCACTAGGGCGTGTTGAAAAACTCGTTTAAGAACATATATTCGTAATGATTTTGCATGATTTTATCAATACTTTGATGTGCAAATATGCAG
>CACYDT010000053.1 GCA_902773295.1 uncultured Veillonellaceae bacterium | reverse complement strand
TTTTTCCCGATACCGTTCGAGTTCTGCTTCCTGCTTTGCTATGGTGGCTTGAAGAGAGGCGATGACAGCGTCCTTCTTGGCAAGTTCCGCTTCATATGCCTCAAATTTTGCCGTTGCCATAGCCTCAAATTCCGCCATGCGCTTTTGCAGAGCTTCATAAGCGGCCTGCAGTTCCTTGAAAGAGGCCAGCAGATTCTGGACAAACTCCATATTGATCGATTGCATGCTACTGACCTCCTTCCCTCATTGTAAGCAGACTGAAAAGCTATCTATTATATCGTCTATATCGTCGAAAATCGACGATTTCATAAATTATTTTTTTCGTGGTGATTGAAAATGTCTACCAGCGATAGACCCTATGCCTTAGGGCACAAGGCTGGTGAATAGTTACCACCTGACATGGCATGTTTCAAAAGGCAGCATTTACGGTTGACGGATTTTGGGTACGCTACAAAGTGAAAATCTTTGTCAATTACAGCGTATCTTGCCGAACGTGGTGCAGAGAATATGGTTTCTTGTACCATGCAGGGCAATGTGATACAATGAGAGGGACATGGGGAGAATCAGGAAGGGGGATGTAGCTTGCTGTCTTTTTTATTTACCGCAGACTCTTTTCGGATTGATCTGGCAGAGGAAAAAACCGACGCTGAAGGAAAGAAATGGGAAGCGGCGTTTCGCGAGGATCGGTTCCGGGCGCTTTACGATTTGGGGTTTTCCTCCCGAAAAACGGATGAGATGGGCGCCTTTGCTTTTCTGCATCTTCTGGCGGAAAAATTCGTGGAGGCGTTGACCTCACTGCCGGAGCTGGAAATCACAAGGGAGAATACGGTGGTGAAGCTTGGAGAGGATTACCGCATGCAGCTGCTGAACTCCGTTCCCTTTGCTATTGGTGCGGAATACATCAACGGCGAGTGGCTGGAGAACATGTTCGGGGAGCTGACCCGGGTTTTTTGCCGGGAAATCCAAGGCTTCGATGGGACGGTATCCGTGTATCTTTCGAGGAAACGGCAGGATCTCAGAGTGCCCGAGCGCATCTTTTTCCATTTGGTGGAGAACAGGGATGGGGAATGGCCCTTTGCTTTCCTTGCCACCTATGCTACGAAAGATTCCGAGGGACGTGTGCGGCATATGCCTCTCAATTATGCGCTGATTGAGTTCAAGGAAAACCGGGACAAAATGCTGGAGCTTCTCGGTTGCTTGAACCGGGCAGCGGAAGTGTCCTCGCTTATCGGCAGTTTCATCTCTACGGGGGAACTGTTCTATCCTTTGAAACTCGATGCTGCGGAAGCCTATGAGATTCTGCGGGCAATTCCGCGGCTGGAGGAAGAGGGCATCCTTTGCCGTGTGCCGAACTGGTGGCAAAGAAAGGCATCCTCCTTGCAGATGGTGGTGACACTGGGGGAGAAAAAGCCGTCGTTTCTCGGGCTGGATTCTCTCGTTGCAATGCAGCCAAGGCTCATGGTGGATGGCGTGCCCTTGGAAAAAGAGGAGGTGGAGAAGCTCCTGGCCGAGACGGACGGGCTCGCGCAGATTAAGGGGAAATGGGTGGAAATTGACAAGGAACGGTTGCAGAAGCTGCTGAAGGAAATGGACGAGTACGGCGGGGAAATTTCCTTCCTGGAAGCATTGCGGCTGGAAGCAGGCATGGATGCTCAGAAGGACAAGTCGCTGGACGTGGGGCCGGTATTCACCAATGGGGAGTGGCTCAAAGTGTTCTTGCAGAAACTTTGCCGGCCGCAGGAACAGGCTGATGTGGAAGTCCCCGAGGGCGTCCATGCATCTCTTCGGCCTTACCAGAAGCGCGGCTATGCATGGCTCAGCACCATGGCGGAGTTGGGGCTGGGCGCTTGTCTCGCGGATGACATGGGCTTGGGAAAGACACTGCAGGTGCTGGCGTTTTTGGAGAATCTGCGCCGGAACAATGCGGGCGCCCATGCACTCATCATCGTTCCGGCCTCCCTTCTTGGAAACTGGGAGAAGGAAGCGGCGCGATTCACGCCGGGGATTTCCCTCAAGATTTTGCATGGGCGGGCAAAATCGGATCTGGAGCGTGAACTGGGGGAGAACCTGCCTTTTCTCGCAATCACTACCTACGCTATGGCAGCAAAGATGGAGGCATTGCAGGAGATTTTCTGGGACGTGCTGGTTCTCGATGAAGCTCAGGCCATCAAGAACCCCGGGACAAAGCAGACCAAGAGCATCAAGAAGCTGAAAACACGCTGCCGGATTGCCATGACAGGCACTCCCATTGAGAATGATCTCTCGAATCTCTGGTCTCTGTTCGATTTCCTGAACAAGGGACTCCTGGGAAGTTCGGTGCAGTTCCGCAAATATGCGAACCAATTGTCAGAGCATCCCGAGAGCTACCACAGACTCCGGCAGATGTTGGCGCCGTTCGTGTTGCGCCGGCTGAAGACAGACAAGTCCATCATCCATGATTTGCCGGAGAAGATGGAACAGGTAGACTACGCTGCTCTCAGCAAGAAGCAGGTGGTACTCTATCGCAAGCAGGTGAAGGAAGTGGAGCAGAAACTTGCCGTTTCGGATGGTATGTCCCGGCGCGGCGCCATTCTCGCCGCCATTACGAAGCTGAAACAGATCTGCAACCATCCCGACCAGTTCCTTGGGCAATCGGCGTATTCCATGGCAGACAGCGGGAAATTCGAGTTGCTCCGGGATATTTGCGAGACAATCTACGAGAAGCGGGAAAGAGTTCTGGTGTTCACGCAGTACCGGGAAATCACGGAGTTTTTGGCGGAATTCCTAGCGGGGATTTTCCATCGGAAGGGACTTGTGCTTCATGGCGGCACACGGGTGAAGAAGCGCATGGAGCTTGTGGAGCAATTCAACGGGGAGGAATATTGCCCCTTTATGGTGCTTTCCGTCAAGGCGGCCGGCACCGGCCTCAATCTCACGGCGGCGAACCATGTCATTCATTTTGACCGCTGGTGGAATCCTGCTGTAGAGAATCAGGCCACGGATCGGGCTTATCGAATCGGGCAGGAAAAGGATGTCATAGTGTACAAGCTGGTATCCAGGGGAACCATAGAGGAGCGCATCGACGAAATCATAGAGGGCAAGAAGAAGTTGGCAGAGAGCGTGATCGGAGCAGGCGAGCAGTGGGTGACGGAATTGAGCGACAAGGAAGTCCTGGAGCTCATGCGCCTGGATGTGTGAGGTGATTCTTATGGCCTATTATGATTATTTCAAGCAGTTCCGGCAGATGTCGCCGGAGGAGCTTCGCAGGAAGGCGGAGGCCAGCATGGAGAATGCCAGGGCAAAGGGCAGAAGCTATGAGCCGGTCATTTTGCAGGGCCGTCCGAGGAATATCTGCAAGACTTGGTGGGGGGATGCCTGGTGCCGCAATCTGGAACGCTATGCGGACTTTGCAAGCCGCATTGACAGAGGGAAACGCTATGTGCGTTCCGGCGCGGTGGTGGATCTCAAAATCCATGGCGGCGATATCAAGGCGAAGGTGCAGGGCAGCCGTCGTACTCCCTATAACGTGGAGATTAAAGTAGACCCGCTTCCCGAAAAAAGAAGCCGGGAAATCGAGGAGAAATCCCTGGGGAAAATCAAGGATTTGGCGGCATTGGCAAACGGTGAGTTCCCGGAAGAGCTGGAACATTTATTTTTTTCCAGGGATGGGCTTTTCCCGACGCCGGATGAGATTCATTTTGACTGCAGCTGCCCGGACTGGGCGTATATGTGCAAGCACGTTGCGGCGGTCATGTACGGCATCGGCGTAAGACTGGATGAGAACCCCTTTTACTTTTTCCCCATGCGGGGACTGGACGTGGACAGATTGATTGACAAGGCTATCGAGAACCGGCTGGACAGCATGCTTTCCCATGCGGACGTGAAAAGCCCCCGCATTATGCAGGGGGCGGATTTGCTGGAGATTTTCGGGGTAATTTCATCTTGACACTCCCCATGGCTAAAGCCAGGGGATTCTTGGTTCGCTGAGCACTGCGTCACGACCGTAGCCGTTCCGTCTTACACGCTCTCCCCAAGCGTAGATTCCCGTGTGTCCCACGGTATTTGTGTATACGAATGCTTGT
>CACYDT010000052.1 GCA_902773295.1 uncultured Veillonellaceae bacterium | reverse complement strand
GAGGCACGTGGGCAGGACGTTAGTTTGGAGGCTCTTTGCCACAAGGTTATCCGCAGGACTCTTTGGGATCGGTGCTGCACATTTTTGCATATGCAGGAGAATCTCATGGACCGACAGGCGGATAGGGTCTTTTCTTTGCTCTTGTGTTCTCAGGCAGGTCATATTGTCAACATCCATGAGGATTTTGTCTGCTGTCCTGCGGAGAGAATGCGGGAGTATGGCAGGATGGACGAGGAATCCCGTTGTGCCTTCCGTTTTCTGGGACGATTGTTTCAGAAGGAAATAAATGCGCCATGGGCAGTGGAGGGGCTGGAGGAATGGGAGAAGAACCTGCCGGAGAATGGCAGTGCGGAAGTCCTCCTTTCTACTGAGGTTTCCGGTCTTCCCTACGAGGCGATCAAGAGGAGGATACTTTCTTCATCCGTTGAAGTGGTGAGTTTTGACGTTTTCGATACCCTGTTGGTTCGTCCTTTTTTTGCACCTACGGATCTGTTTGATTTTCTGGACTTCTATGTGAGGGATCTCCTGGGGCTGCCGGATCGCATTGGTTTCAAGCAGCGACGGATTGAGGCAGAGAGCATGGCGCGAGAGCGGCTTTGCGGAAATGGTTCCGAGGATGTTACGCTCCTGGATATCTATGGAGTGCTGGAGGAACTGGTTTCCCTCTCAAGCGAGCAACTGGAACTCGTGATGCGCAGGGAGATTGCGTTGGAGTTGAAATATTGTCGTCCGCGGCAGGCGGCGAAAGCGCTTTTCGATTTGGCTCTGCACGCAGGAAAGATGGTTGTGGCGGCATCGGATATGTACTTGCCGCTTCCTGTCATCCGAGAACTTCTCTCCGCAAACGGATACGACGGAATCGGTCAGGTGTTTCTCTCCAATGACAGAAAACGCACAAAGGGGACGGGGAATCTATACGCCCTCATGGCAGAGGAACTTGGGGTGGAAGCAGATAGGATTTTTCATATCGGGGATAATCTGGAGGCTGATGTACACCAGGCACAAAGGTGCGGTTTGCAGGCGGCTCACTTCCCGCGCTGTGCGGATCTTCTTATGAATGGTGTGGAGGGAGTATACAGTGGGGAAGCGTTCCATCGCATCTACCAAAAAACGTTTGGGATGCGCAGAGCCCATGATTTTCAGCGTTTTCTTGGCATGCGTCTTTTGCTGGGGATGGTGGCGAATCGCCTTTTTGACAATCCCTTCCCACAGTTCCATCCCGACAGTGACTTCAATGCCGATCCTCGCGTGATTGGTTATGGTGTATTGGGCCCCCATCTCTTTGCCATTGCAGATTGGCTTGTTCAGGAGACAAAGCGCCATGGCTATCAAAACCTGAACTTCATGGCACGGGATGGATATCTTCCCATGAAGGCGTTTGAGATTCTGCAGGCAGAGACTCCTTTGCCGGTGGAGATCCATTATCTTTATTTTACACGTTCCAGCATTCTTCCTTTGCAGGCCGATACAGGGGATGGCTGTTATGGACTTTTGAATTTTTTTTTTTTTTTTTTTTGTCAGTCGCCGGAGAGCGTTCTTTCACGGCTGGAAGATTTTATCGCAGATGCGGTGTTTCATCGGGCGAAGGAGATTTGCGAGGCAAACGGCATCCCCTATGCCGAGCACTTTCACTCGGTAGCGGATTATTATGCCTTTGTGGAGCTTTTCCATCGGGAGTTCTATGACAGCAGCGTGTTTGCCGAATACACATCGCAAATGGGGCAGGCGCTGGAGCCATGGTTCAGCGGAAGAAGCGCCACTTTTGATGTGGGGTATAACTGCCGCATTGAGTCCGTTTTGCGCCAGAAGTATGGTTTTGATATTACGAGCTACTATATCAACATTGACAGTGATATTCCGTTGGAACGGGCGAGGAAGGGGAAATTTTCCTGCCAGACATTTTATTCTTTCTCGCCGGGGATCAGCGGGTTGTTCCGGGAGCTTTTGATCAGCGAACTCGCGCCGTCCTGTGTTGGGATTGGGCTTGTGGATGGGAAGATGGAGCCGGTGTTTGAGGAGTATAGAAAGGATTACTCTCGTGATCTCCTCGTGGGTATTCTCCAGAAGCAGGCTCTGGATTTTGTCCGGGATGTGGTCGGGATGTTTGGGGATGAGCTGGAGCATCTCCATTACCAGAGGGAGGACATCAGCCTGCCTCACGAGTACTTCATGTGTATGGCAAAGGCCAGGGATCGCCGTGTGGTAGAAGGAATCACGGGTGAGGATTCCATGGGCTTGGGGGAGAAATTGAATCTTCTGGATTTTTGGGAGGAGTTGACGCATTCGATGGATCAGGAAAGGATGGAAACCGTACTGTCTGAGGCCAGGATGAAAGAACTTGGGGAGAGGCTTTCGGCAATGGAGGCGAAGTATGATGCCCTCTACCGTCTTGTGTTCAAGGCATTGCCTTCCGGCGAGCTGGCGGCATCCCTGCAGAAGGAAGCGGATTATGCCGCATGGTTCCGAATGCTGAAATACGTTGCGCAGAAATATCTTGTGATTCTTACGGTAAAGGATACGGCAGGATCCCGGATGCCTCAGGAGGTGAGGAAGGATATTTCTGATGCGGGGTTCACCTTGTTCCGGACGGATCTCTGGAGAACCTACGTTGGGGTTGTCAGCCGGGGGAAGGTCGTAGCGCAGGAATTTCATGAGAATGAGGTGCGAAGCGACTATTCCTATGAGTCGCTGGACGGTTCCTTCCGCGTCGAGGCCACAAGCCAGTCATTCCGCCGGGGCAATTGCGGGGATATCCGCATCGATGGTGAGAATTATGCCGTGAATCTTCGTGGTGTGAACATCGTCATCTACGACGGGAGCACGAAGCGGGTGGTGGATTCCATTGGGTTTGATTCCCATGATGAGGGTGTTATTTTGTTTCAGCATTTGGAGGGGATTAACAAGTAACCGCATAGATGCATGGTCTGTATAAAAAACACGGAGAGCTGCATTGCAGTCCTCCGTGTTTTTTCGTACCTATTCAGCAGCAGTGTAAACATGTAGATAATATAGGCGTGTTTCAAAAGGCGGTATTTCCGGTTGACAAATTTGATGGCGCATTACAGGACGAAAATCCTTGTCAGAAAAGGACGGAGGT
>CACYDT010000051.1 GCA_902773295.1 uncultured Veillonellaceae bacterium | reverse complement strand
GTGGTACTCAAGAGGCTGAAGAGGACGGTTTGCTAAATCGTTAGAGTCGCAAGGCTGCGAGGGTTCGAATCCCTCCCACTCCGCCACCATGTATAAGCTTCGGGCATCGATAGTTTCGATGCCCGTTTTTTGCTTGAGCGAACGAGCCTGCCCATCAGAACGGGCAGGCTCGTTTTTGAGTCCCATTATTTCTTTTTTTGCTTTTCCTGATCGACTGCTCCCTCACGGAAGTTCGACACGGCATAGCGGCAATCCCTCATGGCTTCCGGGCGCAACTGCGGATTGTTGAGGAGCTGGACGCGGTAGTGCCCGCCTTTGTCTCCCCGGAAGAACACCTCCATGGTCTGCGTATCCGTCGTGGCCACCGTATCCGGCTTGCCATCACCATCGGTATCGATTTCCACTTCCTTGGCAGTCACTGCAAAAAATGCCTTGTTCTTCGGCCCGAGATCCACAAAGCCCACATCCTCATAGGGATTGCTTTTGCGCATTTTCTCCAGATAATCTGCGGCCTCTTTCTCGGACATCTTGTTGTAATCCGGCACATCCTTGTCATTGAACGCATTCACGAAGATGACCCATGCGAGCTTGATATTGTATTCATCATTGTCGAAGATCAGGGCTTCCCCCTTGACACCTTCCTGCCCTTCATAAAGCAAACTTGCCGGAATGACGTTCGGCCTTATCGGGCAGGGAATTGTATAGCCATAAGCCTTGCTGGTATACATATAAACATCATTTTCCTTGCTCGCCTGCTGTGTGGCAGCGCTCTGGGAAGCCTCCGTCTTTGCGGCCTCTGCCGGAAGCTGCAGGCACATCTGCCCCGCAAGAAGCGCCCCGAAAAGCCCGGCCATCATGATTTTTTTCTTCATAACAAACATCCTCCTAGGTATTCCACCAACATCCTGATTGCTCGTTCCGCACTCCGCTGCTTGATTTCCTCACGGCTTCCACAGAAACGGCATTCCTCAACTATTGTACCATTTTTTCCTGAAACGGAAATGTAAACAAGCCCCACAGGGCGCCCGGATCCGTCACCATCCGGACCTGCAAGCCCGGTAACGCCGATGCCGATATCCGTGCCAAGAACATCACGCACCCCTTCTGCCATCTCCTGTGCAGTTTCCGCACTCACGGCGCCCTTTTGCTGCAAGGTTTCATGACGCACATGAACCAGGCGTTCCTTGAGTTCGCAGGAATACACAACCATGGCACCCTGCACATAAGCAGAGCTTCCGGGAACGTCCGTCAGACGGCTCGTGAGAAGCCCTCCCGTACAGGATTCCGCGCAGGAAACGGTCATTCCCCTTTCCAGCAGCATCCTGCCCGCTCTGAGTTCCAACGCCTCCATGCGCATCACCCGCTTATCTTTTCTCCAACCACATCATAGGTAAAGCCCTGAAGCACCTTCACCCGGATCATGTCTCCGGGCTGGCTGTCCAGGTCTCCTTCTACATAGACCTGTCCATCCACCTCGGGCGCTTCCCGATAGGAACGGCCGCCCGCGATATTCTCCTGTTCCTGGTCCCGGCCCTCAACGAGAACCTCCAGTTCCCTGCCCTCCAATTCCCGGTTCTTCTCCTCGGAAATCTTGCTCTGGATGCTCATGAGCTCATGATAGCGCTCCTGCATGACCTCCTCGGAAACCTGATCCGGCATATCATAGGCCGGCGTATCCTCCTCCTTGGAATATGTGAAGACGCCCACCTTGTCAAACCTCTGCCGCTCCACGAAGCTGACCAGCGTCCGGAACTGCTCATCCGTCTCTCCCGGAAAGCCCACAATAAACGTCGTGCGGATGGACACACCGGGAATTCTCTCCCGGATTTTTTGGAGCAATGCCTCCACTTCCTCGCAGGTATCGGGACGGCGCATCGCCCGGAGCATCGCGTTATCGGCATGCTGCAGGGGAAGATCCACATACTTGCAGACCTTCGGCTCGGAGGCAATGACATCGATGAGCTCATCCGTGAAGAATTTCGGGTAGCAATAAAGGATACGCACCCATTTCAGTTTCTCGATTTTCACCAATTCCCTGAGAAGCTTTGCAAGGCTCGACGCCCCATAGAGATCCTGCCCATAATTCGTGGTATCCTGCGCAATGAGATTGATCTCCTTTGCGCCGCCCTCCACCAGCCTGCGGGCTTCTGTGCAGATATCCTCCACGGTACGGCTCCGATACCGCCCGCGGATCAGGGGAATCGCACAAAATGCGCAGAAATTGTCGCAACCCTCAGCAATCTTGATATACGCCGTATACCCCGGAGTTGTCACAATGCGCGGCGTCTTCGCATCGTATATGAGATCCTCCTCCCCGAGGAGGATGAGGCGCCGCCCCTTCAGCGTCTCGTCCACAGCCTCCATGATCCGGTGCCATGCCCCGATCCCCAGAATGGCATCGGCCTCCGGCATCTCATCCAGGAGGAGCTTCGCATAGCGCTGGCCAAGGCATCCCGCTACGATGAGGGATCTGCACCTTCCGCTCTCCTTGTAATCCGCCATGTTGAGCACGGTGGTGATGGACTCCTCCTTCGCCGACTGGATAAAGGCGCAGGTATTGACAATGAGAATATCCGCCTCTCCCGGGTTCGCCGTAAGCTCGATCCCATGCTCCTTCAGAATGCCCAGCATCACTTCCGTATCCACAAGATTCTTAGCACAGCCAAGACTGACAAAACCTGCTTTCACCCTTCAAGTCCCTCCCAAAAACAAGAGGATACTGCCTGTTCACAGGGCAGCATCCCATCCGGTAAACCACACCACAGACCTTAGGAACTGTTCATAAATAAATTTTAGATTTGTTACCAGTTCCTTACTGCAAGCGTATATATTTCACCCATCGATCCAGAAAATCATGCCGCTGCTCCGGCGTGAAGTCCTCCAGATGATCATACAGCACGAGATTCTTGCCCGGAAAACTCTTGTATGCCAAAGTTGCCGGATTCGTCGGCATGAAATAGAACCCATTCCTCTGCAACAGCTGCTGGGCATCATCCGTGAGCAGCCAATCAGCAAAATCCTGCGCCGCAACAGCATCCTCCGGCTGCGCCGACTTTACGATTCCCGTACCCGTCAGCATGTACGAGGTACCGTCTGCCGGATAAATGATCTTGATTGGATAGCCATCGTTCAGATAGCGCAAGGCCTCGCTCTGAACCGCCACGGAAATATCAACTTCCCCCATGCCGGCCTGCCGCACAGGATTGTTGAGATATTTCGCATACTGCACAACATGCGGATGTATCTGACGCCATATCTGATAGGCTGCCGCATCCCCATATTGGCTGATCATGGAAAAAAGCAGGTTGGCAGACGCATCCGCCGCCATGAAATCCGTAATGCCAATGCGCGCATCGGTAAGCGTGGACAGTCCTACCCATGTATCCGTAATCACCTGCTGCTGTTTCAGATAGTCACGATTCACGCAAAAGATCATCGGATCATACCATACACCTGTCCATAGGCCATCCGGATCCTTGAAGGCTTCCGCTGCCGCATCACCGGCCTCGGAAACATACGGCGTGAAGCAGCCTTCCGCAGCCGCCCTCCTCAAGGTTTCACGGTCTGCCAGAACCACTGCCGCATCTTCCGGCCTGCTGTCCGTTTCCTGCGCCTTGAGCCGCGCAAGCAGATCCTCCTGGGAAAGCGGAACAAAATTCACCCGGATCCGGCTCAGTTTCTCATATTCCTCGGTCAAAAGCTCCACATGAGCGGCGGGCAATGTCGTATAGGCCACCATCTCCCGCATGGAGCGCTGATTCTTCGTCTCATCCGCTCCCGCCAGATAAGCCGAGCCGCACAGCACGATAAGAAACAGCGCAAACGCCGTCAAAAGCAAGGATGTATAGCGTCGCATTCCCCAACCTCCAAACACAAACCAATGCACCTATGCTCCACAGCAATATTGAATTCATTATAACGCAACTGCCAAGGTTTTTCCAGAGAAAAAACACAAAAAGAAACAGACCGTCTTGAAAAGCGACAAAACGGTCTGTTCCGGGAACTGTTCCTCACAGTTCCTTAGATTGCATAGAAATTCACAAGCTTCGCATCAAAGATGCCATCGACTTCCTTGACCTTCGCAAGAATATCCGCCGGGATGTCGTTGTCGATGGTGAGGACCATGAGATTCGTCCCTTCCACATCGGCTTTGCCCACCTGCATGCCGGAGATATTGATATCCGCGCTGCCCATAATGGAGCCGACCTTGCCGATGATACCGGGGCGATTGATATGCGGGCAGATGAGGATGCGCGCATGGGGATCCACATCCACGCGGAACTTGTTGATGCGGACAATGCGGCCCTCATCGCCAAAGAGCGTGCCTTCCACCGACACTTCCCTTTCGCCTGACCTGGCCTTCACCGTGATCAGGTTGGCAAAGCTCTCCGCTTCCTTGTTCTTCGTCTCCGTGATCTTGATATTGCGCTCCTTGGCAAATCCGGGCGCATTGACATAATTGACCTCATTCTCCATGATGGGGTTCAGCATGCCTTTGACGACGGCCGTGGAAAGAAGTCCCGTATTGACCTCCGTAATCTCGCCGTTGTAGGTAATCTCCAGGCTCTTGATGGGACCGGCCGCGAGGGAGCAGGCTGTGCAGCCCAGACGCTCCGCCAATGTGAGATATGGGCCGATGACCTTCATGACCTGCGGGGAAACCGGGGCCATGTTGACAGCGGTCGATACCGGCTCTCCCTTCAGAGCTGCAAGGATCCCCTCGGACACATCCACGGAAACCCCGATCTGCGCCTCCACCGTAGAAGCGCCCAGATGCGGCGTGAGGATAATGCCGGGAACGCCAAGGAGCGGATGGTCTGCCGGAATCGGCTCGCTCGTGAACACATCCACTGCCGCGCCTGCCACAATGCCGTCCTTCACCGCCTGTGCGAGATCTGCCTCGTCAATGATGCCGCCTCTCGCGCAGTTCACAAGGCGCACGCCCTTCTTCATCTTCTTCATCTGGGGCATGGAAATCATGCCCTTTGTCTCAGGTGTCAGGGGCATATGGACCGTGATGAAATCCGCCTCCGCAATCACATCATCGAGAGATCCGACCCGGATGCCGAGGGACTTGGCGCGATCTTCATTGATATAGGGATCGTAGGCAATGACATTCATGTCAAAGGCCAGCGCTCTCTTCGCCACGCCGCTTCCGATACGTCCCATGCCGATGACGCCCAGAGTCTTGCCGCGGAGCTCCACCCCCACGTACTTCTTCCTGTTCCATTCGCCCTTCTGTATGGTCTCGTTTGCAATCGGGATATGGCGGGACATGGCAAGCATCATCGCCATAGTATGCTCCGTAGCGGCAATGGTATTGCCCCCCGGGGAATTGATCACGATGATTCCCCGTGCTGTCGCCGCCGGGATGTCAATATTGTCCACACCGACACCTGCCCTGCCGATGATCTTAAGTTTTGCTGCCTTCTCAATGACATCTGCCGTCACCTTGGAAGCCGAACGCACCATGAGCGCATCGAAATCCGGAATCATCTCGAGAAGCTCCTCATGGGAAATCTTCTCCTTCACCACTACCTCGAATTCCTTCTGCAAAAGCTCGATGCCCTTGGCCGAAATACCATCTGCTGCCAATACCTTCATCATTCAGATCTCCTCCCGCACACATGCGCGCATATATTTGCAATCGCAAACCTATCCTCCAAAAATACCTCTCCTATTATAACGCAGTTGCGACGCGAAAGCTAGCCCTCTGTGATTCAAGTTCAAGTTTTTCCGGCAGCTCATCTACAGGAAAACACCGTTCCTTGTCGAATATCTGTCATAGACTATATCAGAAGGGCGGGTTCTTTGACATGGAACTTGTTTTGTTTTTGCTCCTGGGCATCGGAACGGGGGTGTTCGGCTCCTTGCTTGGCATCGGCGGCGGCCTCGTCTGCGTGCCGGTCTTCATCTTCTTTTTGTCCGACGGCGGCGTATGGCCGTACTTTCACTCGGCAGCGGCCATCGTCGGCACCAGCCTGTTCGTCGTCATGGTCAATTCCGTATCGGGAACCGCCGCTTACCTCCGGCAGGGACGGGTATATTTCAAAGCCGCCATCCCCTTTGCCATCGCCACGCTGCCCGGTGCTTTCCTTGGCTCCTACATCGCAGACAATTTCAACGGGGAGCAGCTGAAGTTCTGCTTCGGCGCATTTCTGGCCTGCATTTCCGTCATCATGTACTGGAACAGCACCCACTCGAAAAAGAGCGATATGCTTGCAATCCCCCCCGGCTTTCGGTTCAACCATGCGCTGGGGGTCGGCTCCAGCCTTGGTGTCGGCTTTCTCTCCAGCATCTTCGGCATCGGCGGCGGTGTCATCCATGTCCCCCTCATGGTGTACCTCTTGGGCTTCCCTGTCCATATAGCCACGGCCACCAGCCAATTTGTCCTGGCGGTATGCTCCATGGTCGGGGTGGCCAGCCACGTTCTTCTTTGCCATGTCGTTTGGGTTCCGGCCATCGCCATCAGCATCGGAGCCGCCATCGGCGCCCAGATTGGCGCAAGAATATCTCGGAAGACAACCTCCAGGGCCATCCTGATGCTTCTGTCCCTCTCCATGTTTGCCATGGGAATGAAGCTCATGCTGGGAGCCGGCTGAAACACCGCAAGGAAAGGAAGCCAGAAAACAATCCAACGTTCCCTGTCCCCGAATCTGTCACTTTCTCTTGCTTTTCCTCTGGTTTGGGGATAGAATAGGATGTAGGATACATCCATATGTTTGTTTAGGAGGGATTATTTTTGGAAGCCAATCGCGTATATAATTTCAACCCGGGACCCGCTGCACTTCCTTTGGAAGTCTTGAAAGAGGCCCAAGCCGAGTTCCTGAATTTCCGTGAAAGCGGCATGTCCATCCTGGAGATCAGCCACCGCGCCAAACAGTACGATGCCGTGCATGCCCAGGCAAAAGCCGATATCAAGGAGCTCATGGGACTCGGGGAGGACTATGAAGTCCTCTTCATCCAGGGCGGCGCGAGCCAGCAGTTCGCCATGATTCCCATGAATTTCGCCTCGAAGGAGCACCCGGGGAACTATGTCCTCTCCGGAAGCTTTGCCTCGAAGGCATACAAAGAGGCTCAGATCCTCGGTGTCGGCGAAGTTGCAGCCAGCAGCAAGGAAGTGGATTTCCGCCATATCCCGACGCAGGACGAACTCAAGATAAACCCCGAAGCTGCCTATCTGCATCTCTGCTACAACAATACCATCTATGGAACGGAGTACCACTACGTACCGGACACCAAGGGAGTTCCCCTCTTTGCGGACATGTCCTCCGACATGCTTTCCCGCCCCGTGGACTTCAAGAAGTTCGACTTCATCTATGCGGGAGTCCAGAAGAACCTCGGCCCTGCCGGCGTCGTCCTCGTGGTTGCAAAGAAGAGCCTCATAGAGAAGAGCCGGGAAACGCTTCCCACCATGTTCCGCTATGACACCTTCCTCAACAAGGATTCTCTCTACAACACGCCCCCCGTCTTCTGCATCTACATGGTGGGCAAGGTCGCAGCCTGGATCAAGGCGCAGGGCGGGCTCTCCGCCATGGAGGAGCGCAATCGGAAAAAGGCAAAGGTCGTCTACGACGCCATCGACAATTCCGACGGCTTCTATCGCGGCCATGCAGACAAGGACAGCCGCTCTCTCATGAACGTCACCTTCCGCCTCCCCAGCGAGGAACTGGAGAAGAAGTTCGTCGCCGAAGCCCTCGAAAACAAGCTGAGCGGCGTCAAAGGACATCGCTCTGTCGGCGGCATGCGCGCTTCCATCTACAATGCCATGCCCTATGAGGGCTGCGAGGCTCTCGCCGATTTCATGGAGAAGTTCCGCAAGGCAAACGCATAGAACACATTCCTTCGAAGCTTCCATCCGAAAAGCGCCGCTGCATTCCTGCGGGAATGCAGCGGCGCTTCTATTATTTTTTATTATTTTTATTATTTCCGGTTGCCTTGATCAAGAACGCATCTTTGACCGATGAATGAAAAATATCTGCCTCGAACATGCGGTTCCATGGGAACGTCACATCCATCTCCTCGAAGGTGTCCATTCCCGGAAGATTGTCCCTCACAAACCTGGAAAGGAATTTCGTCGTCCTCGTGCTCACAGAATCCTGCTTGGAATCCAGTCTTCCGTACACACCATCCCCACTGAGCCACGAAAGCTGGCGGGCAACTGTGTTGCGCACGTTCGCCTGGTATGCCCAATCATCGAGATACCGCGTGATAAGCAGGTCATCCACAGCCTCCCGGTCCATCTTCTTCATGAGCAAGCCCGCTCCAATCGCAAAACCGCTGCTGTTGGTCGGTGTATTCCACCCGGCATAGCCGTTCAGCCGGAAAAGCATCTTGCGGGAGCGGAGCTGTTCCATGAGAGCATTGTCGGAGCCGTTGGCATAGGCCACATCGGCAATAGCCACGGGATATCCCCTGCTCAGGTACTCCTCCACGAGATCGGCAAAATACTCTGTCCCTTCTCTCGATTGCCCGTCATTCGAACGTTCCGCAGCCTCATACGTCTTTCCGTTGGGATTCGTATTCACAGCAAGGATCAGATCCGCGTTTTCCGGTGACTCCACCCGTATCCCTCCGGCAACTCCAATGGCGGCATCGATGGATTTGCCGATTTTCTCATCGGAATACGAAGGCACCGTATAAGCCCCGGCGCCCCAGTTATAGCGCACAAACACGCCGGGCAGTTCCTTTTCTTTTTCGTTGATGGATCTTGCCAAAAGAAGCATGCCGGCCTCGTCAATGCCAGCCATGGAGCAATACACCGTCGGCGAGATTCCCTTGCTGCTCTCCGCAAGATGACGGTTCTCCATATGCGTCTGGGAATAGGGCGCATTGTCGTCCCTTCCTACCAGCAGGAAGCGAAACGTATTCTGCCTCGCCAGACGAACGAGGTACTTATTGGCCTCCATGTTCTTCGACCTTCGAGAAATCCAGTCCTCCATGCTTTTCTTGGGAACCAGAAGCTGGAGAAAAGCCAGTTCTTTCTTCTCGCGGCGATCCAGCCCCTCTACCTCCGCCTTATCCTTCAGCGCTGTATAGCGGAAAATATCCGCTCCATAGCTGCGGTAATATTCCGGCTCCATATGGCCGGACGCCTCACCGGAGCAAGGTGTCCTCATAATGGAGCTGAACACGTACAGCGGCACATCCGGATACTTCTCATGGAAGCGGTGGAACCGCTCTGCACGCTCGAGAACTTCCTTCTGGCTGTAGACATGCTTGCGGGAACCTACCAGACTGCCATACAGCATGGAATCCGAGGAAACGACCACCGCCTGGACTTCCTCGTTTTTTTCCTTGGCTGCGGCCGCTACTGTCGTGTCCAGCCATTTCCACAACTCATTCGGGTGTCCCAGATCCTCCCTGTTCCCAAGGAGCTGCTCCGGAGGGACGACCACATCATATCCCAGTTTCTCCACTACATCCACCGTCTGCTTCTCAGAAATTGGCCGGTTGTCATGGGGCACGAACAATATCTTTTTCACAGGCGGTTCTTTTTTCCTGGCATCTGCAAGGTGCTGCCCCATGAACAGAGAACAAAGGACAGCCACTGCAACCAGGGAACTTTTGCGAAAATACAAAAAAGATTACCTCCAACTTGCAACTTATCTCTTTTTCCTGAACACCCCGGCAGGCTTCTTTTCCTGTGCCGGCGGCCCGTCTGTCTCACCCTTCATCTCCCGCATATCCTGCCAGAGCTCCCTTGCCCGCGTGTAGAGCTTGGAATCCAGCTCTCTTGCCTTCTGGTCCCCGATGATGCGGCTCAGATACTGCATCGCCTTGTCGATATCCCCCATGCGGAAATAGATGGCTCCAACGAGATAAAGAGCCATATTGTCCGTCATATTGCCGATAGGATACCGCTCCTTCATGAGGGACTTGTCATAAAGATCCGCTGCCTTCTGCAAGGCTTCCATCTCCTTCTCCCTCTCCTCCGTATCACGGTAGACCCATGCCAGAGAAAGGTACAGCCCCGCACGCGTATTGAAACTGCCGCCAATCAATTCCTCGTAATAGATCGCCAGCTGATAGGATGCCACAGCCTCCGGCACACCGCGCACTTCCGTAAACTCCATGGCAAGATGCCTGGCCCCCAGGAAATCCTGTATCTTCTTCTTCGAGCGCGCCGGCATCGTGCCCAGGAAGTGTTTCTCATCCGCGGCAAACCCGCAATGCTCACAAAACCATACCCTGTAGAAATAAGGATTGAAATCCTTGTAATGAACACAGTAGTCCTCATCTGTCTTTTGCGCCAAGAGGCGTGATTTCGTCTTCACAACACGCGTTGTCTTTCCGCAAATCGGACAAGGCTTCTCAATCACAAAGGTGAACTCTCCCACATCGCCCCTCCTTCCTTTCTCGTATAGCATACCACAGAACCGAAAAAAAGTGAAGAAAGGGGCTGCCTTCCGCCCCTTTCTTTTCTTCCTGTTTCTTTCTCCGATGCGACTCCATCCTATGGGATCGTCTCATTTGATCCGTTCGTATTTCTCGCAGAGAGCCCTGATTTTCTTCGTATCGATTTCCTGCTGATACCCCGGCTTCAAGCACCAGCCCCAGTTCCTCCCTACCGTTCCCGGAACGTTCATGCGGCTCTTTCCGTCGAGATGCAGAAGGTCTTGCACCGGAACGATTGCCATCCGGGCATCCGATGCATAAGCGAACTCCACGAGTTTCCCGCAGACATCCTCCGGCTTCCTGTAATCCGCATGAAGCAGATGTGCCACGGCATACCTGCTCCTGTCATCCAGGTCCTCCTCATACCAGCCCACGGTAGTATTATTGTCGTGGGTTCCCGTATAGACAATGCTGTTCTCTGGCGCCACAAAGCCCATGCGCCCCTGTTCATTGGGATACAGCGTGAAATGCAGCACCTTCATGCCGGGGAAGTCACAAGCCGCACGCAATTCCTCTACGGCATCGGTAATGATGCCGAGATCCTCTGCCACAATGGGAAGCTCTCCCAGTTCTTCACGGATTGCCCGGAAAAAAGGCTCCCCGGGTCCCGGCCTCCACTGGCCGTGCATGGCGGTCTGCGCCTTTCCATCCACCTCCCAATAGGCCTCAAATCCCCGGAAGTGATCGATGCGCACCACGTCCACCATCTCATAGAGCTTCTTGAAACGGCTCTTCCACCATGAATAGTTCTCTGCCTTCATCGCTTTCCAGTCATATTGCGGGTTTCCCCAAAGCTGCCCCGTAGCGCTGAAGTAATCCGGCGGCACTCCCGCGACCGTCTTGGGCATCCCATCCTCATAGAGATCGAAGAGAGACTGGTGTGCCCAGACATCCGCACTGTCATGGGAGATGAAAATAGGCATATCCCCAAGAATGCGAATCCCCTTGGAATGAGCATAGGCGCGAAGGCGATGCCACTGGGCATCAAAGAGGTACTGCATGAACATCTCCAGGCCGATGCTGTCTCCCAGACGCCCCCTCATATCCACCAAGGCCTTCTCCTTGCGCCGCCTCACAGGCTCCAGCCATTTCGTCCAGGACTGCCCGTCAAATTCTTTCTTGCAGGCATGGAAGAGGGCATAGTCATCCAGCCAGTAAGCTTCCCTCTTGCAGAACCCCTGATAATCCTCGTTCCCTTCCGCAGTTTCCCTGAAAACCTCATAAGCCTTCCGGATGCAATCCCTTTTGAACTCCCATACCTTGTCGAAGTCCACGGTATCACCGCCGACAACGTAAGGAACCTTCACATCCTTCTCCTTGAGCCAGCCCCGTTCTACCAGATCATCCAAATCGATGAGCATGGGATTTCCTGCAAAGGCCGATGGCGACTGGTAAGGGGAATTCCCATAGGCCACAGGGCCCAAAGGAAGAATCTGCCATACGGACTGGCCTGCCTCCGCGAGGAAGTCCACAAAGCGGTACGCCGCCTCCCCGAAATCCCCAATGCCGTAGCTGGAAGGAAGGGATGTGGGATGAAGCAGAACCCCTGCACGGCGAGCATATTTCCTCGCCATCACCGCTTTCCTGAGCAGGCAGCCCTGCAATGGCTCCAACTTCAAATCCACCCGCCCGCGGATCACAGGCACTTCCCTGTTCGCCTCCATCAGAGAAACAAACACCCCATCGGCAAACTCGCTGACATTCAGGGAAATATGGCGCGCCTCGTTCTTGTTGCGGTTGATTGCCACAATATAGGCATCGTTTTCCGCCTCGTTGCCGAAAGCGTCCCTTCCGTCCTTGATCACGCGGGCATAGGCAATGACATCCCCCTCCGCGAAAAGGGGCAGGAAGTCCCCTGTCTGAAGAGCTGTATGCCCATTGCGCTCCGAAATGCATCTCCGGTAACCTTCCAGGATCCTGTCGTCCCCTCCGCCCCATGGATAGCTCCGGCGATTGAACGGCTCCTTGAACCCCTCCATGCCAATCTCGTCACCATAATAAATGCAGGGAACTCCCGGATAGGTCATCTGCCAGAGAACCGCCAGGAAGAGCCGTTTCCGCCCCAGAGTGTAATGCTCCTTGTCCAGGCGATAGCGCGACTGCTCCCGCATCGGCAGTTCCTCTCCGCAGGGAGCCTCCCCCAGCAGAGTGATGGCACGCTGGACATCATGGCTGCCCAGAAGATTCATCATTGCGTAGAAGTTCTCTTTTGGATAATTCTCGCGCAGGCTTTCCAGCCTCCGACGGCAGGTTGCGCCGTCCGTCCTCCCCAGAAGGAAATCCATGACATGCTGCCGGAAGGGATAGTTCACGGCAGAGTCCATTTCCCCTCCGCAAAGATACTCCCTCTGCACATGGTAGGAAACCTTGTTGGAAGCATCCTCCCAAACCTCGCCAATGAGAACGGCATTGGGATCCGTCATCTTGAGCTCTTTGTAAAACGCCCGTGAAAATTCCGTCGGCAGCTCATCTATAACATTCAGCCGCCATCCGCAAATCCCCCGGCTCATCCAATGATGGAGCACGCTTTCCCTTCCGTGGATGATGAAATCCATATAAGATGCGTCCGTCTTCCTCACATTCGGCATGGACGCATTGTTCCACCAGGTATCGTATTCCTCCGGGAACCTGCGGAACCTATACCATCCATAATAGGGAGAATCCTTGGACTGATAGGCGCCTACGGAATCATACAAGCCTTCCCTGTTGAAATAGCGGCTGTTGCTTCCCGTATGGCTGAACACTCCTTCCAGAAGGATGCGGATGCCAAATTTCTTCGCCTTGAGAACCAGATGCCGGAAGTCCTCATCGGTCCCGAGAATCGGATCGATTCTGTGATAGTCCCCGGTATCGTAATGATGGCTGCTCTCCGACTCGAAGATCGGATTCAGGCAGATGGCGGAAATACCAAGTTCCTTCAGATAAGGAAGCTTCGACTCAATGCCCTTGAGATTCCCTCCAAAAAAGTCACAGGCAATGGGCTTCTGCGAATCCGGTTCCCTGCAGTAGAGGGGATCGTCCTCCCAACAGGCATGGTACACGGCATTCTTTTTCCGGATGATTTCGTTTCCTTCGCGGCAGAACCGATCCGGGAAAATCTGATACACGATGGCATGCTTGAACCATTCCGGCGTTTTCGCACCTTTTTCGTAGACCGTAATCTGATAGGCGGGAGGCACATGGTCATACAGCTCGCCCATGCCGCCGAGCTGCTCCGGATTGTTGCCGTAGTAAAAAGTTCCCTGTTCTGCCGTAATGATGAAATAGTACCAGAGCAGGCATCCCTTCTCCGGCATTTCCAGCTCCAGGGAGTAAAAATGCACCTTGCTTCCCTCCTGCCCGGGCTGCAGGGAAAGAGGCAGGATCCTTTCTCCCGCCCCGTTCTGCCAAAGGTGAAGCAGCACATTTCCGGGTTCCTCCCCGCGAACTTCCAAGCCCAGGCGCATCCTGCTGCCCGTTTCCGCAGCCCCTGCAACGGAGCGGAAATAGATATTGCGGGAATCATGCTCCACAGTTCCTCGTTCCAGCATCTGATCATCCTTTCCAAAAAACAGGCCCGGCGAGGGGGGCCGCCGGGCCAAGGTTGCCTGGCTGCAGTATTACTTAGCCAGAAGCTTGTCATAAAGCTTGCGATATTCCTTTGCCGATTCGCTCCAACTGTAATCGGAATTCATCGCGTTTTTCACGATTTCCTGCCAAATCTCATAGTTGTCATAAGCGCTCAGGGCACGCTTCAATGCGTACATCATCTCATGGGCATTGTAGCTGCCGAAGACGAAGCCGTTTCCGCTCTCCGTGTACTTGTTGAACTGCTTCACCGTATCCTTGAGGCCGCCGGTCTCGCGGACCACGGGAATCGTTCCATAGCGCAGGGCAATGAGCTGGCCGATACCGCAAGGCTCATAGTTCGACGGCATGAGGAAGATATCCGATGCCGCATAGATGCGCTGGGCGAGTTCATTGGAGAAGCGGATGTTCACGGAAACCTTCGTCGGGAACCTCCATGCCAGCCCCTTGAACCAATCCTCAAAAATCTTGTCCCCTGTCCCCAGGAGAACGAACTGGATATTCTCATGCTGCAGGATCTCGTCCATCATGCGGACAATGAGATCCATGCCCTTGGCCGACACGAGACGGGAAACCAAGGATACCATGGGAATGCGCCGTCCCGTGGGCAATCCCAGAAGCTTCTGGAGCTGCACCTTGTTGTCCATCTTGCGGTCATAGGAATCCACATCATACGTCTCAAAGATGTTCTTGTCCGTCATGGGATTGTAGATGTCATAGTCAATGCCATTGACTATGCCATAAAGATCATCCTTGCGGCTCCTGAGGAGACCATCAAGATTCTCCCCGAAATACTCGTACTGGATCTCCTGCGCATAGGTCTTGCTCACCGTGCTGATGAAATCGGCATAGATGAGCCCGCCCTTCATGAAATTCACCGCATCGTAGAATTCCAGATCGCCGTTGTTGAAATACTTCCAGTCAAGACCCAGGACATCGCTCATGACATTCTTCGGGAAGATGCCCTGATACCTGAGATTGTGAATCGTGTAGAGCGTACGGATCTTCTGGTACCTTTCATCATCCTGATGCTCCAGTTTGAGGAACACGTTCACAAGCCCTGCATGCCAGTCATTCGTATGAATGATATCCGGCCAGAAATCCAGCGCCGGCAGGAGGTTCAGCACAGCCCTGCAGAAGAAGGAAAAGCGCTCTGCATCATCATCATATCCATAAAAGCCTTCCCGATCGAAATATTCCTGATTGTCAACGAAATAATAGGTCACGCCATTGTGCTCGTACTTATCCACACCGACAAACTTGGACCGCCAGGCTACGTTGAGCTCGCCATCATAAACATGCTCCATGTTGTTTTTGAACTCATCAGGAATCTTTCCGAACTTCGGCAAGATCACCCGGATATCCACATCCTCAAACTTGAGCGCCTGCGGCAAAGATCCCGCCACATCAGCCAAGCCGCCTGTCTTTGCAAATGGAACCGCTTCCGATGCTACATATAGAACGTTCATTCCGTATCTCCTCCCGTTGATAGATATCTATAGGAATCATTATTTTCTTCCCATCAAACAGCCACTGCAGCCGCCTCCGCCTCGCTGTCCTTCAGGTCGCCTTCCTGCTTGCCTTTCACTTCCAGGGTACGGTGAGCCTCATTGCCGGCATCACCGGCACCCGCCGTACCCTTGAGTCTTAAATACACCGTCGCCAACGGGGGCACTGTCAGCGTGATGGACTGGTCGCGATTGTGCCAGCTGACATCCTCCGTCATGAGATCTCCCGAATTTCGCACATTGCTGCCGCCATATTCCGCGGCATCGCTGTTGAACACTTCCGCATAGGTGCCCTTGGATGGAACACCGATGCGATAGTTCCGACGGACTTCCGGAGTGAAGTTGCAGACAACAATGATATAGTCGTTGCTGTCATCCGCCTTGCGGATAAAGGATACAATGCTGTTCTCGTTGTCATTGCAATCAATCCATTGGAAACCGTTCCAATCAAAATCCACCTGCCAGAATGCCTTGTTGTCACAGTAAAACTTATTGAGCGCACGGGAATACTCCTGCATCTTCGCATGCATCTCATACTCTCTCACCAAATGCCAGTCCAAGCTGTCATCGAACTTCCATTCGATGAATTGCCCGAACTCGCCGCCCATGAAAAGAAGCTTCTTCCCCGGATGCGCCATCCAGTAGCCGAAGAACGCCCTGAGTCCCGCGAACTGCTGCCAATAATCGCCCGGCATCTTGGCGATGAGAGAGCACTTCCCATGCACTACCTCATCATGGGAAAGGGGCAGGACAAAATTCTCCGAAAAAG
Source organism: uncultured Veillonellaceae bacterium (assembly GCA_902773295.1). Lineage (GTDB taxonomy): Bacteria > Bacillota > Negativicutes > Selenomonadales > Selenomonadaceae > UBA3796. Next base: position 6,182 of record CACYDT010000051.1, on the reverse strand, counting down.
CATACATAAAGGAGAACGTCACCTTGTCGTGGTTCCACTTGCGATAGATGGGGTCAAGGCTCACATATGTGAGCATATCGTTCATCCATCCCATATTCCACTTGTAATTGAATCCCATGCCGCCCATATAGACCGGCTTGGATATCAACGGCCATGCCGTGGATTCCTCCGCAACCATAATCGCCTGAGGATGGTACTTGAAAATCGTCTCGTTGAGCTTCCTGAGGAAATCCATCGCCTCCAGGTTGCCCGTATCACCATAACGGTTCGGCTGCCACTCGCCTTCCTCACGCCCAAAGTCCAGATAGAGCATATTCGCCACGCCATCGATGCGGAGTCCGTCAATATGGTATTCCTCGAACCAGAACAGGGCATTGGAAATGAGGAAGCTGTGCACTTCCGTGCGCCCATAGTCAAAATTGATGGTGCCCCAGCCCTTGTTCTCGGAAAGCTGCGGATTGTCAGACTCGTAGAGATTCTGCCCATCGAATTCCCTGAGCCCCTGGTCATCCTTGCAGAAATGTCCCGGCACCCAGTCCACGATGATGCCGATGCCGTTGGCATGAGCCGTGTCCACAAGATAGCGGAAATCATCCGGCGATCCGTAACGGCTCGTCACCGCATAATACCCTGTCGTCTGATATCCCCAGGACCCGTCAAAGGGATGCTCGCAAAGAGGCATGAACTCGATATGCGTATAATGCATATCCTTCACATAACCGATGAGCTGGTCTGCCAGCTCCCGATAGCTCAGATACCCCCCTTCCGCATTCCTGCGCCAGGAACCCGCATGCACCTCATATGCCAGCATCGGACGGCTGTAAGAGCTCTCATGGCGCTTGCGCTCCTGCCATTCCCGATCCTTCCACTCATAATGATTGAGATCATAGAGGCGCGAAGCTGTCTCCGGCTTCTTTTCCGCATAGAATCCATACGGATCGGCCTTCATGATATGCGGCCCGCCCCACTGCGGCTCTATGGCATATTTGTAAATATCCCCCTCATGGAGGCCCTCGATGAAGGCAACCCAGATCTCGCTCCAGGTCCCTTCATCGTTGATGACGCGTTCCATATAATTGACACGCGTATCCCAGTTGTTGAAATCACCTACAACGCTCACCGATTTCGCATGGGGAGCCCAAAGGGCGAAACGAACGCCCTTTTTCCCGTCACGCTCCACGAAATGCGCTCCCAGCATCTCATAGGAATGATAGTTCGTTCCCTGATGGAACAAATACAGATCAAAATCCTTCAATGCGGATATTTCCACAGATGTACCCCCTTCTGCTCCCTCGCCGCATCAGGTAATCATGACCGGCTTGACCTGCCAGATATCGTTCGCATACTCGTCAATGGTGCGGTCAGAAGAGAACCATCCGGAATTGGCGATATTCATCGCCGAGGACCGGAGCCACTCAAATTTCTGCTGGTAGCGGCGCATGATCTCCTCATGCCCCCATGAATAGGAGCCGAAATCCTTCAGGATAAAGAACTCGTCGTTTCCATGGATGAGGTAATCATAGAGGGAACGGAAATCCCCGTAGGTATTGTCCACCAACTGATTCATCACGAGGCGGACATTGGGGTTCGTATTGTACTCATCCCATGCGGAATAGCTGCCGTTGGCATAATAGGCCATGACTTCCTCCGACCTGAGACCGAAAATCACGATATTTTCATCCCCTACAGCCTCCGAAATCTCCACATTGGCACCGTCCATCGTCCCCAGCGTGATCGCACCGTTCATCATGAACTTCATGTTGCCGGTACCCGACGCCTCCTTGGAGGCCGTGGAAATCTGCTCGCTGACATCCGCTGCCGGATAGACAATCTCACCGATGGAAACGCCGAAGTTCTCGATGAAGACTACCTTCAGGAAATCCCGCACCGCCGGGTCATTATTGACCTTTGCCGCCACGCTGTTGATGAGGCGGATGGTCTCCTTCGCAATGTAGTAGCCCGGTGCTGCCTTGCCGCCGAAGAAATACGTCGTAGGCAGGAGATGATAATCCGGATCCGTCTTCAGGCGGTGATACTGGTACATGATATGGAGGATATTCATGAGCTGCCGCTTGTAAGAATGGATGCGCTTGACCTGGATATCAAAAATCGTATTGGGATCCACATCCACATTATTGTGCTCCTTGATATAATCCGCAAGGCGCTGCTTCCTGAGAAGCTTGATCTTCCCAAGCTCCATCAGGAACGGCTTGTCCTCCACGAAATCATTCAGGAGATCCAGCTGCTCCGGATAGCGGTGCCAGCGACGGCTCCCGATGGTGTTGTCGATGAGATCCGCAAGCTCCGGGTTCGCGCCCATGAGCCAGCGGCGATGGGTAATGCCGTTGGTCTTGTTGTTGAACATGCGGGGATTATAATCGTAGAAATCATGCAGCGTCGAATGCTTCAAGATATCGGAATGGATCTGTGCCACGCCGTTGACGCTGTGAGATCCCACAATGGCAAGGCGCGCCATGTGGACCACGCCGTCCTGCAGGATGGAGAGCGCCCGCACTTTGTTGTCGTCGCCCGGATAGCGCTCCCGCACATCCTCCAGATGGCGATGGTTGATCTCCTCGATGATCATGTAGACGCGCGGCAGGAGCTCCTTGAACATGCCTATGGGCCAGGTCTCCAATGCCTCGGGAAGAATCGTATGGTTCGTGTAGGCGATGGTCCCTTTCGTGAGAGCCCATGCTTCCGACCACTCCAAGCCCTGCTCGTCCACGAAAATGCGCATGAGCTCCGCCACCGCCACCGCCGGATGGGTATCGTTGATATGGATGGCAATCTTCTTGGCGAAATTGTGGATGTCCATGCCCGACTTGCGGTAATGGCGCACAATGCTCTGCACGCCTGCAGAGGTCATGAAGTACTCCTGGATCAGGCGCATGCGCTTTCCCTCGTAGGAGCTGTCATCCGGATAGAGATACTCCGTGATGCTCTCCACAAAGAGGCGGTACTCGTTCTTCGCCCGAAGCTGCTCCTGCGTCAAAGTCCCGTAATCGGAGAAGTCGCGGTTGACTTCTGCGTTCCAGAGGCGCAGATTGTTGATGGTATTGTTATGGTAGCCCACAATGGGGACATCATAGGGAACCGCCATGACAACCATGGGGTTCTCATGCACGAGTTCCAGATTGCCGTTCCCCAGATCCTTCATGTAGGCATTTCCGTAGAACTTGACATCAATGGCCTTATCCGGCTTGCGGTACTCCCAGGCAAAACCGTTCTTGAGCCAGTTGTCCGGAATCTCCACCTGGTTGCCCTGGATGATTTTCTGCTCGAAAAGGCCGTACTGGTAACGGATGCTGTTCCCATGCCCCGGCAGGCGATGCGCCGCCATAGAGTCAATGAAGCATGCCGCAAGACGGCCAAGGCCGCCGTTCCCAAGCCCTGCATCCGGCTCTTCCTCGAAGGTCTTGTCGAGATCTATCTTGAGATCTGCAAGAACCTCTTCCACGGCATCCTTGATGCCCAGATTGATAAGATTCGTCTTCAGAAGGCGTCCCATGAGGAACTCAATGGAAAAGTAATAGACTTGTTTTTCCTGACGTTCCATGTATGCCTTGTTCGTCTTGATCCACTTCGATGAAATGAATTGCTTCGCCGTCGCCGCAACCGTCTGATAGATCTCGTTCTTCGTAAGTTCGTTGAGATCCCGCCCCCACATGACATGGGCCGTCATAATGAACCTGTTCTTCAGCTGTTCCTTGAGTTTGTCAAAATCCTTATCTTTTTTTACTTTCTTGTCCTTTGCCAAAAAAAACACCCCTTACTTTCCCACAAGTGGTTGATTTTCTCGTACCCATCAGGAAGAGCCGTTGCAACACCCACATCTTATTACAACGGCTCTATTCCTCAAATCACCATGTTCTTGGCAACAATCAACGGGTAGTTTGGAGCGCCCTTGAGCCATTTGTCCTTGGTGATCAGCACATTCTTGTCGCAAATGACGTTCTCGATGAGGGCACCGTCACGGAGATCGCATTTCTGCATGATGATGCTGTTCCTGACCTTCACGTTCTTTCCGACCTTGACCCCACGGAACAGGATGCTGTTCTCCACTTCGCCCTGGATGATGCACCCATTGGCAATCAGGGAGTTCTTGACCTCGGCATTCTCCTTGTACTGGACAGGAACCCCGTCCATCACCTTCGTATAGACAGAATTCGCTCCCATGAAGAGCTCTTCCCAGATTTCCGGCCGCAGGATGTCCATGTTCGCCTTGTAATAGGCCTGCTCGGAATCCACATGCGCCACATAGCCGTCATGCTCGCAGGCGTACATCGTATATTCCTCCGCCTTGCGAATGATGCCGTCCAGCAGGAAGTCCTGGCCGCCATGCTCATAAGCGGAGCGCACGAGATCGACAAAGACAACCTTTTCCATCAGGTAGATTGCCATGCAGATCTTGGATCCGTCATAAACCGCCGGCTTTTCCGAGATATCTGCCACAAGGCCGTTCTCCGCAGTCTCCAGAATCACGTTCTTCCCAGTGCCCTCGCTCTGGGACGTATGATAGACCATGGTAATATCAGCGCCGGTATTCTGATGGAAGCGCAAGACCTTGCCGAAATCCATGTTGTAGATAAAGCTGCCGCTCGTGAGTAGCACATACTTCTGAGCGCTGTGCTCAATGAAGTCCAGATTGAAATAGAAATTCTTCAGATCTCCCTGCCGGGCTTCCTTCTCCACCTTGGCCGACGGCAGGTAAAAAAGACCGTCATGGCGACGGGCCAGATCCCAGTCCTTGCCGGAACGAAGATGATCCAGGACAGAGCGCTCCTCGTCCGGCAGCATGATACCGACATTGTTGATGCCGGAATTCACCATGCTGGAAAGCGCAAAGTCAATCAAACGATAGCGGCCGGCAAACGGAATCGACTCGACGGCCCGACGATCCGCGAGATTGCGGATCAGGCTATTATCCTCATTCAGATTGATAAGCCCCATTACTGTTTTCACTTTTCACCACTCCGTTCAAGATACTATTCCGCAATCAGCTGACCTGCTGGCTTCCCTTCTCCTCCGGCTGCACCGTCTCGCCCTCCGCAATGACCTTGATCGCGCCGAGCTCGCCCGTCACCGAAGCGCCTGCCGCAATCTCGCAGTTCTGCGCGATGATTGCATAATCCACGACAGCGTTCTCCCCAATCACCGTATCCGGCAAAATGACCGAATTCGTCACCTTCGCCCCTTTGCCAATGCGCACGCCGGAGAAAATCACGGATTTCTCCACATCGCCGAGGACCATGGAGCCTTCCGAAATCATCGACTTGCTGACCTTCGCCTCCGGCCCCACATACTGGGGAGGCATGGACGGATTCGAGGAATAGATCCTCCAGTCGCCGTGGAGTTCAAAGGGAGGCTCCTCCTGAAGGAGATCCATATTGGCCTGCCAAAGACTCTCGATGGTTCCCACGTCCTTCCAGTAGCCATCAAAGGCATAGGAATGCAGATGAAGCCCATCCGCCAGCATCTTCGGAATAATATCCTTGCCAAAGTCATGGCTTGATGTCTCGTTCTTCGCATCCTCTTCCAGATATTTCTTGAGGACGCTCTTCGTGAAGATGTAGATGCCCATGGATGCGAGATTGCTTCTGGGCTTCGGCGGCTTCTCCTCGAACTCCTCAATGCGTCCCGTCTTGTCCGTGTTCATGATGCCGAAACGCGGCGCCTCATCCCAGGGAACCTCAAACACGCCAATCGTCGCATCAGCCTTGTTCATCTTATGGGATTCCAGCATCCAGGAATAATCCATCGTATAGATATGGTCACCCGAAAGGATCAGGACGTACTCCGGATCCGTCAGATCAATGAAGTTCATGTTCTGGTAGATAGCATCTGCCGTGCCGCGATACCAATCCGCGCCTTTTTCCCGCGCATACGGCGGCAGGATGAAAACACCGCCCCCCTTGCGGTCGAGATCCCATGCGCTCCCGGTGCCCAGATAGTTATGCAGTTCCAGCGGACGATACTGCGTAAGGACGCCTACCTTGCCTATGCCGGAATTCGCGCAGTTACTGAGCGGAAAATCGATGATACGGTATTTCCCACCAAACGGAACCGCAGGCTTGGCGATCTTCTTCGTCAAGGCCCCCAGACGGCTTCCCTGCCCGCCTGCCAAAATCATTGCTAAGCACTCTGTCTTTCTCATACAAAATCCCCCCTGGATATTTTGC
>CACYDT010000050.1 GCA_902773295.1 uncultured Veillonellaceae bacterium | reverse complement strand
TCCCATTTTTCCAGAAGAAGCGGGAGAAGATCCGGCGGGTGCTGCATATCGCCGTCCATGGTAATGACCGCATCCCCGTCGGCATGATCCAGCCCGCAGGTCAGAGCGCATTGATGCCCGGAATTTCTTGCGAGGAACATCGCCTGCACATGAGGGTCTTCTTTTTCAAGGCGGCACAGCAAGTCCCTGCTCGTGTCCTTCGATCCATCATCAACGAATAGGATTTCATACCCATATCCCAATGGATCCATGACAGATTCGACATTTGCACAGAAATGCTCTATATTGTCATCTTCGTTATAGACAGGAACCACAATAGATACCGATTTCAATCTGTCCCATCCCCCTTGGCATCTCTTTGATAAATATATGTGTTCTCTGTTTCCCGCACAAATGCCCATTCACCTTCTGTCAAGGAAAAGAAACGCTCCTTTTCTTTTTTGTATACCACGGCTACAACTTTCTTGTCCTGCGGCAGATCCTCCAAGGAAATCATCGGCATCACATTTTTGCTGCTCCAATTCATGGCCGCCGGCTTCATTTTGGAAAGATACTCCTCCCCATCCGCGCGATAGATGGTGCAGCCGGAGTAGAACACCAATGAGGCAGGGTACCGCCTGCCAAAAGAGACAAAGACGGTTTCGCCATTGTCCATCGCTTGAAGAGTTGGAGCCGTATCTTTTTCAGAATTCTTATTGCATAGAGGGATTGCCACAAAAAACAGGCATAGATTCAAAACTGCAACAGCGCCTATTGCAATGCGGCGAAACGCAGTTTCATGTTCCCGAAAATACAAGGAAAACAAGATTGCCACAGGCAACATATATGGCAAGGTATAGGTAACATACTTCGTCGCAAAGCACTGGAATACTACAGGAATCGTCAGCGCCCATACCAACAGGAACCTTTTTCTGCAGTCAAGTTCCGGAATGCGGCCGTTCCTCCGCCATTCCATGAGTACAGAGGGAACTGCCATGAAGACCCAGGGAGCACACCCCACGAAAAAAACAGCAAGATAGTAAAACCATACATCTACTTCCGGATGCTCCGAAACCGTAGCGCGCAGCACATTGTGGACACCGAAAAACATATTGATAAAATCCCATCCATGCTTTTGGTACATGGGATAATACCAGAGAGCCGCAATGGCAAGAAAAAGAACTGTGCCGGAAAACAGCCGCATTTTCAGAAGATGGCGCAAATCCCTTTGCCAGAGCAAAAACAGGAAAATGATCAGGCCTGGCAGGCAGAAACCTATCGGGCCTTTCGTGAGAACCGCAACTGCCGCTGCTATATACGATCCGTAGTAATACTGCGGTTTCTGTTCGCTATACCCCAAATAAAAAAACACCAAGGCCAAGGACATCGCGAAAAAAAGCGTCATATCGGTAATCACCGCATGGGCAAGATACCAATATTCCAGGGAAGTCCCCAGGATAATTGCCGCCAGGAACCCTGTTCTGCCGTCATACAGCTTCCTTCCAAAGAAATATGCCAGGAAGACGCCTCCCGTGGCCATCACTGCAGGAAAGAAGCGAGCCGCGAACTCATGGATGCCCATGAGCCGGAAGGCGGCAATCAGTTCCCAGTAGAAAAGGATTGGTTTGTCATACCAGTAATGACCGTAGATTCTCGGAGAAAAGAAATCGCCGGATTCCAGCATTTCCCTTGCCGTAATGACATAGTTCGATTCCACGGGGTCCGTGATCTGCAAGAGATGGCTGCCAAGGAAGAACATCAACAAACAGAACACGGACAACATCCCACACCTATCCATTTATGTCCCCCTTCCTGCACAATTCTCATACTCAACAACAGCCGCTATATATAGTATAGCAGACAGAAAAAAGTGTCAACAGGCGAACATCCAAGATATCCCTTGTGATATGAAAATGGATGCCGGAACCTGCCGACACCCATGAAAGAGCTATTTCGCCAATTCTGCTTTTACTATGAAAATCCAAGAAGTCAAGCCGTAGGCGCAGACTGATTGGCAATTTTCATGTATGCGAGGTGCACTTGGCGAAGCAAGTCCGAAGGACGCAGCCTGAGCTTAGTGCACTACCGTTGGCAGGTTCTTCTTTTCGCTTCGATTGCGGAAGAGAATCCACAGGGGACTTGCGATGAAAATCGAGGAATAGCACCCGCTCGCAAAGCCCACCAGAAGCGCAAAAGCAAAGTCCTTGGTCGTTTCCCCGCCAAAGAAATATAGGGCAAACGTCGTGAACATCACCGTAAACACCGTATAGAGGGATCGCCTGAGTGTCTGGTAAACACTGCGGTTCACAAGCTCATGGATATCCCCGCCCTTGCGAAAATGAAGCTTGAGATTCTCACGGATTCGGTCAAATATGACAATGGTATCATTGATGGAATACCCGACAATCGTCAAAAGCGCTGCAACAAAGGAAGAATCAATCTGCCTCTGCGTAAAGGAGAAGACTGCCAGGACAATGAGGATATCATGAATAAGAGCCAGCACAGCCGATACACCAAAGCGCCAATCGAAGCGGTAGGCAACATAGAGAATGATGAGAAGCCAGGAAACCACCAACGCCTCAACCGCATTCAGGATCAACTCCCCGCCAATGACTGCGCCCACCTTCTCCTCGCGCATGACCTGATACTCACCGACAGAGCTTCTGAGACCCGCCATGACTTCCTTGCGGGCAGCTTCCTCCATATCCACGGTGCGTATCATGACCGACTGGGAAGATTCCACATTGGCCTCATTTCCGGAAAGCTGGATCGTGCTGCCATCCATGCCGAAAGGACGCAATCCATCACGCACCTGCGCCACCGTCACCGGCTCGTCGAATTTCAGGTCGATGATGGTACCGCCCGTAAAATCTATACCGAAATTGAATCCCTTGGAAAACATGCAGGCCAGTCCCGGAAGGATAACCAGCAGGGAAACAAGAAACCACAGCTTTCCCCGCCCTGCAATATCAAATCTATGCATCCTTCTTCACTTCCTCCCCTGCAAAAATAAGATCATGCACGCCATAGACAGACGGGTTCTTGAACAGCCTGGAAGCAATGAGCATCTTCAGCATATACTGCGTCAATGTAATGGCCGTGAACATACTGAGTATGACACCGAGCCCCAAGGTAATCGCAAAACCCCGGATGGTCCCGGAGCCAAGAAAGAACAGCACGGCCGCCGCAATGATCGTCGTGATATTGGAATCAAAAATTGTCGTAAACGCACGATTGAACCCCGCGTCCATAGCAAGGCGCAGGCTCTTGCCCAAGCGGAATTCCTCTTTGAAATGCTCAAAAATAAGGACATTGGCGTCCACAGCCATACCGATGGAAAGAATGATTCCGGCAACACCCGGCAGAGTCAGCGTGGCATCCAGCGACTTCAAGAGAAACAGCAGCATCATCGTATAGGCCATGAGCGCTATGTCCGCAATGAAACCGGACATGCGGTAGAAAACCAGCATGAAGAGAAGAACCGCACCAATGCCCACCGCGAAGGCAAACTCGCTCTTGTCCTTGGAATCCTGTCCCAGGGATGGCCCTACAGTACGTGTCTCAATGATGTTGACCTTTACCGGAAGAGCGCCGCTCCTCAAGAGAACAGCGAGCTGCTGCGCCTCCTCCAATGTCTTCTGCCCGGAAATCTCAGCCCTTCCTCCCATGATGGGCTCACGCACATTCGGAGCGGTCAGAACCTCGCCATCCAAAAGTATGGCAATGGTGCGTCCTACATTCTTCAGTGTGAGATCGGCGAATTTCTCCGCACCCTCATCGGAAAATTCCAGATGAACTACATTCTGCCCGTTCTGCTGATTGGTAGCTGCCTGGGCATCCTTGAGATCCGTTCCGGTAAGGACGGTATTTCCTTCCTCATCCTTAAATTCCAGCATCGCCGTCTTGCCAATCGTCTGAATGGCCTTGTCCGGATCCTTGATGCCGGGAAGCTCAATGATGACACGCCGCTCCCCTTCCCTCTGAATGATCGGCTCTGTCAGGCCAAGCTCATTCACGCGCTTTTCCATGATGCTCACAACCCGCTGCATGGCATCGTCATTGACCTGTGCCTCGGGAGTGTCCTCCGCTTCCAGGACAACATGCGTGCCGCCCTGAAGATCCAATCCTTGACGAATGGAATTCGCCAAGGGCTGCACGAAGGCAACAAATACACCGATTGTCACAACAATACAGGCAATCAGCTTTATGAGACTATCCCTTCTCAACTGCTTCAACCCTTTCCTTTCCAGCGTTCTTCTTCCATGAGCGGATAAACTCAATGACACGGAACAATACGTGCTTTGCATCCAGTTCATCCGTCTGGATAAAGAGATCTGCATGGGCCCTGGCATCTGCCAGCCGCCTATGCTGCGTCACAAGACGCTCCTCTCCCCAATACACCTTCCTCCGCTTGAGGATGGCCGGGAGCGTCGCATCGATCATGACAAGAATATCCGGATGATGCTTGCTCCAAAAGTCATGGATGCAGGAATGCTCCTGCGCCACGTTGTAAGCATCAAACCCCGCAGCCTTGAGACCTGCAACCAATGTGGTCTTTCCGGAAGCGCATACGCCAACAATGGCAATTCTCATAGGAAAGACTCCCTTCTATACTCGCGAGCAATGAAATTCTCGTCCCGCTACAAATAGTCCGCGGTATACACTAGAGAGCGTAAGAGCTTTCCCTTCGGGAAATTCTAACGCTCTCTGGTATATCATCCCATTGGATAGCTGACCTCGATCTGTTCGATATTCGGGGCTGCCCCGCTTTTCTCTGAAAGCCCCATGACCACCACGGTCATGTCATCGGAAGCCTGCTCATTGTCCAGGGATAGGGCATATTCCATGATGGATCTCGCGATGAACCCCACATCTTCTGCCGTATTGGAACGGACGATTCCCATAATCTTCTCGAAATCCGCTTCCCTTCCTGTGCGCTTCCTGCCCGCATGGCTCACGCCATCCGTATAGGAAACCACCAGCATGCCCGGAGAAAAGGGCAGCTCATAGACAAGCGGCTTCATGTGGCGATGAACGCCGATAGGGCTTACATCCTCATCGTATACGCTCTCATATTCCTCGGTCTTCACAATCACGGGGCAGTTGGAATTGCGGCAAATGACCATCGTCTCTGTTTCAAAGTCTGCACTGACCATGGTAAGCGTGCAGGAAACTTTTTTGTCTTTCATGGCATAGAGATAATCGTGAACAGCCCGTGCCACGGCTCCGTCCCGTGCCCCGTCCGAAATGAGGGACACAGCTTTGTTCACGACCCAGCTGCTCGTATGATGCGCAGCCAGGCCGTTTCCCTGTCCGTCGGCAATGATTGCGGAAATGCCGCCATGGGGGCGTTCTGCGATATCGCAGCTATCTCCGCAATGGCTCATAGCATATTTCGTCGTCTTTGCCAGACCGATTTTCACTTCCATTTCCTTCACCTGTTTCTCATGCAATGAATGGTGCGCTTTTCTGTAATGATAAAGTCAATCGGGATATCATGAGGTTCCAGCGGGATATCTTCCACGATCTGGCATTCAAAGGCCAGGACTACCCGATAAGCGTAGGGTGCCTTCTCCGACAGGAACCTGTCATAATATCCTCCACCCAGCCCCAGACGTGCCCCCGAGGAGGAAAAGGCAACTCCCGGAACCACGACGCAGCCGATGGAAGACGGATCGACCACTTTCCGGCGGTCCTCGCGAACCGTCAAGATGCTGTAATCATCTTCTACAAGATCATCCATGCCGTGAAGCTCTACGGCATCCATGATCCCTCTTCCCAGAATGAACGGAATACATACTTTCTTTCCGATGTCCAGGGAAAACCGCATAAGATCATAGAGCTGGACCTCTTCCAGCATCGAGGCATAGGCCATGATGACCTTCGCATCCTGGAAGAAGAACTGCCTAGAAAGTTCCGCTGTCATGCGAGAACTCAGAATCTGCCGCTCCTGTGCCGGGATGGCGCTGCGCATCCTCCGCACCCGTTTCCTCAGATTTTTTTTGGTTGCAAGAATATGCATATCTTTGTTTTCCATAGTCCTCATGCCTTCTGCGCATTGTCTTCCTGAGTAATATTGGCATTGATGGCAGAACGTGCCATCTCAATCTCCACATGATCCGCAATCTTAAGTTTCACGATGCGTTCCTGCAGATCCGTAATCCTGCCATAGAGACCGCCAATCGTTACCACCCTGTCCCCTTTCCTGAGATTGTCCAGCATCTCTTTCCGTCGCTTCTGCTCCTGCTTCTGGGGACGCAAAAGCAAAAAATACAGCAATACGACCATGAGGATTGCCGGTCCCCAGGTCACCAATGCATTCATAGCTTCCGGGTTCATGAGAAAGCTCCTTCCTGTCGAAGTATATGAAGTCTGTATCAATCCTTATGGGCTCCCGCATGGTAATTCCTGAGAAAATCGCTGCGGAACTCCGGGAACCTGACATCGAGGATGGACTGGCGCAATGCCTTCATAAATGCCTGCAGGAACCATAGATTATGCAAAGTCAGCAGCCGCAGGCCGAAAATCTCATTGGAGCGGACGAGATGGCGGATATAGGATCTTGTATAGCCATTGCGGCAGGCATAACAACCGCAGCCATCTTCCAATACATTATGATCATGGGTGAATTGCGCATTCTTCATGACCAGGCGCCCTGTCCATGTCATTGCCATTCCGTTCCGTGCCACACGGGTAGGGTAGACGCAATCAAACATATCAATGCCGCGCATGACGCCTTCCACAAAGTAATCCGGTGTCCCCACGCCCATGAGATATCTGGGCTTGGTTTCCGGAAGCCCGGCCGTGGAATACCCCAGCATCTCATACATGAGCTCCGGCGGTTCCCCAACACTCAGCCCGCCTACCGCGTAGCCAGGAAAATCCATTGCCGCAAGCTCTTTCGCACTTCTCTCCCGCAGCTCCTTGTACATGCCGCCCTGCACAATACCGAACAATCCCTGATTCTCCGAGGTCATGCGGAGCTTGCAGCGCTCTGCCCATCGCGCAGTGCGGGCAGTGGATGATTTTGCATATTCATAGTCTGCCGGATACGGAATGCACTCATCGAAGGCCATGACAATATCCGATCCCAGCCCCATCTGCACATCCATGGAAACTTCCGGGGACAGGAACTGCCTCGAACCGTCAATGTGGGAACGGAACGTGACACCTTCCTCCGTGATTTTCCGGAGCTCCCCAAGGCTGAAGACCTGGAACCCGCCGCTGTCCGTGAGAATTGCCCGATCCCAATGCATGAATCCATGCAGGCCGCCGGCTTCCTTTATGAGCTCCACACCGGGGCGAAGAAACAGGTGATAGGTGTTGGAGAGGATGATGCCTGCACCGAGATCCTTGAGTTCGTCCGGAGATACTCCTTTCACCGTAGCCTGTGTACCCACCGGCATGAAGATGGGCGTCGGGAAACTGCCGTGCGGCGTATGGATCATGCCCGCCCGGGCACCTGTCCGCTCGTCCTTGCAAATGAGTTCATAGGTAATGGCTGTCAAGGCTCATGCTCCCCCTTTCCTGTTCCCAGGGCGTGTTGAAAACCTCCAGTTTCCGTTTTCCAACACGCCCTGGCACAATAACTCTTCTATCATATCACAAAAAAACTCACTATGCTACTCAAACTCAGCTTTTCTTCTTTTTCCCCTTGGCATTCTTTCCCTTGTCAGACGCCCCGACCCCTGGATTTCCGAGAATCATATAGGAGACCGTCTTTTCTTTTTTTCCGGAAAGCCGGAAACGCAAAAAGGGATCCTGTGCTTTCTCCCCGCCATAGGACAGGATAATATCGCCATTGAGATCCGTATAGCCTTTTCCTTCGCCGTATTGGGCCTCAATCTCCTCTTTCTTGGAGCCCACACCGATTCCCTCCGGCGTCCTGACCATCGGAACGCGGTCCACGACAATGCACCATACCGTCTTTCCGTGCTTCGCCTTGATGATGAGTTCCGGCCCGTACAGATTGATCAGATCACGCCAGCAGTAATTCTCCCCGTTGGCCGCAATACGGGTTGGCGGCCCAAAAAATTTCAGCACGTCCTCCATCGGTCCCCCAATCTTGATGGATGTTTCGCCTTCCTTCAGTTCTCCCGGAATCGGCGAAGCCCCATAGCAAAACCCATGGAAAAGGAACATGCAAATACATGACAGAAGCCATATCCTCTTCATGCGCATAGATTCCCCTCCTGTTCCAATATATTAATACATTCCCCATTCCTTCTATATTTTCCTTCCCAAATCCCGGATATCGAAAAAAAAAACGGCAATCGCTCACTTCCCGCAAGCGATCGCCGATACCTCATCCCAGAGACAGCTCTCTATTTCTTCATCAGCTCTTCTGCTATGCAATAACTCCTTTGGATGATTCCTTTGCCGAAAGACTTGGCCAGTTGGGCGCCATAGCAATTGTTGGAGTGGATCAGGGTATCACAGCGGGACACCAGATAGACGCCGTAGAAATAGTTGACAGTGGTGTCTTCCACATGGGCTTCGTACTCCTCCGGGGTCCTGCGCATGGTTTCCAGCTCGCTGATGGTCTGAGCCACCTCGAAATCCCTCACGCTGTAGCGTTCCTGCGCCACGGTAATCACCTTGCCCGGAAAAGCATCCCGGACGGCATGCAGCAAATCGCTATCCTCAGTGGCCAGCATGATTCCGTCATAATTCCCTTCCTCCATGAATTTCCTTATCACCGGAATCGCAATTTCCGCAGAGATAGGAGCCGCGCCTCCCTCGAAATTGGCCTTGAAGAAATCCGATCCGCGCAGGAGCACTCCCAGCATTTTTTTATTTCCTATCACCGTTTCTGCATATTCTTCCAAATTCGCCAAAAAGACAGGGCTGAGTGCATCGAGATTGAAGCTGGTGACCCTCTTGCCGCCAAAATCCTTGCAGATGAGAAGCGGCAGGAAGTTTTCAATACTGATGACGCTGTTTCTGGAATAGGCATCCATAGGCGTCATTTTCACGTTGAAATACTTCGTCAGCAGCCTGTCGCTATAGCGGGATGTGCCTGGACGGGCGGTGACCTCCAGCCGCCTCCAGTTCTTCATGAAATTCACCAGATCCGTATAAGTACCAAGGATGGAGCCGATCCCTTCATCCCTTGGAAGGCTCAGCTCCAGATAGCGGGCGCTCTTGTATTTGCCCTTGAAGATCCACTGATAGAGCATCACATGATGGAAACAGGTGACGGAATCCACCGTGTCATAGTTCTTGTTGAACATGGAGGAAAAGTAGGTGGCAATCACCCGCAAAAGCCCCGGTTCGTCTTTCTCCGGCATCTTCCCCCCTACCGTAAGCCTATCGGAAGCAGGGAAAAACCACAGCATTCTCTCATCCTGGCAGAAAATTTTCACATCGGTCTCCCACAAAAAGATCTCCGTAAGAGCCACTGTATATTCATTGGCCTCCTCGAACCACACCCTGTCCTTCCCCTCCAGCAGTGTGAGCGAGAGAATACGCCTGGTTTCGTCATATTCATGGTAAGGGGGAAAGGAGCAATAGGTGCGAAAAAGCTCGGCGGTGGAATAGTCCGGAGATGCCTGTGCCCATTCCTGGTTATCCACATACTCCAGGTCATACTTCTCGCCGTCTTCCCTCTCCACATGGAAATATCTTTCCCCATCGGCTACGCCCTCCTGAGCCGCATGGAATACTACCGGGCCGTGGATAATCGTACGATAGGATTTATTGGGGTCATAAGGTACAATTTTCAGCATTCGTATCATCCTTTCAACCAGTGTACAACCTCGTTCAGAAACATAAAAATAATAGTTCGAGATGTGGTCAGATGCTAGAAGAAGGAGCCATAGCGGGCTATGCCGACCGACGATGACGACGCAGATGGCCGCAGGTCGGACAATTATTATGGATATGAACGCGGCTTTACACTAAGCAAGGCTCTCCCAGAAAAATTTCCCGCTACCCCGATTTATTATTCGCCACCGTACATGCAAACTCCTCCCCGGCCAATTGATTTGTCCTCCAATCATATGCGGCGTACAGCTTCGACAACCGAAAAAGCCCCCGCAAAACGGCAGGGGCCTTTGTGCTTCAGCGATAGGAGGAAAGCAGCCAGTACCACCGCTGCATGACAGCTCCGGCTCTGGTCGTACCATCGGCGAAGGTCGCCTTGTAGAGCATCTCGCTTCCGTCTCTTCTGACTGCGCGGACATAGTTTTCCTTTCCGGGGCTCGTGAAGAAATCCAAGCGGATGTTCTCCTCCGGAAAATCCAGCGCGATAACTTCACCGTCCGGCGTCTCCTTGCGGTCGGCCATTCGATAGGATGCGTTTCGGATCAGCTGCTCCACATAGGGCGCGGCCTTCACTTCAGCCGATGCCAAGGAGCCATGCCCTGTGGCGCTGACCGTATAGGCCGTGCCCGGCCGATAGGCAGCTCTGGCTAGATACATTGCGACTTCGCTGTTGTCATAGGTCTCCGCCGTGAGGCCACGGTCGAGGTTGTCCAGGACGAATTTCTCCCGCACGGATTTCCATGCCCAGTCGCAGAGCCGCGACCATTGCTCCTGATCACGCTTCATGGCCTCGCTGTCTTTGCGGATGTAGCGGACATCCGTGGGATGGCGGAAGACGTAGCGGTTGCCCAAATCATCCTTCGCAAAAATTTCCGCGCCGGACATATCCTCGCAGAGCATCTTTTGGAACCCGGCCTCATCAACCCATGCGATATCGAAGAGCCAGCCCGCGCCTTCCGGACTTGTGCCCATAGCCTCCGCCGCCTCAACCGATGCCTTCTCCGACACCGTAAAAAGCCGCCCGTCTCCGGACTTCCGCGGTGTCTCCGTCAGCAACAGCCCATCGTATTCCATGGGAAGGAACAGACGCATCCCGCTGTGCTGATAGAAAACATAGCCTGCCGGGGACAGTTCCCACACGGGTTTTGCCGCCACAGGCGCACAATCTGCCACTCCAGCCAGGAAAATCCCCGGAGAAAGCACCGCAAAAGATGCCGCAAAGGCAATCCGAAAAACCTTCTTCTTCCATTTCATATCAATCACCTCCCTAATCGTAATCTTGAATTTTCGCCCATTTTTTCCGGATTCCTGCCAACGATACACAAAAAATTACATAAATTGCATATCAGACTAGAAAAAGTAAAAAAAATGCGCTATAATTTAAGATGCTATATTTTATAGTTTTATTGAAAGGGCATTTTCCTGCTGAAAAACATGTGGATGATATAGCAGGCAGATGCTTCCGGACAATAAACTTCCAGCAAATCTTTTTTAAGAAAGGATGTGTCCTATGAAAGATGAAATTTTCAGCGTACTGCAACGTGTCGGCCGCAGCTTCATGCTGCCGGTTGCAGTACTCCCAATCGCAGGTTTGCTCCTGGGACTCGGTGCGTCATTCACGAACCCCACGACAATCAAAACCTACGGGCTGGAGTCCGTCTTCGGTGACGGAACCATGCTCCATGCGCTCCTGACCGTCATGAGCGCAGCGGGCGGAACGATTTTCGGCAACCTGCCCATCATCTTTGCCGTTGGCGTTGCCATCGGTATGGCCAAAGCAGAGAAGGAGGTAGCAGCCCTGGCTGCCATGATTGCCTTCTTCGTCATGCATGTTTCCTGTAATGCAACCCTTCAGATCACCGGCAAGATCCTGGCCGATGGCTCCATTGCCCCCGGGGTACTGGAAGGCACCATCGCGCAGAGCTGCGGGATCCTGTCGCTGCAGATGGGTGTGTTCGGCGGTATCATAGTGGGTATTGGTGTTTCCATGCTCCATAACCGCTATTATAAGATCATACTTCCCGATGCACTCTCCTTCTTTGGTGGCGCAAGGTTCATCCCCATTGTCTCCACCGTCGTGTTCCTCTTCGTTGGCATCGCCATGACCTTCATCTGGCCGATTGCCCAGGATATCATCTTCAGCCTCGGCAATGTGGTGACGGGAACCGGCTATATCGGTACTTTGATTTTCGGTATCGTGAAGCGTGCCCTCATCCCCTTCGGCCTGCATCATGTGTTCTACCTTCCCTTCTGGCAGACGGGTGTCGGCGGCAGCATGATGGTGGACGGCCAGCTCGTCCAGGGCGGCCAGAACATCTTCTTTGCACAGCTGGCTTCCCCGAACGTGACGCATTTCAGCGCAGATGCAACGCGCTACTTCTCCGGTGAGTTCATCTTCATGATTTTCGGCCTGCCCGGTGCAGCGCTTGCTATGTACCGCTGTGCGCGTCCCGAGAAAAAGAAAGTGGCAGGCGGTCTCCTGCTTTCCGCAGCATTGACCTCCATGCTTACGGGTATCACGGAACCCATCGAGTTCTCCTTCCTCTTTGTTGCCCCGATGCTCTTCGGTGTCCAGGTCCTTCTGGCAGGCGCGGCCTACATGATCGCGCACATGCTGAACATCGCCGTTGGCCTCACGTTCTCCGGCGGTTTCCTCGACCTCTTCATCTTCGGTATTCTCCAGGGCAATGACAAGACGAGCTGGATGTACATCATCCCCATCGGCATCGTGTATTTCTGCCTCTACTATCTCGCTTTCACGTTCCTCATCAAGAAGTTCAACTTCAAGACGCCGGGACGCGAGGACGATGACGAGGAGACGAAACTCTACACCAAGGCAGACGTCAACGCCCGCAAGGCTGCCGAAGCCGGTGGCAATGAGTTGAGCCAGACCATCGCAAGGGCTCTTGGCAGCAAGCGCAACATCACCTCCGTGGACTGCTGCGCGACGCGTCTGCGCTGCTCTGTGGCAGATTCCTCCCTTGTGGATCAGAAACTCCTGAAGGCTACGGGTGCCAGCGGCGTCATCGTGAAAGGCACGGGCGTCCAGGTCATCTATGGTCCGAAGGTCGCTGTCATCAAGTCCAACCTGGAAGAATACCTTGTGACGGCTCCCGATGTCGAGCCAAGTGCAGGCGGAGCAGCTCCATCTGCCGAGCCGCAGGATACATGGAGCCTTGTAACGAATCCCGATGGCGGAGCAAATCATGGCGAGCATAAATTCTATGCCCCCGTGAGCGGTACGGCACATGCCATCACCGAAGCCCCGGACGATGCCTTTGCAGGCAAAATGATGGGCGACGGTTTCTTCATTGCCCCGTCGAACGGCACCGTAGTGGCTCCCTGCGATGCAGAGGTCGTGATGGTCTTTGATACGAAGCATGCCATCGGCATGAAGGCTGCTGACGGAACCGAATTCCTCATCCACTTCGGCGTCGATACCGTCAAACTCGGCGGCAAGGGCTTCGAAGTCTTTGTGAAGCAGGGCCAGCAGGTCAAGAAGGGCGACAAGCTCATGCAGGTCGATCTCGACTATGTAAAGAAGAATGCTCCTTCGGATGTCTGCCTCGTGGTCTTCACCGGCGGCCAGACCGTCTATATGGAGAAATCCTATGGCGTCAAGGCTCTGGATCCTGTAGCATCCTATTGAGAAACAACCCTGTGAGCATCAAAAAATATTTTTGATGCTGGCAGGCAGACCATAAAAATAGCGTGAAACCTGATTGCAAAGGTTTCACGCTATTTTTTCATTCATTCAATGGATGCTGGCATTTCCATTCATTTGATTCCCAGCACGACCATCTCGCCATTGATGTTCCATTCCTTTGTATAACCATCAACAGTTCCGTATTCCACGCCATCGGCCAGGACAATACCACAAATGAAGTCCTCATGCTTCTGCATGATCTCCCGGAGCTTTTCGTTGTCCTTGGCATAGACCGTGATATGATCGGTCACCTCGAAGCCGTTTTCCTTGCGCATGGTCTGGAGCTTGCTGACAATCTCGCGCACAAAGCCCTCCTCAATGAGCTCCGGCGTCAAAGTTGTCTCCATGGCCACTGTGACATTGTTATAGCGCTGACAGAGATACCCTTCGGTCTGGGACATGGTGACCTCCACATCCTCGTTCGTCAGCTCGAACTCTCCGGATTTCGTCACGAGCTTAAGCTTTCCTGTCCCGTCGAGTTCCTCCTTGGCGGCATGTCCATTGAGCTTCCCAAGGGCTGCCTTGATCTCGCCGATGGCCTTGCCGACCTTGGGGCCGAGAACGCGGAACTGAGGCTTGAAGCTGTAGGAAAGGTATTCCTCCATATCCTCCTTGAAGACAACATGCTTGACATTGAGCTCATCCTCCACGATTTCCCTGAAGAAATCGGAAAGTGTGCTCCCTGCCTTCACATACATATTGCCGATGGGCTGGCGGTTCTTGATGTTTGCCGCATTGCGTGCCGCCCGACCGAGCACCACAATTTCCAGGACAAGCTCCATATTCTTTTCAAGTTCCGCATCGATATGCTCTTCGTGTACCACAGGGAAGTCGCAGAGATGGACGCTTTCCGGCGCTGCCTTGTCGATGCTGCAAACCAGGTTCCGGTAAATGCTCTCCGTCATGAAGGGAATCAATGGCGCTGCGGCTTTTGCCGCAGTCACCAGAGCCGTGTAAAGGGTCATGTAGGCATTGACCTTGTCCTGCTCCATGCCCTTCGCCCAGAAACGGGCGCGGCTGCGGCGCACATACCAGTTCGACAGCTCATCCACAAATTGCTGGAGAACCTTTGCGGCCTCCGTCACCTTGTAACCGGAAAGATACTCATCTACGGACTTCACCATGGTATTGAGGCGGGACAGGCACCACTTGTCCATGACGCTCAGGGAATCGTATTCCAGAGAGTGCTTTGTGGCATCAAATTCATCGATATTGGCATAGAGAACAAAGAAGGCATAGGTGTTCCAGAAAGTTCCCATGAACTTCCTCTGCCCCTCCTGCACTGCCGCACCCGAAAACCGGTTCGGCAGCCACGGAGCGCTGTTCTCATAGAAATACCAGCGGATGGGATCCGCCCCATAACTCATGAGCGCCTCCATGGGATCCACCGCATTGCCCTTGGACTTCGACATCTTCTGCCCGTTCTCGTCCTGGACATGGCCCAGAACAATGACGTTCCGATAAGGGCTCTGATTGAAAAGCAAGGTTGAGATGGCAATGAGGGAATAGAACCAGCCACGGGTCTGGTCCACCGCCTCGGAAATGAAATCCGCCGGGAAGTGCTTCTCGAACACCTCCTTGTTCTCAAAAGGATAGTGCCACTGGGCAAAGGGCATGGCACCGGAATCAAACCAGCAGTCAATGACCTCGGAAACACGATGCATTTCCTTGCCACACTCCGGGCACTTGATGGTGATATCGTCCACATAGGGACGGTGCAGTTCGATTCCTTCCGGACAGTTTTCCGACATGCTCCTGAGTTCCTCAATGGAACCGATGGCTTGCTGATGACCGCACTCGCATTCCCAGATATTGAGAGGCGTGCCCCAATAGCGGTTGCGGCTGATGCCCCAATCCTGCACATGCTCCAGCCAGTCGCCGAAACGCCCCTGACCGATGGACTTCGGAATCCAGTTCACTGTATTGTTATTGCGGATAAGGTCCTCTTTCACCGCTGTCATCTTGATGAACCAGGATTCTCTCGCATAATAAATAAGGGGCGTATCGCAGCGCCAGCAATGAGGGTAGGTATGCTCAAACACAGGTGCCTTGAAGAGCTTGCCCGTCTCCTTGAGATTTTTCAGAATCAACGGATCTGCATCCTTGACAAAAACCCCCGGCCAGTCGGTGTCCTCGGTCATTTGCCCCTTGGTGTCCACAAACTGCACGAACGGCATATCATACTTGCGGCAAACCCGGTTATCATCCTCGCCGAAGGCAGGAGCTGTGTGGACAATGCCTGTACCGTCCGTTGTCGTGACATAGTCATCGCAGATGACAAAAAATGCCTTCTTCTTGATCTTGCCGACCGCATAGGGGTACAGAGGCTCGTATTCCCGGTATTCCAAATCCCTGCCCTTCATGCGTTCCAGGACTTCCCGATCTCCCTCTGTGTCCTCAAATACCGTATCCACCAAGGCTTCCGCAAGATAGTAGACCGTATCGGCTACCTTGATTTTCACATAATCCACATCCGGGTTCACACAAAGTCCCAGGTTGGAGGGAAGGGTCCAGGGGGTTGTCGTCCATGCCAGGAAATAGGCATCCTCTCCCACTGCCCTGAACTTCACCATGGCGGAACGCTCCTTCACGTCCTTGTAGCCCTGGGCAACCTCATGGGAAGAGAGCGGCGTGCCGCAGCGCGGGCAGTAAGGAACGACCTTGTGCCCCTTGTAGAGAAGCCCTTTTTCCCAGATTTTCTTGAGCGCCCACCACTCGGACTCAATGAAGTCGTTTTCGTAAGTGATGTAAGGATGCTCCATGTCCGCCCAGAAGCCCACAACATCAGAGAATTCCTCCCACATGCCCTTGTACTTCCAGACGGATTCCCGGCACTTCTTGATGAATGGCTCGATGCCATATTCCTCGATCTGCTCCTTGCCGTTGATGCCGATGGCCTTCTCCACTTCCAGTTCCACAGGAAGCCCATGGGTATCCCATCCGGCCTTCCTGAGAACCCTCTTTCCCTTCATGGACTGGTAACGAGGCAGCATATCCTTGATGACGCGGGTGAGCACATGGCCAATATGGGGCTTCCCATTGGCCGTCGGCGGGCCGTCATAGAAGGTAAAGACATCCTTCTCGTCCCGCTGTTCCACTGCTTTCTTCGCAATATCATGCTCTTTCCAGAACTTGGCAACTTCTTTTTCTCTCTCGACAAAGTTCAGATTTGTGTCTACCTTGCTATACAAATGAAATCCTCCAATCGTAAAGCCCCCATCCCAAACAGGATGAGGGCTTTCATCGCGTTCGTGAAAACAATTCTTATCGTATCACAAACAGCGTCCCATTTCAATCCATAAATCCATACGGCACTCAAATCTTGAATTCCACAATGACATTCTGGAGATCCTGTGCCTGCCCCGCGAGCTTGCGGCTGGCATCGGCAATCTCGTGCATGGAGGCTGTCTGCTCCTCCGTGGCCGCCGAAACCGTCTGCGCCTCGTCCGCCACCCTGCGGCTCATGTCATTAATCTTCGTGACAGCTTCCTTGATGCGCTCCGCGCCTGCCGCCAGATCCTGCACGACGCTCTCCATGGACTTGGAACTCACGGCTACCTCGCCCACCATGGCGGAGATATGCTCGAAGGACGCGCCTGCCTGGTCAACGGCCTTGGTTCCTTCCGTCACCTGGTTGACGCCCTCATGCATGGCCTCCACGGCATTTTCCGTATCCTTCTGGATATTGACGATGAGCTGGGAAATCTCCTCTGCTGCATCCCTAGACTGCTCGGCGAGTTTCCTGACCTCATCGGCAACGACAGCAAAGCCCCTGCCGTGCTCTCCGGCCCTGGCCGCCTCAATGGCCGCATTGAGGGCGAGGAGGTTCGTCTGCTCGGAAATCGCGGAAATCGTGTCAACGATGCTGCCGATTTTCTGGGACTGCGCCCCGAGATTCCCAATGACCGTGGACATGGCCTGCACTGTGTCGTTGATGGTGCCCATATCCTTCACGGCATTGTCCACATTGCTCTGCCCCTGGACAGCCGCCTTGCTGGTGGAATTGATCTTCTCCCCGGACTCCCCGATGGTCACCTTGAAGTTCTCCATGTAATGGGCAAGTTTCTGGGTGTTCTCGTTGGCAAGCTCCACATCGGTGAACTGCTCGCTGCAGGAACCTGCCACATTGACCACGGACTCCGCGATGGACTGGCTTACCTGGGCAGACTGCTCCGCCGTGGAGGTAAGCTCCTCGGATGCCGCCGCCACGTACTCCGCAGCCTCTGCAATGCGCTTCATGAGCCCCTGGATCTTGCGCTGCATCTCTCCCATGGCCTTGCTCATGACGCCGAGCTCATCCCTCCTGGCAGAAAGCTCCCTCATGACAGCCTCCGCCGTGGAATCCATCCTAAGATCGCCGGTTCCCATGATGCGGATGCGATCCGTGATCTTCTGGATGGGACCCGCAATGCTGTTGCCTACGTAAATGGCAAAGAACACGAACAAGATCTGCAGAACCACAAGGCAGATGACGGACTTGATCAGGCTGCTGTGAAGCTGGTCGGCAAGCAGTTCTTCCCGCTCCGCCACCATGCCGTCAATCTGGTCAATCCACACACCCGTTCCCAAGACCCAATGATACGGAGCAAACCTCGTCGTATAGTTGCGTTTGGGAAGAGGAATGGTCTCATTGGGCTTCGCGAACATGAGATCCGTGAAACCACCGCCGGACTTCATTCCGTTCTCTATCATTTCCTTGATAAACTGCTTGCCCGTCGGATCTTTCAGATGGATGCGGGACTTCCCCTCCGTATCACGGCCCAGGAGAACGACATTGATGCCATCTTCCGTGTCCACCCAGAAATATCCTTTTCCGTCATCATAACGCAGCTCCCGCACCATATCGGCAGCCTGCTTCTTCGCCTGCTCCTCCGTGAGTTGCCCGGCCTGCTGCTTCTTGTAGATTTCCCCGATGGCACTCACAACCACCTCGGTCTCGCCCCGCAGCTGATCCTCCACGCTTCGTTCCAAATCCCTGCGATAGTTCGCCAGCTGGGTCTCGTTGTCAACGATGGAATTATGGATAAAGAACCCCCCGATACAGACCATCGTCACCACCGACACGCCGACAATGATACAAATCAGCTGCGTCTTCATTGAACTGAACATACCTCTCCCCCCATAAACAAAACCGGCTTTCTTCCATGACTGCTTCAGCTATGGATTTTACATTCCACGCAGATACTGGCTTTTCCTGCCAAAAGAATATTTTTTTTAATTATTTTTTGACAAGCTCCTGAGTAAATGATATAATGAATCCAACGTGGGGATGTAATGGTCTCGACGGGGATAGATGTGTCATGAATAGCGAGCCGGGGGGTCATCAACCCGTCAGTAAGGTGAAACTTTTATTAAATATAAAAGCAAACGAAGATTACGCTTTAGCCGCTTAAGGCTAACCTCTGTTCATCCTTCTCCCGCGTGGGTGGATAAGAGGACAAGAGCGGGATACCTGAAAGCCAATTCTCGGAGGCTGAATGGGAACTTTATCGAGATCGGGGAGCCTGGATTTGTTTGTGGGTGCATGCTTCCTTAAAAAAACGCACAAACTGCGCTCGGAGAATTTTGTGGGGCAATATTTTCGGACAGGAGTTCGATTCTCCTCATCTCCACCAAAAAATGCATAATCATACAGTCATCTTCCGGGATGGCTGTGAGAAGAACCCACCCTGGATACATGCGGTGGGCTTTTGTTTTGTCCGGCCATCTCCGTATGTCCTACATCCTATCCGAACAGAACCGCCGTATCTCCCCCATTCGCTCGTACAGATATTTGCCGGGGCAATCCGTGTCATTGACATCGCAGTGCCCCAGGATAACGCCTTTTTTCCGTGGATTCAACTTGTATTTTTGGCAAAGCCAGAGGCACAGCTCCTTAACGGCGGCCATCTGCTCATCCGTGGGCTTTCCGATATTGAAATTGCCCGCCAGGCACACCCCGATGGAAGTCTCGTTATGCTGGTAGGCATGGGCGCCCACCATATTGGGACGCCTGCCCTGCTCAATCATGCCGTCTTTGCGGATAAGATAGTGATAGCCTATCCCGGCCCAATGATTGGTTTCCTGATGGAACTTATGTATGTCGGCGGCAGTGGAGTCCTTGTCCTCTCCAGGAAAACCCGTATTGTGGATTACGATAAACTCCGTAGCCTTGCGTTCCACGTACTCCGTGAACTGAAAAAACCGCTTGTAGATCATCGGCTCGCAGTAGGCCGCTTCTGCTTGCGGCATTTCTCCTTCCCCCAGCAGCAATCCCAGGAAACAAGCAGCGCTATACCGCAGGAACTCCCGCCTGTCCATATTCTTCCTCCCCATCGAACATCCTAGTTTCCACGCCCCCGCTCAAAGTCCTCGAGCGGGGGCGTACCGGTACATTTCACTTGATGACCATGACTGGAATCGGGGATTCTTCCACAACTTTCTGGCTGACACTTCCGATGAGCGCACCTTTGAAAAGACCCAATCCACGGCTTCCCATGATGATGATATCGCTCTTCTCCGAATCCGCCACGCGGAGAATGGCCTTGGGTATGCTCCCTGTCTCCACATGCTTTGCCGCCTTGATATCTTCCGGCAGCTTTTCCCAGATGCGGTCAAATACGATATGGCTTGGAATATCCTTGTTGATATTGCTGGCAACATAGACGAAATCCATATCGGCCTTGCACTTCTGCGCCAAGAAAATCGCCTCATCCACCGCCTTGCACCCGTTGACCGACCCGTCCACCGGAACGAGAATCTTCTTGATTTTGCTCATACGTCTCCCACCTCTCAACGAAACTTTTCTTCCTGGACACAAACATTTCCTCTCTTGGATATTTCGCTATCAACTGCCGAAATCCTTTTTTCTGCCGGATTTTTCCCAAAAGCATCGCGGCAGTCGATTCACTCTCGCATCCCTATGATACTGCCATCATGGAGCATATATAGATACGTTTCCTCAATTTCCCTCTGAAGGATATCCCCCACAGCCTGACGGTAAAGGCTGACTTGGAGATGATACTCCCTTTGGATTCTTTCCGGTGCCGTATCCCTGTCCGTTTTATAGTCTACCAGAACCAGGCGGCCCTCCTCATCCTCAAAGAGCAAGTCAATGATTCCCTGGATGAACAAGTCTTCCCCCTGCCCTTCCACTTCATAAAATTTATCTGCGGGCAACATGCGGCTGAATGGCAGTTCCCTCCAGACATTCTTCGCATGCCTCAACCGCTTGCCGAGAGATGACTGGAAAAATGCCTGGATATTCTTCACCCTTACAAGCTTCAGATGATCCGGCAACAGAATCTCTTTTTCCACCATGCTTTTCATCTGCGCCTGGATGCCCCGATAGCTGACATCCCCCCTATAATCGATATGCTGCATGACACTGTGCATAAGAGTGCCGTATTCCGCTCCGCTAAGTCCCCGTTTTTCCTGCAGGAAGACCGGCCGCTTCCATTCCACGGGAGCTGGCATAGCCTGTGCCGCAAGGTTCTCCTCTCCCATTTCCGAGAACCGCCGCTTGATTTCCGTAACCGAGAGCTTGGAAGGAACCCGATCCCATCCATGCATGGGATATTGCCAGTCCAGAAGCTTCCGTACCTTGTCCCTGTGGGGGGAATCCGGCAAGAGCCGCCGCCTTGCCACCGCATCCAGTACGGCATCCCTGTTCTCGTCCGAGCGGACGGGAGATTTGATTTCACGGCTCGAAATGACCTTCACCGACCAACGGGACGTGTCCTTATGATCCAAAAAATCCCTCCATTGCCTGGGAACGGATGACAGCTGCCTGAGCGTCTCCCCATCCTTATGGCCGGCCACGGCCATGGCAACCCAATCAAGAAAGGACTCCGCGCCAAAAGATGCATGTTCCGGCAGACGGATTCCTGTCCGTCCCAAATGGCTGGTCCACTGATCTGCCTTGGCCTGCAATTTCTTTTGGCTGGCAACCGTTCCGACGAGGATGAGCTTCTCCCTCGCCCGCGTCAATGCCACATACAGCACGCGAAGCTCCTCCGCCTTGTTCTCCTGGATGAGCTTTGCCGAAATTGCCTGGCGGGCAAACGTCGGGTAACGGAACGGCTCTTCGTGCTCCACACGATAAGGGCCAAGCCCCAATTCCCGATGCATCAAAAGATCCGCCGAGGCATCCTGCAGATTGAACTTTTTCCCCATATCGGCGAGAATGACCACAGGGAATTCCAGACCCTTGCTCTTGTGGACGCTCATGATGCGCACCACGTCCTCGCTTTCTCCCAGCACACGGGCCACGGCAAGATCCGTATCCATATCCTGCATGCGCTTCACAAAACGCAGGAATCGGAACAGCCCACGGAAATCCGTTTTCTCATACTCCGCAGCACGGTCTGCCAACATGCGAAGGTTCGCCTGGCGCAGCAAGCCGCCCGGCAATCCGCCCACATAGTCATAATATCCGGTATCCCGATAGAGCTGCCATATAAGCTCCGGCACGCTCAGTTCCCTGGAAAGCATGCGCCAATGGGAAAGCCTTCCCAAAAAAGAGGATACCTTCCCGGCAATCCCAGGCTTCACCCCCGACTCCGGCGCCAAAGCCGCGAGAAGAGCATCATAGAGATCCTCTTGCGGAGCCGCCAGACGCACTTCTGCCAGTTCCGCATAACTCAAGCCTCCCATGAGAGATACCAGAACGGCCGCCAAAGGAATGTCCTGGCGGGAATTGTGCAGGACCGAGAGCAGGGCAAGCATGATGCGCACTTCCTGCTCCTCAAAATACCCTGCATCCGCAGCGGCATACGCAGGAATGTCATTGCGCCGGAACACCTCCAGAACCTTTTCCGCCTTTCCCTTGACCGAGCGGAGCAGAAGAACGATGTCACGCCAACGCAAAGGGCGATATTCCCCATGCTCCTTGTCAAATACCCGGACTCCTTCCGACATAAGACTCTTCAGCCGATCGGCAATCCACTGAGCTTCCCGCTCTATGCCCTTGAGATTTTCCTCTTCCTCTTCCTCTGCATCACCATCTTCCTCGTCCTCCCCGAAGATAATATCCAGTTCTGCTTCCTCTGTCAGGCAGGGCTCCCCGCAAGGAGGATATTCCGCCCCGGGATACAATGCTGCCGCTTCATCATATTCCAGTTCCATCGTCCCCTGCGTCATGACCTGGGCAAAAATGAAATTGATCGCAGACAGAACCCCCGGGCGGCTGCGGAAATTCCTAGCAAGGTCAATGCGCGCATAGTCCTTTCCTTTCCTCGGGTATTCCCGGTATTTCTCAAGGAACAGCATCGGATCCGCCAGACGGAAGCGATAAATGCTCTGCTTCACATCTCCCACGCAAAAGAAATTCGGCGACTCCCTGCTCGTCACCAGGGACAAGATGGCTTCCTGCACGCCATTGGTATCCTGGTACTCGTCCACCATGACTGCCTGGAACCTTTGCTGCAACGCCTTCGCCGCATCCGAGGGGCAAAGCTCTCCTGTCCCGCTTTCCTTGCTCCCGCAAAGGATCTGCAACGTAAAGTGCTCGAGATCGTTGAAATCCGCAATGGATTTCCTGTGCTTGGCAGCGGCAAATCCTGCGGCGAATTTTCCCGTCAGCGAGCAGAGCTCCCTCACATCCAGAGCCGCTTCCCGCATGTCCTCTGCCAATTCCTCTTCTGTTTCCTGAAAATATTTCTTCCTCAGATTCGCGATGACACCTTTGTAATGTTCCCTCGGCTTCTTGAGTGCCAAATCCGCCGCTTCCTTTTCCTCTTCTCCGACATCGCCCAGTTTCTTGAGCCGCTCAAAAGATGCCGTGGAAAATGCCTGCCGCAGGTTTTCCCAGGAGCCTTCCTCCAACACCTCGTACAGGTGCCGGAACAATGCGCTGTCGGACATCAAGGTTTTCACATAAGGCTCTGCTCCCAGAGCCTCCACGGAGGTCCTGGCCTGTTCGATTTTTTCCATGGCGCTTTCGAGGCTCAATTGTATTTCCTGTCGGATCGCGGCATACCATGGAGTATTCTCCAAGCGGGTCTCTCGGGGAAGAGCCAGAAGGGACGGCAGGGACTCTATCCATTCCTCCGGAAAAGGCTGGCTTTGGGAATAACGGTACAGACGAAGCACATGATGATACAATTTCTCGTCTCCGCGCTCATTCCCGCCGAAATGATCCACAAACCGAAGAAACCCCTCATCACCTCTCTCATACTCCGCCTCAAAAACCTCTTCCAGGACTTCCTGCTGCATCAGGCGGAGTTCCTGCTCCCCTGCCAGCCGAAATTCCGGGTCCAGGTCTATGGCGGAGAAATTCTGCCGTATGACCGTCTGGCAAAAGGAATGGAGGGTGGAAATCGAAGCGCCAGACAGAAGAATCATCTGCCGTTCCAGACGCTCCTGTTGTTTCTCGTCCTTCTCCTGCCCCAACTGCTTCCTGAGCGCCGATTCAATGCGCATGCGCATTTCTTCTGCCGCCGCATGGGTAAATGTCACGACCAGCAGGCGATCCACATCACATTCCCCCGCCAAGATCTGGCGGATAATGCGCTCCACCAGCACCGCCGTCTTCCCGGAACCCGCCGCCGCAGCCACCAGAAGATTCTTGTCCCTCGTTTCAATCGCCATTTGCTGGCTTTCGGTCCACGCCATCTTCACACCCGCCCTTCGTCTTCCATTCCATCGTATCCAGCAACTCATCAGCAGAAAGGTCTTTCAGATTCCGGTACTGAAAGCCCTCGATCTGCAGATCAAAACCGCAGACCGCCCGATAAGGGCAGAAACTGCATGGAACCCTGTCCTTCCAGCGATAGGGTCTGGCCGCGATATCACCGGAAAGAATGCGCTTCCCGGTATCCTTCAGCATATAATCCACATAATCCAGCAAAACCGCAAAATCTTCCGCCTTCTTCACCTTGGACATATCGGAAGCGTGGATCCCGCTTTTCGTAAGCCGCACCTGTATGAATTCCTGGCTGCTGTCAATGGCGCGTATGACTTCCTCATCGGCCAGCACCCACCCGGGCATCCTGAGCTTCTTCCCGATTTCCTTCCTCGCTTCTTCCTTCCCGATTTTCATTGCGGCAGTATACATGGGATACCTCAGGAAGAAATACAGCATCCCCGCCGGAAGCATATCCTCCTTCGTCCGTTCCAGAAGATTCTTCGCTACGAGAAGATAGGTCAGCAGCTGCATGCGAAGGCCGTAATAGACTTCCAGAAGATTGATGGCGCTTTCCCCCGTTTTGTAATCCATGACGAGGAAATATTTCCCGCTCTCGTCAAAATCCATACGGTCAATCTGCCCCATAATCTCGACCTTTCCCCCATCCTCCAAAAAATAGGTCAGGGGCGGCATGCTTCCCATACCCCTTCCAAAGGAACGCTCATATACCTGCGGATGGAAACGGCTGACAGCATCCAGCGCAACCAGCCGCCGAATGCTTCTCTCCGCCACTTCCAGGATGCGCGCCTGCTGATGCTGGTACTGCGCCGTGCTCATCAAAAGCTCGTTCCTGAGCTTTGGCATGAGTTTCTTGAGAATGGCACAGCACATGGCATGGCATTCCTCATCCTCCACATCCCCCCAACGGCGCCCCCCGGCTTTCAATGTCTCGCCGAACTCCCGCAGGGCACCATGCAGGAGAGTCCCCAGATCCATTGCCTGAAAGCGGTATTCCTGCTGCTCCTTGAGCCGCAAGCCATACTGGGCGAAATGCTGGAACGGGCAGCTTTGGAACCGCTCAAACCTTGTGACACTGCCTCTCAGGCACCGATGTTGCGCAAACAGCGCTTCCGCCAAATCCTTCGGCAGAGCTTCCTCATCGGCTTTCGCAAAGAGCCCGGAAAAAGATGCGTCCCTTGCCTCTGACAAGGACTCCTGTTCCATGAGCCAATTGTATACATCCTGCCACCAGCCCATAGATACCTGATGATCCCTCCGGTTCCTGAGGACAGAGGTCAGTCCGGACAAAGCCTGCCTGCCGTCTGCCAGCCGCAGGACAGACAATCTGCCAAATTCCGTTCCCTCATCCAGTTCCCGATCTGCAAGATTCTCCAACGGAATGGACAGGAATCCCGCCTCCGGAAACATCCTGCGGATCCTCTCTACCAGAGAAGACGGCGCAAGCCCTTCCCCTGCGGCATCTGCCAGGGAATAAGAAATCCAGAGATACTCCCTTGCCTCCGTGAACCCTCGGTACAGCAGATATTTCTCCGCCAGGCTTCCCTCCAGACCGCCGGAAGATATCTCCACTCCGGATTCCCGGATCCGCAGCCGGTCCGCATCGGTGAAGATTCCCTTCTCCCTGCTCCGCCTTGGCATAACGCCTTCGTTTGCGCCAAGAATATAGATGGCTCTGCTGTTTCCCAGACTGTTTTGGTCAAACGGCGATACGGAAACATAATCAAGCCCCGGAGGAATCAGGGCAATCTCCAGAACATCCAGTCCCTCTTCCAGAATCTCCTGATAATCCCCCGGCGACAGTTTTTCTGCCCCGCTGACTTCTACCAGCTGATCCATGAGATCCATCACATCATTCCAGATCTTGCGATGCTCCATCGCCGCCTCCAGGCGTCCCTCGTCCTCTGCCCGCAAGGCCCATTCCTCCAAAGTCTCGGGAACCTTGAGATCCAGCAGGAATCCGTAAAGAGCCGCCGTCATCTGCTCCACATTCTTCGCTGCCCCCATGGACTCCTGAAAGGAAGCCAGAATGCCTGCAACCTGCCGCCGGGCGAAATTCACTTCCTGCAAGACCTTTGCCGTTCTGTCGTCCACCTCTCCCGCATCCTCTTCCAGGGAATGCCGGTGCCAGGGCCAATCCTCTTCCATGAGCCACCGTTTTTTCCCCCGGATGCCGAATTCCAGCACATAATTTTCCAAACGATCCAGCTGCTCCCAAGTCACGGGGAAAAATCCCGTGCGAAAGGCGCGGAACAGAGGATCGTACCGCCATCCCTGCAATGCAGAAAAGACAGAACGAATCAGCTCTGCCATGGGATGGTGGGCGGCGCTCCGCCTGCCGTCACGGAAAAATGGGATTCCATGTTCTTCCAGCACGAAATCCATGAGGCTTTCATAGGATTCCTCACGAAGGAGCACACCAATATCACGGTAACGGTATCCTTCTTCGCGGCAGAGCCGCAGGATATCCGATGCAACCGCCTCTGCCTCCAAGCGGCGCACTGCCGCTTCCACGATGAAAATTCCGTCCCCGTGCTTTTCCGGCTTCGAAGCATGGGCAAACAGGTTTTTCTCCAGCAAACATAATGCATTCTTCCCGCTTCGGAAGGAGCGGGCCATTGGGCGAATTTCCCAAGGAATCCCCAAATTCTCTGCCATCTTCCTCAACATCATCATGGTCTCCCAGGAACGATGGAATACACCGGTTTGCCGCAGATTTTCCGGGGATTGCAGATCTGCATCCATTGCCAGGGAGATATGGACATGGGATGCAGCCTTCAGGAGTTCTTCCAGAATGCGCCGCTCCTGCGGATTGAAAAAGATGAAGCCATCGATCCAGATCTCCGCGCCCCGGAGGAATTCTGCCAAGGGCAGCCGTTCTGCCAGCGTACGCATCATATCTTCATTGTCGTTGTAGCGCCCCTTCATCTCCATGCGGAAATCTTCCGCCAGAAGAGCGAGATCCCGGAGCTTGTCCTTGAGCTGGGGTTCCTCCACGCCATCCGCTGCCTTCGCCAGGCGCTCCCCATCCATCCCGTAGCTTTTGATTTCCTGTATGGCTTCCGAAAGGGAATGGCTGAAGCCGCGCTGTCCTGCTGCGCGTTGGAATATTTTCAGATCGTTTTTCCTCTTGCCAAGAATCCGTTTCAGCAAGAGTTTCCTTCCCACATCCGTGATGCGAGGCACTGCCATGCCCCCTGTCTCCAGCAACACTTGCCTTGCGAACCTGCGGAACCCGAAGACAAAGCTCCGCAGGAATCCCTTCCCGGCCGGCATGGAGATGGCAAGGGCACGTTCCGCCTCATAGGTCATATGCTCCGGCAGCAGGAGGACCAGAGCAGGCCCCAAGGGATCCCGCTCCATCCGCTCCCGCATCCCCGCAAGACATGCCCGGCTCTTCCCCGTCCCTGCACGTCCTATGATAAACTCCAGCATGGATGCACCTTCTTTCCATGAAATTTTCTTCCCTGCTATGGAAAATGGCAGGATTTTTCAAAAAAAGGAAGAATATATACAATGGTAACAAAGATTGAACCGCATCGCAACCGTAAAATAAAATCGTAGCAAATAGGGGCAGACGAAATCCCTAACGATTTCAGGCGTTACGGTACGCCTATGGATTATTTCAAGCACCTCTATTCATTTCTCTTGGCAAGCCAAGTGGCACAACAAATATCAACACTTGCGTCCTTTTCTATGTCTCCAGCCAGGTTGGAGGGCAACAATCTCTTGGAAGTTGCTCTCTCCTGGCGAGAGGATTTTTTGTTTATGCTGTTTTGGGGATCTTTCGTTTCTTTGGTTTGATGTATTTGTCTACATATCCCTGACCTCTACGAGCAATTACATAAGCTGCTCCTTGATGGATAACTAACTTTTTTCTATCACAATACTTCTGTTCGGCAGTTTTGCTTGTATAAGCAGGATTGACCTCTATGAGGTTCACATCACGCCTAAAGCAACAGTTCTCAAAGGACTTCTTGTACCTGGAATAATCGAAAGCATGAATCATGCGGTTATAATCTTTCCCGCCTTCTGATTTCGCTTCATCTGTTTCAGATTTTGTCTTGCGGAAGTCCAAATCTTCGATAACAATATCCTTGCCTGTTAGAATGGCATAATTCACGATTTCAGAAACAACATTGCGGATTTCACTTGTTGCGGAATTCCCTGTACCGTGGAACTTCAAATCAAAATGCTCCAAATATACAAGATTTCCTGTTTCGTTGGTTTCCGCAAGCTCGATGAAACCATCATTGTAATCCAAACCAATCGTTCCATAAGAGATTCTGGTCTTGCAATCATTCGTGTCTTTGTCAAGCGTTACCATAGCTTGCAGGTAGCATTTCTTGCCACGGAATACAATTCGATAAGTAACTCCATGGTCTTGTTTCACAAGAGAATTTGCGAGAAGTCCATCCATATACTTGAAGGTACAAAAACCTCTCACATATTCACGGGCTTTGGTGTTTTTTCGTAGCTGAATAGCAAAGCGGTTTCCTTTTCCTGCATTGACCATAGGCGTTAACTGAAGAATCTGATTGCAACGATGTTCGTCTTTAGAACCAATATACAAAGAGCGATGATCTCTAGCCTGTCGAAAATGTTCCAGCCAAATTCTATGGCTGGTAAAATTGTTTTTCCCCAAGTGAAACTGTGCGTAAAACAGCTTCTTTGAGCCAAAACAGATATGCAAATCCCTGCTAAGAATTTCATTCAGCAAGTTCTTTTTCTTTTGTTGCATGTGATTGATTTTTTGCTTAGCATAGAAAATATCTGCTTTCAGTTTATGATAATATCGCAAGGAAGAATCCGTGAATCCCTTTTCTTTTGCTTCTTCACGGATAGCATGGACCTTCTTGGATAATTTTTCGATTTTCTTGTACTCCTTACCAATCTTGCCTTTCAGCTGTCCGTACTCATACCATTTTAGCTGATACAACGCCTTATACAATCCCTCAATCTCGGAAATTACGGAATTGGCAAGACGTTTGTTTACGCCAAAGGTTCTCTGCAAGATGGTATTGAAATCGCTTTTCTTCATGCTGAACGTACCGCCATTGTTATAGCGATGCCATGCAAATCGAAGCATTTTTCCATAGAGGACGTTATAGTTCTTCGTATATTCAATTATCTCAGCATTGTCCCTTTGGTTCAGCCGTGTCTCAATGGTATAAGTCTTAGAAGTAATCATTCTCCTCATCTTCCTTTTCGATCATAGCAAGGACTTCTTTGGTGGAAACGGAATCATCTTTGTGCTTCTTCAAGAACTTGGCAACTTCGTCAAGTTTGTTCTTTGCATGAAATGCCATCATGACTTCCTGCAAAGTTTT